>NZ_CP158866.1:2036602-2357702 GCF_050990905.1 Falsibacillus pallidus
GATTAATCAAAAAATAATGGTTCTAAAAAAGGGAAAACGCCTGTCGTTTCCCTTTTTCTTATAAAAGAGGGCTGTTTATAAAAACGTTGTTAAAATCTTAAAGCCGATTTTAACGTAAGAATACTCGTTTTGCACGTTGAAATGAAAGTATCCAGGCTCTATTCCAGCTGAATTCCATGACTATATTGCATAAGTAATCCTGTTTTAATAGCTAAAGGAGCAAATTTCGAGAAAAGAGCCTAAAAGAAAACTTGCACAACGGCAAAACTTGCCTTACTCTAAAAAAAGAAGGAATATTTCACCAACTTAACTAGGTGCGATAATTCAAACGAAAACCTTACTTGCTGAAAGGGGACTCATCAAATGCCAATTAACAATCCATCCAGGGAAGAGATCGGTGTTATTTTAAAAAAATCAAAAAGAATCGCTGTAGTGGGACTGAGCGATCAGCCTGAACGCACTTCTTATGCGGTATCCAAAGCCATGCAGGATGCCGGCTATGAAATCATACCGGTGAATCCGAATGTTTCACAGGTCCTTGGAATGAAAGCGGTGCCGACTTTAAAAGACATCGAAGGGCATATCGACATTGTGAATATCTTCAGGCGTTCTGAATTCCTGCCGGCCATTGCAAAGGAATTTGATGAAATAGATGCGGATGTTTTTTGGGCCCAGCTCGGAGTGGCAAATGAGGAAGCCTATGAATTCTTAGCGAAAAAAGGTTATACTGTTATTATGGATCGCTGCATCAAGGTGGAACATGCTCTTACGAAATAACCTGCTGACCAAGCAAGCGTAAAGATTTCGCTTGCTTTCGTTTTGGGTTTAACCGTATTTAAAAATCGGATTTTGGCAGCTGCCTTTTTCTAAGGGATTTGCCAAAACGCCAGAAAACAGTACAATAAGACATAAAAAATATGCTACAATTGAAGGTAACGAACACTCGTTCGTTGTTGTTTTTGTTTTGAAAGGGGAATGCACGTGGCCACTAAACAGGATTTATTCGACTATAATGATGATGCCATTCAGGTTTTGGAAGGCCTCGAGGCAGTCAGGAAGCGCCCTGGGATGTACATCGGCTCCACAGACGGCAGAGGACTGCACCATCTAGTCTATGAAATCGTAGATAACTCCGTTGATGAAGCACTAGGCGGATACGGGGATCATATAATTGTGAAAATACATAAAGACAACAGCATCTCAGTCCAGGATAAAGGACGCGGGATGCCTACAGGAATGCATAAATCAGGCAAGCCGACGCCGGAAGTCATTTTCACCGTCCTTCATGCTGGAGGTAAATTTGGACAAGGCGGGTACAAGACGAGCGGAGGATTGCACGGTGTGGGTGCCTCTGTAGTTAATGCCCTATCCGAATGGCTGGTTGTTACAATCAATCGGGATGGCTTCACTTATCAGCAAAAATTCAGCCATGGCGGCAAGCCGGAAACGACCTTGGAAAAGATCGGGAAAAGCAAACATAGCGGGACAACCATTCATTTCAAACCGGATCCCACTATATTCAGCACCACGACGTACAACTATGACACACTTTGTGAACGTCTGAGAGAATCAGCCTTCCTGCTCAAAGGCTTAAAAATCGAAATCATCGATGAACGCCATGATCAACAGGACGTTTTTCACTATGAAAGCGGAATTGAAGCGTTTGTTCAGTACTTGAATGAAGAAAAGGATGTCCTCCATCCAGTTGTATTCATTGAAGGGGAAGCGAATGGAATTGAAGTCGAATTCGCATTCCAATTCAACGACGGCTTCTCTGAGAACGTTCTTTCCTTCGTAAACAACGTGCGGACAAAGGACGGCGGGACTCATGAAGCGGGAGCAAAGACAGCCATGACCCGTGTCTTCAATGAATTTTCACGCAAAGTCAGCCTATTGAAGGAGCGGGATAAAAATCTTGAAGGAACAGATATCCGCGAAGGAATGTCAGCAATCGTTTCCGTCAGGATCCCGGAAGAACTTCTCCAATTCGAGGGACAGACGAAAGGGAAACTTGGGACAAGTGAAGCAAGGTCAGCGGTGGATTCCGTTGTTTCCGAGCATTTATCTTATTTCCTTGAAGAAAACAATGATGTCAGCACCCTCCTGATTAAAAAAGCCATCAAAGCGGCCCAAGCGAGGGAAGCAGCCAGAAAAGCAAGGGAAGAAGCCCGCAATGGAAAGAAAAAGAAGCGTTCCGACACGGTTCTTTCCGGTAAATTGACGCCTGCCCAGTCCCGCAATCCGCAAAAAAATGAATTGTATCTCGTCGAGGGAGATTCAGCTGGTGGATCGGCGAAGCAAGGACGGGACCGCCGCTTCCAGGCAATCCTGCCGCTCAGGGGTAAAGTCATCAATACAGAAAAAGCCAAACTTGCGGATATCTTTAAAAATGAAGAGATCAACACCATCATCCACGCTATCGGCGGGGGTGTTGGACCAGAGTTCAATATTGAAGATATTAATTACGATAAAGTGGTCATCATGACAGATGCCGATACGGATGGTGCGCATATCCAAGTATTGCTGCTGACATTCTTCTATCGCTATATGAAGCCATTGATCGAAGCAGGCAAGATTTATATTGCCCTTCCTCCGCTTTATAAGGTCAGCAAAGGAACAGGCAAGAAGGAAGTCATCGAATATGCTTGGACAGATGATGAATTACAGGGCGCCATCAAGAAAGTTGGAAAAGGCTACATGATCCAGCGCTACAAAGGACTTGGAGAAATGAATGCCGATCAGCTATGGGATACGACGATGAATCCTGACTCCAGGACATTGATCCGCGTCAGGATCGACGATGCTGCCAGGGCAGAACGCCGAGTCACGACATTGATGGGCGACAAAGTGGAGCCGCGCCGCAAATGGATCGAGAGCAATGTGGCGTTTGGACTCGAAGAAGATCAGAATATCCTTGAAAATGAAAATATCTTGGTCGCTGAGGAGGTATAATCGATCATGTCAACAGTTGAGAAATTTCAAGACCTTCCACTAGAGGATGTCCTAGGCGACCGTTTTGGACGGTACAGTAAATATATTATTCAAGAACGTGCGCTGCCGGATGCCCGTGACGGACTCAAACCGGTGCAGCGCCGCATCCTCTATGCAATGCACGTAGAGGGCAATACAGCAGATAAAGGTTTCCGTAAATCAGCCAAGACCGTCGGAAACGTCATCGGGAACTATCATCCGCATGGTGATACTTCCGTCTATGACGCGATGGTGCGGATGAGCCAGGAATGGAAGCTGCGCAATTTATTGGTTGAAATGCATGGGAACAACGGATCCATCGACGGTGATCCACCCGCAGCAATGCGTTATACAGAAGCAAGACTTTCATCCATTTCATCCGAATTGTTAAGGGATATCGACAAACGGACAGTCGAATTCATTCCAAACTTTGACGATACGTCCAATGAACCAACTGTCCTGCCAGCACGCTTCCCAAGCCTATTGGTGAATGGATCCACTGGTATTTCGGCTGGGTATGCAACGGAAATCCCGCCGCATCATCTTGATGAAGTCATTGATGGGGTCATCATGAGGCTTGACGATCCTGAATGTTCGGTAGATGACATCATGACGGTCATCAAAGGCCCTGACTTCCCGACAGGAGGCATCATCCAAGGGAAAGACGGCATTAAAAAGGCCTATGAAACAGGAAAAGGCAAAATCGTAATTCGGGGCAAAGCAGAAATTGAAGACCAAAGAGGCGGCAGACAGCAGATCGTTGTGACAGAAATCCCTTATGAAGTCAACAAAGCCAATCTTGTCAAAAAGATGGATGAACTCCGTGTCGACAAAAAAGTCGAAGGGATATCGGAAGTACGCGATGAAACCGATCGGCAGGGACTTCGCATTGTCATCGAACTTAAAAAAGATGCTGATGCTGCAGGTGTATTAAATTACCTTTACAAAAACAGCGATCTCCAAGTT
Organism: Falsibacillus pallidus; assembly: GCF_050990905.1. GTDB lineage: Bacteria > Bacillota > Bacilli > Bacillales > DSM-25281 > Falsibacillus > Falsibacillus pallidus_A. Next base: position 2,040,539 of record NZ_CP158866.1, read on the forward strand.
CCTTATAACTTCAACATGGTTGCCATACATAACCAGCGTCCGAAGCTAATGGGCGTCCGCCAGCTGCTCGATGCGTACATCGAACATCAGAAAGAAGTCATTACCCGGCGTTCGGAATACGATTTAGGAAAGGCACGCGAAAGACAGCATATCGTTGAAGGCCTGATGAAGGCACTTTCCATTCTGGACGAAGTCATTTCCACTATCAGGGCTTCAAAAGATAAGCGTGATGCTAAGGATAATTTAATCGCCAAATTCCAATTTACAGAAGCTCAATCCGAAGCAATCGTTTCCTTGCAGCTTTACAGATTGACAAACACGGATATTACAGCACTTCAGGCAGAAGCAGAAGAATTGGCTAAAAAAGTCGAAGAACTCAGCGAAATTCTGAACAGCGAAAAACGATTGATTTCAGTACTGAAAAAAGAATTGAAGGAAATCAAAAAGAAATATGCCGATGCCAGAAGAACAAAAATCGAGGACGAGATTGAAGAAATCAAGATCAACCTCGAAGTTCTCATCGCAAGCGAAGATGTTATGGTGACTGTCACTAATGACGGCTATATCAAACGGACTTCACTCCGGTCATATTCTGCATCAAACGGCCAGGATCTTGCCATGAAGGAATCGGACAGACTTCTTGCACAGATCGAAATGAATACGACGGATGTACTCCTTCTGTTCACGAATAAAGGGAATTACTTATACATGCCAGTTCATGAGCTTCCTGATATCCGTTGGAAAGACCTTGGCCAGCATATTTCCAATTTGATCCCGATCGACAGGGATGAAGATATCATCAAAGCAATGCCAATCAAGGATTTCACAGAAGATGCCTATCTATTGTTCATAACGAAGAACGGGATGGTCAAAAAAACCGAGCTTTCCAATTACAAAGCCCAGCGTTATTCACGTCCGCTCGTAGGGGTCAATGTAAAAGGGGACGACGAGGTCATTGATGTTCATAAGACTAACGGTGCGATGGATCTTTTCCTTGCAACCAACCTGGGTTATGGACTTTGGTTCAGTGAAGAGGAAGTCAGCATCGTTGGTGCGAGGGCTGCCGGGGTCAAGGGAATCAATTTAAAAGATGGGGATTACGTGGTTGGCGGCAAAGCTTTCAATCCTGCTGACGAAGCTTCCATCCTTCTTGTAACACACCGCGGTGCTGTGAAAAAGATGAAATTGGCAGAATTCGAAAAAACGAGCCGGGCAAAACGCGGTGTCGTCATGCTCAGGGAATTAAAATCAAACCCTCACCGAGTGTCAGGGATTGAACTCGTTTCGAAAAATGATATCGTTTATGTATTATGTGAAAAAGGCAGCATCGAAACTATCCGAACAGATGCAATCAGAAACAGCGACCGCTATTCAAATGGTTCATTCATAATAGATGAATCGGAATCAGGACCAGTTCTCAAAACGTGGAAAGACGTTGAAACGGTTGATGAAACATCTGAGTCATCAAGCTGATTGAATAAGAGATTACCGTACCGCTATCCTTAATGGGATGGCGGTTTTTTGTCTCCTTCGAGTTCCGTCTTATGCTGGTAAGTGCTGACTAAGGGGCTTACGCTTTTGTTCTTTTTATGTTTATAGATAGCAAATTAAGGGAAAATGTTATTTGGCACTAATTATAGTTCAAGTTTTTCTTTCCAATAGGAAATGATAGGAAGTTCATCCAATTGGTACGACATATGGTTGAAACGATACATATTCCTTTGGTAAAGTTAAGACGTATGGACTAAATTATTTTAAAATAATTTTTTCAGGAGGCGAATCAATGAATATGTTGACAAATGTAGTCAACTTTTTAAACGACTACATGTGGGGATACATCCTCATCGTTTTACTTATCGGATTAGGTCTTTATTTTTCTATACGAACAAAATTTGTACAATTCCGATATTTCGGAGAGATGTTCCGCGTACTAACGGACAAATCAACCATTTCTGCCGATGGTAAAAGAGGGATTTCATCCTTCCAGGCTTTTACCATCAGTACAGCATCCCGTGTAGGGACGGGGAATTTGGCAGGTGTAGCATCCGCAATTGCTGCCGGCGGTCCCGGAGCAGTTTTCTGGATGTGGCTGATAGCGCTATTAGGCGGTGCATCAAGTTTCATGGAAAGTACACTTGCACAGATTTTCAAAGTCAAAGACAAAGACGGCTTCCGCGGCGGTCCTGCCTACTATATGGAAAAAGGGCTGAACAAGAGATGGATGGGGATCCTTTTCGCCATCGTCATCACATTCTGCTATGGACTTGTGTTTAACTCTGTACAGGCCAATACCATCTCCATTGCCATGGAAGAAGGATTCGGTGCCAGCCGGACAGTCGTTGGAATCATCCTGGCTGTTCTGACAGCCATCATTATTTTCGGAGGATTGAAGCGCATTGCAAACGTGACTCAGATCCTTGTGCCGGTCATGGCGGTTCTATACATCATTCTGGCAATCTTTGTATTGCTTCGCCACATCCCGGAGATCCCTTCGATGTTCAAGCTTATTTTCGATCACGCTTTCGGCGTACGCCAATTTGTTGGCGGCGGTGTCGGGGCAGCAATCATGATGGGTATCAAACGTGGATTGTTCTCAAACGAAGCCGGGATGGGTAGTGCACCAAATGCGGCTGCTACCGCTGCTGTCACGCATCCGGTTAAACAAGGATTGATCCAGACACTTGGTGTTTTTACGGATACCATGATGATCTGTACGGCTACGGCTTTCATGATTCTTCTTTCCGGAACATATACGAAAGGTCCAAAAGGCCCTGAAGGAATTTCCTTGACGCAGGCTGCTTTGGAAACACATGTCGGCAGCTGGGCAGCATTATTTGTCGCCGTTGCGATATTCCTTTTTGCATTCAGTTCTGTCATTGGGAACTATTATTATGGCGAAACGAATATTGAATTCATTAAGAATAGCAAAGTGGCATTATTCATTTATCGGCTGGCTGTAATCGCAATGGTCATCTTTGGTTCTATCGTGGAGTTCGGAGTTGTTTGGAGCCTTGCTGACTTATTCATGGGCATCATGGCCATCATCAACCTGATAGCTGTCACGATGCTCGCAAAAGTAGCCCTCGCAGCATTGAAGGACTATAAAGCACAGAGAAAAGCCGGAAAAGATCCCGTTTTCTATTCAGACTCCTTGCCGGGAGTTACAGGTGCAGATGCATGGGATAAAAAACCGGAAGCTGTGAAAAAAGCTCAATAATTCACACCAAAAGACACCATACCAAGATTGTGACGGTATGGTGTCTTTTTTATTGAAGAAAATGTGGAATCCCATGGGTAAATTACATAATCCTGCCTTTCCTGGTGAAGATAAGAGTAACAATCATCAGAAGGAGAGCGTGTTATGAAAAAAGAATTGATATTTGCGTTTTCAGCTTTTTTCTTTATGTCGCTGCATGCAGCAGCCGATGCTTTCACCAATGCGGAACAGAAGGCTTTGGAACCTCGTGTGGTGGCAATCTATCATGAGGACGTGACAGGAACCGGAAAGAAATCTGATATTACATTGAAAGGAATTCCTTTTGATCAAGAAAGCAACTATCTAAAGGAGATCTGGGCAGATGTGATTCTCGATTCTCAAAATAAATTAAGAATCAATTACGAGCCTGGATATGAGCCATCCATTACTTTTAAGGATTTTAATCACGATAGAGTAAAAGATATGCTGCAATCAAGTGCCACTGGCGGAAGTGGAGGGTTCTACAGCTATAAACTGACTACATTGAAAGACGGCGTAGAAACGGACATCCCGATGCCGACATCCCTTCAAATACAGGGGCAGTTTGCCGATGGATACAAAGCAATTGTCACTATTCCGGAAATAGGAAAAACGTATACAGTTGATCTTTCTTCAAGGAAAGAAGATTATTTAAGGCTCGGAATTTATAAAAACGGTAAGTTAAATGAGCCTACAGAACTGATGATCGACCCGATTGCCTATTTTAAACCTTCTAAAATCACAGGCAAAAAAGGCTGGGGATTGATCGGCTATCAACGGGTGAGTGGAGCTTATCATGCAGATGGAATCGGAACCGTAGAGTCTTACTGGTATTATGAAAATGGCAAATGGCAGCTAATCCATGCCAAATGGATCACCTATTAATCTAAATATAATTTCACCTTTTCTGGGCAAATATCATACATTATGGTAAACCATTTGTACGATATGCCGGGAGGGGAAAGACATGCGAGAATTCCATCCTGAAAAACTTTCTGTTCTTTTGCTGCCGCCTGCAACCCCGTTTTTCCCAGTCGAGGGCAGAAAATATACCTTGACTCATTCAGATTTAACCGGGGATATGTTTTTAAGCGCAGGCTGCCAATTTGATTTTGAAAAAATAAATGTACTTATGAGAGATGAAGTACTTGCCGAGTGGTGCCTGCATATGGGCCAGCATGTCCTCCAGGCAAAAGTCCACATTTCAAGTGGGGAATACGACGAAAATCACTCATCTGTCCGCTATATGATCTTTCAGAAAGAACTGCCAACAGCATTAAAAGCAATAGCTAATGGTGACAGACTATTTTACACCTATTTCCCTTGGCTGTTGGATATGCAGATTTATGTGGAATTTGAATCAATCTATCCAGCTTTTCAGCAAATCCAGTATTTCGGCACCATCAGGCAGTATTTAACTGCCACATAGGCACAAGAATGCTTGCCTTGTGCTTTTTTTAGGGTTATTGTTCGGACTTGCCATCATAAAGGGAGAGGAGGCCATCAGTATAATGGAAGAATTGAATATGGGGTTAATGACGACAAAAATCATTGTCGGATTTGCTGCGTTATTTATCATAGTGATTCTGACAGGACGCACCTCTATCTACCAGCTCACACCGTTTCATTTAGTATTTGTACTCGTATTGGGCGAATTCCTGGGAAACGCCTTATATGAGAACGATGTCCATACCCTCCAATTTTTATATGGAACCGGACTGTGGCTGCTGTTGATGCTGGCAATGGAATACATAACGCAAAAATGGAATTTTACCCGATCCTTTTTGATTGGTGATCCGGCAATCATTATAAGAGACGGTTCCTTTGATAGACAAATGATGAAAAAGAACAAGGTGGATATCAATCAAGTTCAAAGCCTCTTGCGGCAAAACAGTGTGTTTTCAGTAAGAGAGGTGAAATACGGCATTCTCGAAGCAAATGGCCAAATCAGCCTGCTGCTGAAATCTCCATTTCAAAATCCCATTAAAGAAGACTTAAATCTCCCTGCAAAAGAAGAAGTTCTCCCCATTGCCTTAATCATTGACGGGGACATCATGCAAGATAACCTGAAACAAATTGGCTGCACCGAAACCTGGTTAAGGACACAATTGAACATCAAGGGATATACCAGTGAAAAAGACGTATTCTTTGCTGATTGGGAACCAGCAAACGGAATCCATATCTGTCCTAAATGAACAGTCTGCTGACGCGCGGGCTGTTTTTTGAATTTTCTAGTTTTAATGCATTTATCTTGATAAAATATAAGAAATAAATGTTTTGAATAGGAGCGTGTTAATTGATCCACCAACGTGTTAGTCTTCTAACCATAGCAGCATACAATCTACCAAAATTAAGGGCGTTTTATCAAAATTTGGGCTGGGAAGAAACCGAAATCAGTTCAGATTCTTACGCTGTATTTAAAACAGCAGGCGTACTGTTATCTTTGTATCCGAAGGAAAATATCGAAAAAGATTCAGGTGTTGCGCTTTCAAAAAACCCAGAATACAGCAAAATCACGATAGCAATCAATGTAGATACGCCAGAGCAAGTAGATTCCACTTATGAAACCATAAAGGAAATTGGCGGCAGTCTGCTCAAAGAGCCGACAAATGCAGAATGGGGAGGAAGGACTGCCTATTTTTCCGATCCAGAGAAGAATATATGGGAAATTGCCTGGAATCCAACCTCAAAATTCGATGAAAGAGGCGCTATGATTTCATTTTAATGAGCAGATGGAACCATAATAATATTATGTTAACTAATACGATGATTTACAAATTATAGGATAGACAATGATCTATAAATACAGCAGACAGATTTTCAGGTTAAGAATATCCAAATGAATCATAATTCACAGCAACGTAAAAAATAACAAATAGCCAGTTAGAATTGCAACTGATGATTTACTGATAGAAATTCAGGAGTAAAAATTAAATGGAAAACTCCAGATGAATTAAATGTAAAATTAAATCGTAAAAAAACAAATAAATTTAACTCATCCCAAATCTCATAAAATTTCTATTCTGTCTCACTATTAAGAGTATACTTTTGATATGAGACATTTTTTCTTTCCGAAACTCAACTATCTATAATTTATATTATGTAAACTAGAAAATAGATCGCCACTCAGGATCTTCTATAGCGCTCCCTTCCCTTTATATTAGATAAAACATTGGACAAGTACGGTAGTAAATACTCTTATCTTTAATTATGCCATCATTCAAACATAAAAAAGAATCCGCACGTTATCCGGCGGACTCCTAGGTAAAACTAAATTCTAAGTAAGAATACAATTATGCTGCAATCTTTTTACATTCTTCAGCGCATTTCAGACATGCATCTGCACATTTTTGACAGTGTTCATGATCATGCTTTTTACACTCATTTCCACAAGCTTCACAAATCGTTGCACAAACTGAAGCTAATTCGCCAGCAAAAGGAGTTCCTCTGACCAGGGCTTGTTCTAAATAAGAGCAAATATCCGCACATTCACGATCCAACCGAATGCATTCAGTCATCATTTTTACATTGTCTTCATTCAAGCATGCATCATAGCAATGGTTGCACGCTTCCATACATTCATGCAAGGTTTCAATTAAAGATTTGTACTTTTCATGTGACACTATATCGCCTCCTATTATTTTGGGTACATAAGGTGTTTATCCTACCTAGTGGCCCTATAAACAAAAAATCGATTAAATTACTATTTTGCTTGTTTTAATTCGCTTTCTGTAACCCATTTATGATTTTTAACTGTCTTACCACCATTGGTTGGTTTGTAATCAATCATATAGACTGTCGTTTTTTCCGCGGAATCAATGGTTGCCTTAGCTCCATTCATCCCTTCCATATGATCGGCATTAACTGTTACCTCGGTGCCCTTTTTCAACTCTTCATCACCAGCACCCTGAATTTCTTCCTGAATGACCCATTTATGATTGGTCACCCTTTTACCGCCATTTGTAGGGTTATACGAAATTGCATACGCAGTCGTATCATACGCCCCCACAATCTTAGCTTCTGCTCCCTTCATTCCTTTCATATGATCAGCTGTTACAATCGCTTTACTGCCTACTTTATAAGTAGGATCTTGATCATCTTTAAGACCTTTTGGCACTCCATCTGAACCTGACATATCCATTTTGGAGTGATCCATATTCATTTGGTCACCATCTTTCTTCTGTTGTTCTCCTGTCTCTTTCTTTGAAGAACTGTTGTCGCTGCTTGAACATGCAGAGAGAGCAAGAGCGGTAATTATAGTAATAAATATTGCAGCGATTTTTTTCCCTTTCATTTTTTCACACCTCATAATCTGATTTTTGTTTTTAATACGCTTTTTATTTTGTGCTTCTGGACGCATTCCATTCAATTCTTTGATTTTCACCCAACCTCCATTTAAAGTGTTAATTGAATAGTTGGATCTTATCAAAAGAATTTGAAGAAAATATGAAGTTAATGCATGGATTCTCGACATTTTTATTGTAAGTTAAATAATAATTGAAATTGAATTAGGAGACTTAAGACGATGAAAAACATTTTATTGGTGGATGACGAAATAAAGATGCTGAATCTGCTGGAACTATATTTAACCCCTAATGGGTTTAACTGTTTAAAGGCGAATTCAGGTCCTCAAGCCATTGAATATATCGCAGAAAAGCAAGTGGATGCAGTTTTATTAGATATCATGATGCCCGGAATGGACGGATGGGAGACCTGTGAAGAAATTAGGAGATTCAGTGATATCCCTATTATTATGGTAACCGCAAGGGACAATAAAGCAGATATGATTTATGGTTTAAACTCAGGTTCAGATGATTATATTACAAAACCTTTTGATGAAGACATTTTGATTGCTCGTTTGAATGCCGTTCTTAGACGGACGAATCCAGCAAATGAGATTGTTTTCAATGAGTTGATATGGAATGAGTCCAAGCACACTGTTTTGGTATACGACAATGATCTCCCTTTTACCCCTATCGAATTTTCCCTGCTCGGATTATTTTTAAGAAATCAAGATATCGTTCTTAGCAGAGATCATCTTATAAACAATATATGGGGATTCGATTCAGAAATAGAGGATCGTACAGTAGACTCTCATATTCGAAATCTCAGAGAGAAATTAAGAAGAGCTGGTTTTCAAATTGATGAACACTTAGCCACTTTATATGGGGTTGGATACAGATGGAAATCCAAGCGATGAGAATAAAGAAAATTTCCATTAAAATAAGCTTATATTTTTTAATCGCTACCTTGCTGATAGAAGGAATTTTATTCTTCTCATTATATACCAATTTAGTTCAATCCCGTGTCAATGAAGAAATTAACGCCCTTCTTGCCAGGGGTAACAGCCATCGGGACGTCCTGCAAAAGAATTTTGATTCTACAACAGTAAAACATGTTGCACTAATGGAATCTGAGGGTTCAACTAGTGTAATTATTACCTCGCTAACAAAAGATATCATATCTCAATCAAAAAATGTGACCGCAGGAATGAAGAATCATTTGCAGCATGAGATGCCTATACCACATAAGGGCTCTGTCATTGAAAATCATTGGAAAACATCAGAATATATATGTACAGTCAGCCCTATTAAAATCAATAATGAAGTAAAAGGCTATGTCTATATGTTTTTGGGAACTGGATCTATCAAGTCACTCATAAACCATCTAACGCACCAATTTCTGATTTCAGGTGCTGTAATACTAGGAGTAACCATCATTACCATGATTGGTCTATCCAAGCTGATTGCCACTCCATTAGTCCGTATGAAGGAAGCAGCCCAAAAAATGAGCAGCGGCGATTTGACCGTTTCATTAGATGTAAAAAGTCATGACGAAATTGGTGAATTGTCAAATGCTATTCAACAATTGGCAAGCGATTTGAAATTCATGAAAAACGAAAGAAGTGAATTTTTAGCGAGTGTGGCGCATGAACTTAGAACACCATTAACTTTTGTAAAAGGGTATGCAGACATTACAATGAGAGAATCAATTACTGACGATGAGAGAAACAGCTATTTATCAATAATTAAAGAAGAAAGTGAACACATTACAGATCTTGTTAAAGATTTATTCGAGCTGGCGCAAATGGAAAAACACTCTTTTCAAATTACAAAATTAAGTTGCAATCTATCCGATCTGATAGCTAAAACCATTGACAGACTTAGGCCGGCATACAAAAATAAAAACATAAAATTATCTTTTACTTGTCCTAAAGATCTGGTTGCCCAAATAGATCAACAGCGATTTGAGCAGGTCCTTATTAACCTTTTAAATAACTCTTATCGTCATGCCTATGAAGGTTCAACGATTTCTGTAAGCATACAGCCAATTTCCCACTTCATTCAAATTGAAGTTAAGGATGAAGGAGAAGGAATACCACCTGGAGATGTCCCCTATATCTTTAATCGGTTTTATCGGGTAGACAAGTCACGAACCCGATCAACTGGCGGAATCGGTCTTGGGCTTGCCATTGTAAAGGAAATTATTGAACTGCACCATGGCAGCATTCATGCTGCTAGCATTCTTTCAAAAGGAACGATCATCTCCATTCGATTACCTGCTGAATGAAAAAGGAGAAGGGCTTATACCCCTTCTCCTTTCCCATTTACAGCTATCTTATTCCAGGAGTCTCCCGAATCATTTGATTGAAAGATGTCTTTCATCATAGTTGTCATTGCAAGTTCATTCTCATTTGCTGGATTGACAGCTATGTATGAAATGACATCATCGCTCTTGATTGATGGCGGCTCAATCTCCTGCTGTTCAAATGATTCAATATTAATCTTCACTATTTTTTTCGAAGCACCATATAGTGAGCCTTGATTTGAAAATGCAATTGCAGAAGCCCCTTTTCTATAAATCGGGGAAAAGGATTTCCCATAGTCCTTTGACAGGAATATTCCTTGGTCCGTTGCAACAGCCACAATTGAACTTTTATCAGGATGGGCAGATAGGGCTGTCAATTGTCCAGAGACACCATCCATCTTTCCAATTGACCAAGTTTTTCCCTCATTGCCAGAAAAGTAAAGCCCCGGTTTGCCCATCTTCGAATTCCTTTCAGCAGCGATTACATACATGGAATGGGATTCATACCCTGCTGAAAGACCATGAAAGTCCACCTCACCATAAAAATTCAATGTGTGAATAGTTTTTCCCATATCCGTGCTTTTAACTATTCCTAAAGGATTTTTTAGGGTGGAGTCTTTTCCAGGATGACCACTGCTGTAAAACCCATCATTGACCATCGAAAAGCCCATGTAATCATTTCCCTCCCCATCTCCTTTAGTCCAAGTTCCATTTTTATAAATTTTTAATCCATCATGTGAGGGAACAACTAACTCTGCGCCTTGATTTGTATACCCTAATCCATGAATATCCATGAATTCAATTGTATCTTTATCAGATTGATTTCCTATTTGCCCAGTTATTATCACAATTAGAAGTGAAACTAAAAAAATAACTGAAAAAATCAAGGAATACAGACGTCGTTTTTTCCATATTCCTCTTGCTTTCTTCTCAGCTGTTTTAATTTTAAAATTTGACAGGAGCAATGCACATATCCCTAACACGGAAAGAATCCCGAGCACTATTATAGACAGCAGAAAAGACTGGCTAATGATATTCTCATTCTGATGCTGTATTTCGGTCCCATGTGCTCCAACATTTGAAGAAAAAGTAACACTGAAAGTAATACCAAATAAACTAAATATCATCTTTTTAAACATTTTCTTAAAAACTCCTTTATTTCTATTCAATTACCGGTTATTTTACCAGGAAATTATGAAGAAAATATGGAGTATTAAATGACTGTCTGCCCTATTCACGGTTAGACATATGAAATTCAGTTCTATTCTTTAGCAACCAATGGTATTTCGATATTAATTCAATTATTTTATATCAGCCGTAGAATTCGCGCTTTGTTTGTAGACAGATTTCCTATGGAACCATTCGTAAATGATTGGAATGATAAAGAAGCTGTTAATGGTTGAAGTGACCATTCCGCCAATCACCACAATTCCCAATGTTTGAGAGATGACTGTCTCTCCGCTATGAGAGAATGCAAGCGGAAGCAATGTTAAAACTGTGGCAGCAGCCGTCATTAATATTGGACGGAACCTCGAAAGGCTTCCTTGCAGGACCGCTTCCTTTAAGGTCATCCCTTCTCTTCGGTTTCGTTCAATTTTGTCGACAAGGACGATTCCGTTGGTGACGACGATTCCAGTCAGCATTAATACGCCGATTAAAGCGGCCAGGTTCCACTCCCCATGGAATAGCAGCAGAGCCACAACAACACCACTCAGGGCCAAAGGAATGCTTAGAAGGACAGATAACGGTGCTCTCCACCCTTTGAATATGGATGATGTTATAAGCAGTACTAGGAGAATTGAAAATGAAACAGCGACAACCATGTCAAAAATCATTTGTTTGACCTGTTCAGAAATACCTCCAAGCGAATAAGAAATTCCATTCGGCAAGGTCATGCCTTTTAATGCTTGATCTACTTGATTCGATACTTTTCCTATATCGTTAGAAGTTATTTGAGCTGTAACGAGTGAAAACGGCTGTCCATCTCTTTCGCTTATGGACGATGCTGCTGTATCTTTTTGAATCGATGCTATTTCATCTAAACGAACCACTTTTCCATTTGCTCCATTAAAGGATTCAGATTTTAGTGATGCAATAACGTCACCCGCTGATGCTGTAATAGAAAGAGGAGCATCTTTTCCAGATACGATTTGATCAAGAAATTCATCCATTGGCAGCATTTTATGATCAACAGTAACCTGTGCGTCTTTGGATTGTGCCATATACCGATTGATGACAGTAAGAATATCAAATGGATTCACGCCAAGATCCTTAATTTTCGCCTCGTCAAGGACCACTTTATATTTTGCTGCCCCATTGGTCAGGTCCACTTTTCCATCTACACTCAGGTTAGCAATATTGGCAAGCTTGGTTCTTGCTGTTTGGGCAATTTGATCCAACGTTGCTTGATCTGCTCCCGAAAATACACTGCGTATCTGTGAATCGTCGCCGGAGATATTCTGGCTGGTTACAGTATAGGCAGTATTGGAAGATAGTTTCGGCAGTTCTTTTTGCAATTGAGAAATTACCTCATCTGCATCCTTCTCCCTTTTTAACACGACAGAGAGATTCGCCACATTTGGATACGTAATGTATCCGCCTCCCTGGTCAAATACATCATCACTTTGAGGTGTCATGGTTGAACCAAAATGAGAAGAATAGGAGTCTACTTTTGGGTTGCTCTTTAACGTTTGTTCAATTTTTTTGACCTCAGAATCTACTTGTAGAAGTGTACTCCCCTTCGGCAATTCAGCTTTGATGGCAATTTGACCGATTTTACCGCTTGGCAGCAAACTGATTGGCAATAAAGTCGAGCAGACTCCAGCAGCTAAAAAGACAGCCAAAGAAATAAACAGCAATGCTTTTTTATGTTTGAATGCCTTCTCTAATACTGGCCTCATCTTCTTATCTAATGTGATGGTTTCTTTAGGCGGCTTGCCTCCCTTCCATCCCATGAAGGCTAATGTCGGAATCACTAGCATTGCAGTGAAAAAGGAGATGATTAATGCTATGACAACAGACCAGGCAAAGCCGCTGTAAGAAGCGCTGATAACGCCACCGACAAAAGCAATCGGGATATAAACCGCAATAGTAGTCAAAGTAGATCCCAGAATTGCAGGTATCATCTCAACTACAGACTCGGCAAGAAGAGGTAATATCGGCTTCCCTTTTTTTTCTTCTCGTTTTCGATACATGTTATCAAGGATGACGATAGAATCATCTACAATACGCCCCATTGCCACAATCAATCCGGAAACGGTCAGGATGTTCAATGTGATTCCCATTGACTTCAAGATGGCAGTCGTTGCTAAAAGAGAAATCGGCAAGGAAATGGCGATCAACAATGTTGAGCGAACATTCCTGAAAAAGAAAAAGACACAGATCATCGAAAATAAACAGCCTAACAATCCTTCTCGAATGAGACCAAAAAGGGAATCATTAAGTTCTTTTTCACGATCTAATAGTAAATGGAAATTTACGTCGTTTGGATTGATGGTATCAAGCTGCAGGTTGGAAACCCGTGCCTTCACTCGATCGGCTACGCCCGTAATGTTTGCTGAAGGCGATTTAATGATATTCAGCTCCACACTCGGAGCGCCATTCGTTCTTGAAACGGTTTTAAAGTCATTTAATGAGTGCTTAATAGCAGCAAAAGAAGAGACTGGTACGCTTTTGCCATCTTTATTTTTAATCTTTGCATTTTCCATTTGCTGCTCTGTCAATTTTAACCCTTCGAATGAAATAGGGATGGAGAGCTGATTATTGACGATATTCCCCTGCGGCATCATTGGAAGAATAGATGCAAAGGACTTATTGACATCATCGAGCGTCAATCCATTTTTGGCTAAATCCTTCATTCGGACAGTCATTACGTATCCATCTTTTGCTCCTCCGAACACAGAAACATCCGATACCCCAGGAACACTATTTAATTGTCTGGTGATTTCTTGGGCTGCAGTGGACCGTAGTGTTGCTTCATCTAACTTTGAGCTGGTCAAACTGTAGGTCAGGATTGGAAAGGAACTGGTGGTTAGCCTGGTTACTGCAGGAGTGCTGGTGATGGTAGAAGGCAGATCGGCATTAGCCAAAGCTTTATTGACCTGATCTTCTGCTTGTTTCATGTCAGTATCCATTGGAAAATACAAACTCATGAATAATCCGCCATCATAGGATGTACTTTCAACGTTATCCAGGCCATCGACACTTCTCACTGCACTGGCCAAATTGTCAGTGACCTGCTTTTTCACTTGATCTGCCAGATACCCCGGTACCCTCATACTTACGGATAAAGTAGTATTATTGATGCCCGGCAGATAATCCCTTTGCATCTGGTAAGCAGAAATTCCTCCCCATGCCAAAATAATGAGGACGCAGACAATCATTAAAATGGCACGTTGCATGGATGCCTCAACAAGCTTTTTCATAAGATTCCCCCTAAATATGCTATGACCCATTTTAATCTCAGAAGTTATGTAAAAAACTGCGAAGATGGGTACTACTCATTATAGGGAGGATACCTGTACAAATTCTGAACACTTCATTAAAATTACCTTAATAAAAAGTGCCTGTCACGCCCCGAAATATGTCGTTTCAAAATCGACAAAAACCGGGGCGTGACAGGCACTTTCAAAATTACACTTCCCTATCCTATTTCCTGCATATGCAGCTTCTGCGTCAACTGATCGATGATTCCCACCGCTTTATTGGAAGCTGATTTCATTTGATATTTTCTCGCTCTATAACGCATGTAGGTTAAAGTGCGTGGATCATGCAGCATTCTATTTATATTGTAGATTAATTCTTCAGGGGTATGAACAAGGCGCGCTAAACCCGATTGCAATAAAAATTGGGCATTATCCTCTTCCTGTCCTGGAAGTGGGTTAAAGAGAAGCAATGGTAGATTCATGGCTATGGCTTCTGATGAAGTGACTCCTCCGGGCTTGGTGATCATTAGATCCGAAATGGCCATGATTTCATGGACGTTCTCAGTAAACCCCATTAGCAGCACATCATGTTTCGATCCTGAAAACTCCCTCTCCAGATGCTGTCTTAATTTTTCATTGCGTCCGCAAATGATAATCAATTGAATAGAGTATGGAATATCCTCAAAAGCTTCAAACGATTCTTTATTGAAAAATCCATCCCCCCCTCCCATCACAAGCAGAGTGAACTTGTCCGGGCGCAGATTGTATTTGGCAAACAACGTTTTTCTTGAGAGTATTTCATTAAATCTCCTGCGAAGCGGAATGCCTGTCGCTTTGATTTTGTACTCTTCAACTCCCATATTCATTAATTCATCCTTTACTTGCCTGGATCCGACGATATATTGATCCGTAAATGGATAGATCCAATAGGAATGGTATGCATAATCTGTAATGACAGTCACTGCTGGAATATCAATGCATCTTTGTTCCTTTAATTTTGAAACGATGCCTGCAGCGAATGGATGGGTACTTATAATGGCAGAAGGTCTGATCTTCTCAATGATTTTTAACATTGAATTCATGCCAATTGTAAAAATGGAATTTAACTTTGTCGAAAAAGAGTTCCTTATCTGCGTTTTTCTGTATAAGAAGCTATATACTTGGGGGAAATTTTTGATGCTCTTTTTATACAGTAATGTACTGATAGGGGAAAGATATGGATGCAGCCATTCCATTGTATCAATCACAACGGGTTTTACCGTTGGATGCCTGTCCTCTATAGCTTCACTTAATGCTTTTGCTACTTGATTATGGCCGTCGCCAACAGATGCTGAAAGGATTAAAATTCTCTCTGAGTCTGTGAATTTCATCATTGATTTACACCCCATTTTTATATTTCCCGATGTATATATGACTTCCAGCAAGAAGATATTGATTTCAATAATCTCTGCTTTTGTTACCTCTACTATAAACCTCCCAGCTGAACGCCCACTTAATGCAAAATTAACAAATCATTAAAAAAACCAATCCCCACACAATAAGGGATTGGTTTTCACAATCAATTTTAAATTACTCAATCATATTTTCATTTTTTATTTTTGGCAGCATTAGCTGAACCTCTGTTCCTTCCCCTTCTACACTATTGATTTTGATCTCGCCATGATGCTGCTTCATGATATTCTTAGCAATTGGAAGGCCGAGCCCCATTCCTCCAGTTTGTCTGCTTCTTGCTTTATCCACCCGGTAGAAACGTTCAAAGATCTGATTGATTTCACCTTCCGGAATTCCAATGCCGTAGTCGACGATTCTAATCAGTACATGTTTATCATACTCCTCAAGATAAACATCCACTTTTGCCTTGCTATACTTTATGGCATTATCAATCGCTATAATGATGACCTGTTTTAATTTGAATTCGTCTGCACTGATAGATAGTGAATCTGTATTCGCATGAAGTACAATATTCCTCTTATAGGCAACCTTCAGCTGGTTAATGATTTCCTGGCAAAAGGATGTTAATTGAATCGGTTTGAGTTCTAATTGGTTAGCGAGCTCTGTATTGGCAAGATCCAAGAATCGCTCCGTCATTTTTTGGATCCTGGTCGCTTCTGAATGAATGGAATCAATTGCCTCCAATGTCATTTCAACATTTTCAATGCCACGCCGCCTCAATAAATCTGCATAGCTCTTGATAACCGTCAGCGGTGTCCTCAATTCATGGGAGGCATCAGAAATGAACTGTTTCTGCCGCTCCAGGTTCTCATCCAATCTGTCGATCATCCGATTAAACGTAACCGCCATTTGATTCAGCTCATCTTTTGTTTCGCGCTGTATGGATATCTTTTTAGGAATTCCGCTCTTTTCGATGTCTTCCATAGATCTGATCATATTAGAAATAGGACGGATGATGATATTAGACAGCCACCTGCCGCCGAGCAAGGAAAATAAGGCTCCTATTAGAGTACATGTGCCAAGAATGATGAGCAGGACATCCTTCCCCAGCTCCAATCCGATCACTCTTTCACTTAATTCTAAAGTGTATTTAACCTGGCCATTCACTTTGATTGGCTCTTTATAGATGATGATTTGCTCTTCTCCGCCCTCATCGTGGATAATCCGCCGATCTGTAGTCGGGTGGCTCGTGAATTTAGGCTTTATTTTCTTTGATAAGTATTTATCATTTGTCACTTCATTAATGATAGTAGAATCTTTATTTACAAATCTGATAAAAGAATGGCTGGATAGATACGGGATAAGTCTTGTTTGGGACACATCAGATAATTCGTCAGGCTTTATCTCATTCATAATATCCGATGCCTTCTGATGCACTTCGTCCTGAACTAAATTAAATGTGATGGTCATAAATGAAAAAAAGACAATAGAGTTGATGGCAATTAATACGAAAAGAATCCATGCCGTTGTCATTAAATTGATTTTGGTTGTGATTTTCATACTTTCCTACGACTCCTTTATGATATATCCCACTCCTCTTACGGTATGAATAATTTGAGAATCAGAAAAATCTTCTTCTAATTTTTTTCGTAAATGTCGAATATAAACGTCGATGACATTCGTTTCTCCTATATATTCATAACCCCACACATTATTAATGATGTTGTCTCTTGTGACGATCCGGTTCTTATTGGCTAACAGATAGACTAGAAAATCAAATTCCTTTGGTGTCAATGAAATAGGTTTCCCTCCTCTTTCCACTTCTCTCGTCTGAGGGTTAACCATTATATCTTTTATCGTTAAAATCTCTTCTTCTGCTTTTAAAGCACTGGTGGAAACTGCTGACTGCCGCAATGACGAGCGCACTCTGGCCAGCAGCTCTTCCATTTCGAACGGCTTGGTAATATAGTCATTTGCCCCAAGATCCAGGCCAGCTACTTTATCCATCGTCATATTCCTTGCCGTCAATAGGATAATCGGAATCATATCATTTTCTTTCCTGATTTTCCTTAAGACCTCCATGCCATTCAATTCAGGGAGCATGACATCAAGTAATATCAAATCAAAATTCCCCTCGAGTGCCAATTGAAAGCCGGTTCTCCCATCATTGGCCGCAATAACCTCGTATCCTTCATATTCCAATTCGATCTTCAATATTTTGGCGATGCTTTTTTCATCTTCTACTACTAATATTCTTTCATTCATCTAAATCACTCCCTATATCTTTCAAAACCGTGTGATATGGATTGAATCTCTACTAACAAAGGTATCATTATTTAGTCACCATTTTAGATTTTTAATAAAATTTTAATGTTTTGTTCAGGGGAAATAGAGGTTAGCGGGGTAATATAGAACTTGGTTGAACGCATCATGCGCATTCCTTCTACTATGCTTAAGCGGAGGAGCTGCGACAGGAAAGGTGATGAATCATGAATAAGACTTTTATTTCAGTACTCATACCATCTTATAATGAATCTGAAAATATTTTAGCTATATATCACGCACTTAAGGAAGAGTTTTCCCAAAAAATCGACCGCTATGAAATTCTCTTTATTGATGATGGCAGCACGGACCAATCGTTAGAGATAATGAAAGAGTTAGCCTTGCATCATCCGGAGGTTAAATATATTGCGTTAACAAGAAACTTCGGAAAAGAAGCGGCCATGTTTGCCGGTTTGAAGCATGCTAAAGGAGATGCCGCCATCATTATGGATGCAGATCTTCAGCACCCTGTCAGTTTGGTTCACACATTGATTGAAGGATACAAAGAAGGATATGAACAGGTGATTGCACAGCGGAATAGGACAGGTGATTCCTATATCCGCAGCAAACTTTCCAGCTTATATTACCGCTTACTCGAAAAGCTAGTGGACGTAAAATTGAAAGATGGACAAGGAGACTTCCGCCTGCTAAGCAGAAATGCAATAGATGCTATCTTAGAAATCGGAGAGAGAAACCGCTTTTCAAAAGGTCTTTTCTCCTGGATCGGGTTTAAGCAAAAAGTAATTAAATATGACAATACGGACCGAAAAGCCGGAAAATCAAAATGGTCATTTAAAAAATTGATTGATTACGGCATTGAAGGGGTCGTTTCATTTAATCACAAGCCGCTGCGACTTTGTCTGTATACCGGAGTCGCCACATTCCTGCTCGGTATATTCTTCATTACAGTTATGTTCATCAAGATTTTATTCAATGGTATATCGGTGCCTGGTTATTTCACAACCATCTCTTCCGTTCTTTTTCTAGGCGGTGCCCAATTATTCAGTTTAGGGGTCATTGGAGAATATATTGGACGGATTTATGTAGAAACGAAACACCGTCCCCATTATTTGATCGAGGATACAAATACGGTGGAGGAAATTGTATATGCTAAAGAACAAGGATGAATTCTTTCGCTTTATAATAGTTGGCGGCATCAATACTGCCAACTATTATTTCATCTATCTACTGCTTCACCGATTGGCCGGCTTAAACTACCTTTTTTCCCATTGGATCGCTTTTTTGATCAGTATGGTTTTTTCATTCTATTTGAATGTTTATTTCACTTATCGGGTCAGGCCCACCCTGAGAAAATTCCTGCAGTTCCCAGTTACACAAATCGTGAATATCTCGATTTCATCAGCATTTATTTATATTTTTGTTGAATTCCTGCACGTAAACAGCTACATCGCGCCACTCTTATCGGTGATATTCACTGTGCCTGTTACTTTCATCTTAACAAGTAAAATTTTAAAGCGAGGTCAGGATTCTACATGAGACTAAACAGACATGTCCTGCTCTTTATAGGCAGCATCGGACTATCCATTTTGACACATGCTTTCTTTCTCTACCAAACAGTTAACGGAAGCTATATGGCTGGGCCGCATGATGGATTATCCCAGATGATTCCCTTTCGAAAACTGATTTATGATCAATTTTCGAAGGGGAATTTCTTCTATAGCTACCATTTTGGACTTGGCGGCGGTACTTACCAGCTAGCCTATTATTATGCAAATAACATCTTTTATTTTTTTGTATTTGGTTTTGTGTTCCTGCTTGAAAAGCTTAGGGTCATTGGATCACCTGATACACTTTTTTGGGCAAACGCGACCCTTTATATCAGCATTGTCCGCCTTTCCCTGGTTTTCATCATCACAACCTATGTTTTCAGGTATATGAAGATAAGGATGCCCCATGCTTTTATGGCTGCCTTCTTATATGGCGGAAGCATTATGTATTTCCGTCATGCTGCCTATTGGGAATTTTTTTCTGACGCATTTCTCTGGCTTCCCCTATTTTTATTAGGCATTGAAAAGATTTTCAGGGAACAAAAACAAAGATTTCTGATTACAGCCGTGGCATTATCCATGTTTGATAATTTTTATTTCGCCTATATCCATTTCCTATTCATGGGCATCTATATCCTCGTGCGCTGGTTGAACCCACGCACAAAAGATGAGAGGAAAAATGTAAAGCAATTTGCGATAAGTATACTATTGGGTGCAGGAATCAGTTCGGTTTCTTTTGTCCCTGCCGTGTATGGCTTCCTTCATAATTTCCGACCGGCGTATCACGATCCTATCCCATTCATAGACTTAAGGCAAAATGTCCTCCTTGGGGACAAAACGATCTGGCTGCCGGTTATTTTTGTGCCGCTCCTGCTGATTTCTGTCCTATACAAAAACCACAGTTTTCGAGTCTTCGCCATAACGGGGGTCCTATTTGCCACTTTTCATTATGTTCCGTTCATGGCAAGCGTCTTTAACGGTTTTTCTGCCCCTCAGTATCGATTTGAATATATTATTTCATTTTGTGCTGCAGGCGCCATTGCAGCAGGACTCCAAGATCTATTTGAAATGACAGACAGGTCGTTGAAAAAAGCCTTTATCCTGGCATTGATTATCTATTGCACGGCGTTTGTCATCCACCCGACAGGACTCAAATTAGCCTTACTCGTTGTTTCGATCATCCTGCTGGTTCTCTTTTATATCTTAATCAAGAAAAAAAATCCCGCTCACATATGGGGATTCTTATTGGTAACGAATCTAATAATCGTCAATGTTTTTCAATATGGACTTTACCAGTACGGTGGTGTGAAACTATCAACGAAAGACTATATGACGAGCAGGCATTACAATTCACTGGAGCAAAGAAACTTGATTCACGCTGCCATGCAGAATGAAAAAAGCGAGACAACCAGATTGGATTGGATTATTGATGACCGTAATAATACTCCAATTGTGGAGGATTATAATGGTATGAGTGCTTATTCGAGTATTCTAAACAAAAACATCTTATTTTTTTATTATAAGGATCTTCAGATCGACATGAAGCGGGAAAGTGTGAGCCGATATAACAGTTTGGGAGACCGGGCCAATTTATACAGCCTGCTCCGTGGTAAATATCTGATGTATCAAAAAGGAATGGAGAAAAATATTCCGTTTGGATTCACTCCCTATATGAAGAGCAAAAATTATATTATTTACCGAAATGAAAATATTTTACCATTCGTTCGGACGACAAGCAAAATATACAGTGCCGAGTATCTGAGAAAACTCCCGATGATTGACCGTGAACATGCTATGCTCGATGGAGTTGTACTGAATATCCCAACTGAAAAACAATTGAACGCCTTAAACCGAAGCAAGGATCTCATTAAACAAACAGAGATGGAACCATACCAGGGCACCTACCACAAAGGGCAATTGCATGTGGAAAGTACGAACGGCGGCCTGGATATTAAGCTGAAGAAGCTTCCTAAGGACGCAAAGGACCTGTACCTATCATTTTATTTAAAGAACAATAGCAAAACGGCCCCTCTCTTTCCTTTGACAGTAAATGAATTCGAAACAACCAGAAAATCCCGGACTTCAATCTACAGGACGACATTTGACCATTTGACAGTACGGATTCCATCTGATCAAACAATCAGAATACGGATGCCAAAAGGCAGTTATACTTTAAAGGATTTTCATCTTTTTTCTGAGAATTATCATTTTCTAAAACAGGCCGAAAAAAAGAAACCCGATACGAGTGTTCAAGAAAACAAAAATCAAATCAAGATTAGGCTGAAAAATACGGTTGGGGATTCCATGATGATTTTGCCTATTCCGTATGAAAAAGGTTGGGAGGCAAAAGTAAACGGAAGGAAACAAGAGGTGCTGAAGGTGAATTACGCATTTATAGGTGTTCCTATAAAGCCAGGTGAAAATAGCATTAAACTCCAATTCTATCCTCCCTTCTTTAGAACGGCTTTGATTATAAGCATTGTGTCGTTTCTCATATCATTCTGGAGGGTAATTACTAGAAGAAGACACTTAGAAAAATAGAAAACGGAGGTCCGATGATGAATTTAAAGAAGCATCTATTAATTGCTTTTATCATAAGTTTCATCTCACTTATAGGATTCACATTTATGGCCATTCTTGTCAATGAACATTCGATTAAATCATTCGATAGGCCCATTATTCAATTTGTACAAGGTTTTGAGGCGCCGTGGCTGACAGGTATAATGCGGGTTTTTACATTTATAGGAGGCATGCTACCTGTCATTGTGCTGTCCCTTCTGGCAATTTTGATCCTATATACCGTCTTTAAGCACCGGTCTGAACTTGTATTTTTTGTTGCGGTCATCGTGGGTGCTAATGTTCTGTTCCTTACACTAAAGCAGATTTTCCACCGTGCACGTCCTGACTTGCACCGCTTAGCAGTTGTGACGAATTATAGTTTCCCGAGCGGGCATGCGACAATGGCCTTTGCTTTATACGGTTCACTGACTTTTCTTCTATGGAGGCATACCAGCACACGATTGAAGCGGACGTTATTGATCATCATAAGTGCCATTATGGTTTTTGCCATCGGGATCAGTCGGATTTATCTTGGGGTCCACTATCCCAGTGATATCATTGCCGGGTATTTTATCAGCGCTTTCTGGCTTACATTTGCTATTGGATTTTATCAGCGGTATAGGGAGCGTCTTTATAATCGGACACACAATAATTAACAATGGCTGTTTTCATAACCCTTGTTGTTAAAATCTTACTGCCGATTTTAACACTAAATTAGCTGTTTTGTGCGTTGCAATATAGTTTCCAGGCTTTTTTCTTTTTAAATACGGTATTTTGATGGCATCTATGATCCTGCTTGAATAGCTAAAGCAACAAACTTTTAGAAAAAAGCCTTAACAAAAAGAGGAATTGCCTTTGCATCAGGCGATTCCTCTTTTATTAAGATGCTTTATATTTTGATTTCAACCGCTTAATCATCCACCAAATACCGATGAGAATGAAAATAGCCAATATCCCATAAGTGACAGGTTTCATATACATTTGTCCTGTCTCCCAGTTTTCACCGAGTTTGACTCCCAAATAAACAAGGATGATATTCCAAGGGATGCAGCCAAGGAAGGTGAATATGACAAATTTACTCATTTTCATGTTGGCCATTCCTGCTGGAAGAGAAATAAAGGTTCGTATAACAGGTAAAATCCTTCCGAAAAATGCAGCCGCACTTCCATATTTCTCGAACCACATTTCCGCCTGTTTTACATGTTTCTGATTTAATAAAACATATCTACCATACTTTTCAATAAATGGCCTGCCTCCGTATTTCCCTACTAGATAAATTAAAATTGATCCAATAAGGTTGCCGGATACCCCGGCCACTACGACGCTCCAAAAAGAATAATCCCCGTTTCCTACTAAAAATCCTCCAAACAGCATAATGACTTCGCTTGGAAGGGGGATGCACGCACTCTCCAGCAGCATTCCCCCAAAAATCCCCCATATCCCCAGCGAGGATATAGCGTCCAGAACGAAACTTTCTAATGAATTCATCAATTGATGCAGCATATTACTCTCCTTTAAACATTTCTCATTCTGAAATCATTTTCGATGTATCTCTTTTCGTTATTGATAAATATACCACCAATGCCAAAATAATAACGAGGAAAATGACACTTGTTCCAGTCGTTCCTAAACCAAGTCCCCCATGCTTTGGTGACTGCGACATGAAATCACCGATGGATGCTCCCAGTGGCCGGGTTAAGATATAGGCGATCCAAAATGCAAGAACCGCATTCATTTTAAAAACATAGTATCCAATCGTTACCAGCGCAATTAATACCGCAAAAATGATTCCAGAAATCAAATAACCAAATCCAAGATCTTCAGATATTAAATCACCAGCAGCTGTACCTAATGCAAAAGTAAACAAAATAGCGAGCCAATAATAACTTTCGCGCTTTATCGTGAAAATGGAATGAATTGAAAGTGTTCTTTCATTAACATACCAAGTTGCAAATGTGATTGCCAGTAAAAAAGTGAATACAATTGTAGAAGCAATTAGTGGGACACCGAAATGATCCGTTAGATTATCCGTCACCAAAGTCCCTACAACACTGATTAGCACTACCGCAATCCAATACACAGCAGGAATATATTTTTTAGCCTTAAACTGGACAATGAGAGAAATGACTAAAAGAGCACTCATAATAAGCGTAGTATTGGTTAGACCGATATGCAAATGGAAATTCAAATAATCTGCTGCAGTTTCCCCAACGGTTGTCGCCATGATTTTAATAATCCAAAAAAAGATTGTAACTTCCGGAACCTTACTCATTAAATACTTTCCAAAGTTTGAAGTACCACCATGTTTATTAACTGTTTCTACTTGATTTCTTTCCATGTTCATTCATCCTCCAATTAACTTAATTTAGAAAATAGATAGCTTAAAAGATTTCTAATAAAGTTTAAGTGATGAATCTATCGATCTTGATTAACCTCAAATGAATGGTTTCTTAAAAAATGATTAATTTTTCATTTAGTGATTAAAGAATTCGATCAGAAACACAAAAGCTTCATCTAATGCTAAACTTCCTGAAATATTACCAAAAACATTATTACAATTCCGATAAGAGTAATTGATAGGAAGATTAAATGTGTTTTTTTTCCACTTATCATTTTTATTAATTCTACAAATTGTTCAAACCGCATTAATAGGAATCGAATAATTTTCCCTTTGTAAATACGAAAGATGATATAAACTGCAGCCAAACTTATGCCAACAATCATTGCTTCAGCTATGAAATGGCTGATAACATGATGAAACGTATCCCATTCTGGACCTAATACTTTTCCGATTGTAATAAAACTTGTTCCCCATATTAGAACGCCTACATATGCAGGAATAAAAAATGTTCGATTCTTCATTCTTGATATCCCTGAAACATAGCCGGTAATGTGTCTCACACCAGGTATGAAATAAGCGAACACCAATAATTTACTGCCGGAGCGCTCCAGCCAGGAAGCTGTTTTTTGATACTTTTGAGGGCCAAAGTTCAAGAAGCGGCCATACTTCTCAATAAGTCTATAGCCACCTGCTTTCCCTATCCAAAAAGTACTTGTGATACCTGCACCAGCAGCCGCATAAGCAGTCAGCAGAGCAAATATAAAATTCATTTTTTCAAGATACACTAAGTAACCCGCATAGCTCATTAACAGCTCTGCAGAAATCGGAAGTGCCAACAGTTCCAAAAATGTTCCAAGAAATAAAATGACATAAGGATGATGTTCAAATAAGGTGATTAGGTGTGACATGATGGCCTCCAAGTTCCATTCATTCATTACAATTTGGGAGATTCACTCTCAAATGGAACCTGAATCAAATCTATCATATAAAAAATAAGAAATTAGAATTTTAATGATGAATTAATCTTATTTTAACCAATTAAAAAGGTAGGTTGGATAAACTGAGTCCATCCCCTCACGATCTGCTATACCGCATATTTAAAACAACAAATGAAAATGAAAGAAATGAGTGATTTTATTGAACTACAAATTATTCCAGCTAATCAATCACAATGCCGGCCATCATCCTGTACTTGATGGGATAATGGTTTTTTTTACAAAAGAGGCTTTAATCCTCTACGCCTTGATATTGCTTCTGATGTGGTTTTTAAGGAAGGACAACTATAAACAAACGGTTGTGCTTGCTGCATTAACTGGAGCTTTGGGTCTTTTCATCAATTTGGTCCTTGGCCATTTGTTTTATGAAAACCGACCATTCATAACCCATCATGTACATTTATTGCTCCCGCATATAAAGGATTCTTCATTCCCGAGTGATCATACAACAGGTGCATTTGCACTAGCCCTGGCTGTGTTATGGCGTAAACATCGCAAAATTGGCTCCGTCATGCTATTAATCGCAATCTTAACAGGAGTTTCACGTATTTATGTCGGACACCATTATCCATTTGATGTGCTTGGAAGTGTGATAGTAGCATTCATAACAAGCATCGTTGTTTATAAATTCCAATCTGTCTTCAAGCCGCTTTCACAACTCATTATCAGTATTTACAATAGAGTGCCTCTTGTTCCTAAAAAAGAGCAGAATCTTTCAAGATAAGCAAAAAAGCAGACTTCACTTCAAAGTCTGCTTTTTTGCTTATCTTATTTAAAATTTACTACTATTCGATTTTTGCTTATTTAAATATTGTTATATAAATTTCCTTTAATTTGGATTCATGAATTATACTTTCATAGAAATTGGGGTAAGATTATCGACTTGATTTCTTCCAGACTTAAAAAATAGTGAAAACACTGCAGCTATTAACAATAAAAATGCCGTGAATGCTAATGGAATTTGCGGTGACAGGGATTCAGTTATACTTCCTGCAAAAAGGTTTCCGCTAATAGAAGCTAAACCTGAGATTAAAATACCCCCGCCGGCTAAGCGGGCAAGATAATGGTCAGGTGTTACAGCCTGCCTGGCAGATCCATTCACGACAAACGCCATTGATAATGCGCCATCAAATATTAGCATGCCAAGCGAAATAAAAATCAAATGGCCAGTGAGGAAAATCAAGAGCAATCCCCCACAAGAGAATCCCATCAGCCAAGCATATAAAATATTCCAAGAAAAATGCTTGATTTTATTCAACAGGAATACTCCCAAAAGGTTGCCTATCCCCGCAGCAGATAATACGAAACCAATCTGCCATTCATCAAAATGCAAAGTTTGATTTGTATAAAATATCACAGAAAGGAAAACGCAAGTTGTTGTAAAATTTAAAACCCCATGTTGAAAGGTTATAAAACGTTGAACCTGATTTTGAAATAGATGCTTTATTCCTTTTAATGCATTTAAATTTCTTCTCATCATGTTTTCTTTGATCTAAGCGTTTTTTTGCTTTTCATTATAGCTCAGGAAAATAAGCCCTAAAAAAGAAATCAAATAAGAAATCGCATCAGTGCCCAAAACCCAGGCAACGCCTGCGGTCGAAAGGGTAATTCCTGCAAGAACCGGCCCAAGCAGGGTACTTATTGCATCAGCGCCTTCCAAGTAGCTATTAGCTTTTACCAAATGACCCCTTCCCACAATCATGGGCATAATCGCTCCAAATGCCACTTTGCTGAATAAACTTGCCCCCCTGACACTAAAAGGCTTAATGCAAGGATCCATATATTTAATTTTTGAATATATACAAAAATCACAAGCATAGTCATTGTCATAAAGCTGATGGCATCAGCTATCATTGCCACTTGCTTTTTATTCTTTCTATCTACCCAATAACCTGCCTGAAGAGACAGCCCCAAAGGGACAATCCTGAGACAAACTGCCATCAACCCTGCTTTCCATGGTGAACCAGTTTGCTGAAGGACAATCAATGGAATGGCAATTTCACTGAAACGATTCCCAAAGATAGTAGCTAGCTGACCAATCCACAAAAACGTAAAGTTTGTATTTTTGAACAACCCCATAACCTCTCTCTACAATCCCCTTCCTATATTTTCCCTAGCAGTCAATTAAAATTCTATCCAATACCGTTGAACAATTTCATCCGAGTATAATGACTTCACTTCATTTTCTAAAACCCCGCCAACTTTTTGAATGGTTTTAGCTGAGGCGATATTAGGCTTATCACAGCTGACCAATACTTTTTCTAAACCTAATTTTCGGGCTTCCACCAAGCAAAGGCACAGCTGCTCAGTGGCATATCCCTTTTGGCGTTCTTCCGGATGAATGCTATAGCCGATATGCCCATTCTCCTTTAATAACTCTGGTGTTAATCGATGACGAATATTAATTAGTCCGATTACTCTTCCATCTACGATACTCACAAATTGCGTGGAAGGCACACGGTGTTGTGGAAGATCAATTCCTTTTTCTTGATTTTCGACTTTTTCCAGCCATTCGTCGAAATCACCAAAATACTGTAGGGAAGAACCTC
This sequence comes from Falsibacillus pallidus, assembly GCF_050990905.1. GTDB lineage: Bacteria > Bacillota > Bacilli > Bacillales > DSM-25281 > Falsibacillus > Falsibacillus pallidus_A. Next base: position 2,068,452 of record NZ_CP158866.1, read on the forward strand.
CATATGGTTGTTCACCAGACTGTAAAAATGCTTTTCGATAATCCATGATTTGTTCTTTAAGAAGGTGGTTTGGTCTCAATAATTCCAATTGTGTATCATCCTAACATCAAAAATATGTATTTTTTCCCAATAGTCTTCTTCTAGAAAAGCAACTCATTTTCCTTCTTTCTCAAATTATCAGGCAATTTTAAAAAACGCCTGACTCTTAGCAGATCTATTACCACTAAGAATCAGGCATTTATATCCCTTTAGTTTATTTAGGTTTCAAATGATGTTTAAATCATTCTCCAGTTTCAGCAAACAGCTTAATACGCTTACCGATTTCATCACGCACACGCTGGAAAAACGCCCATTTTTCTTCATCAGTTCCCTCGGCTTTTGCAGGGTCGTCGAAGCCCCAATGCTCACGTTTTACGTGCGGAGGTGTCATTGGACATTTATCAGCGGCATCTCCGCATAATGTCACGACTAGATCGGCATTGTTTAATATCTCAGGATCAATTATATCGGATGTTTGGTTCGTAATATCAATTCCTGCTTCATTCATGGCTTTAACAGCATTCGGATTTAACCCGTGGGCTTCAATCCCGGCACTGTATACATTCCATTCATCGCTATTTAAATATTTTTTAGCCCAGCCTTCAGCCATTTGGCTTCGGCAAGAGTTGCCTGTGCATAAGAAATAGATGGTTTTTTTAGACATATTTAACATCTCCTATAAGATTATTTTAAGAAATAAGCATAAGCCATAGATAAAGCCCTGCCAGTGTAATGAACAGCGTCGGGATCGTCAGGATGATCCCTGTTTTGAAATAGGTGCCCCATGAGATCTTGACGCCTTTTGTAGATAATACATGAAGCCATAATAACGTAGCAAGGGATCCGATCGGTGTAATTTTTGGACCAAGATCCGACCCGATCACGTTTGCGTATATTAGCGCTTCTCTCATAGTATCCGTTGTACTCGTCGCATGTATGGCTAATGCATCGATCATGACCGTCGGCATATTATTCATGATGGAAGAAAGAATGGCTGCAATGAAGCCCATCCCGATCGTGCCAACAAATAAACCGTGGTCAGCTGTCGTTTGGATGACATCTGCAAGTACTTTAGTAAGTCCGACATTCCTCAGTCCATAAACAACGACATACATACCGATTGAGAAAAAGACAATTGCCCACGGTGCTCCCTTTACAACTTTTGTCGTTTCAACCGCAGAGCTTCTTCGAGCCATCATTAAGAAAAAGAAGGCGACAATCAAGGCAATGATGGAAACTGGCACATGAATTGCTTCTCCGGCGAAATAACCGAGTAAAAGAATGCCTAACACAAACCATGAAAGCTTGAACATTTTTCGGTCTTTTATCGCTTTTTCAGGCTGTTTCAAGTCTGCCAAATCATATTTTTTAGGAATGCTCTTCCGGAAATACAGATAAAGGACCAATATGCTCGCAGCTAATGAAAAAAGATTCGGGATAATCATTCGAGATGCATATTGTGCAAAGTGAATGCCGAAAAAATCAGCAGAAACGATATTCACCAAGTTGCTGACGGCTAATGGAAGAGATGTTGTATCCGCTATGAACCCACTGACGATAATAAACGGAAAGACCATTTTGTCCTCGAACTTTAATGCACGTACCATCGCCAATACGATTGGCGTCAGGATGAGCGCAGCCCCATCATTAGCAAAGAACGCCGCCACCAAGGCTCCTAAGAAAGCTACATATACAAACATCCGTACTCCGTTTCCACCTGCAGCTCTTGCCATATGTAATGCAGCCCATTCAAAGAAGCCGATTTCATCTAAAATTAAAGAAATGATGATGACTGCGATAAACGTGAGGGTTGCATTCCACACAATTTGTGTTACATCCCATACGTCCGTAAAGTCGACCACTCCTGCCAGCAGCGCTAGTACGGCCCCTCCGCAGGCAGACCAGCCGATCGATAAGTTTTTTGGCTGCCAAATGACAAAAACGAGAGTAATCAGAAAGATCGCTGATGCTAAAATAATTGAAGTCACTTAAAACACCCCCTCACTCACAGCATTGAATGCGCAAGCCTTGTTTTTCTAATTCGGTAATTCGATCGTCTTGATTAGGCAGTGAATTTAAAAGTTCCGCCACAAATTCATAATAGAGACTATTTGTATTCAGGGAATAAAAAATCCACTGGCCTTTCCTTTTCTCTCGAACCAATTCAATATCTTTTAGTTTTCGCAAATGCTGACTGATGGCTGGCTGGCTCATTTGATAAATTTCAACCAGTTCGCATACACAGCACTCATTATTCTGCAGCAATTTCATCATCGATAATCGCGTTTTGTCCCCAAGAAGTTTTAGCACTTGTGATGCTTTCTCGATTTCAATTACATTCTCTATACTCATAAAGGACACCTCCTTATGCCAATATCATTATATAACTATACACTTATATATTGAAGAGTTTTTTGAAAAAATCTATCAGTAACTCATTTATTTAGAACACGTGGTCTCGAACCTTATTTTTGGCATTTTTTACACACAAATAAGGAAGGATCCATTAGCATGGGTCCTTCCTTAGAATTGACTTTAGTTAATTATTGTTCGAGTAATTGTTGCCGCCTGAATTTTTTCCGCCTTTTTCGCCGATTTCTTGGAAAAATTCTTTATCATGATTCCTTGCAGTAGCTTCTCCGCCTTTTCTGCCAGCTTCTTCCCTGCTCATTGTACCATTCTGATTGTTAGAATTGCTGTTTTGATTGTTGCTTGTCATCTTGAATTCCTCCTTTGTATTTATGCTACATTAGCGTGTTTACCACACGCTGGATGTATTAAACAAAGAAAGGATATTTTAACAAAATTGTAATACTATTCATAAGTTTAAAGCCTATACTAACAATGTTCCCTTACAACATATGTAAGAATACATCCATTTGAAATATTATTGAAATATTTCGATTATATATTCAAAATCTCCATGATGTCCTTTTCAGTCAATGTCCCTGCAGATTCGCCGTTTTGTTCAATGATTTCTTCAATGATATTTTTCTTTTTCTCCTGAAGTTCGTTCATTTTTTCCTCGATGGTTCCTCTTGCGACCAATTTGATCACTTGTACCGTATTCTTCTGACCCATCCGGTGGGCCCTGTCTGCTGCCTGTTCTTCGACCGCCGGATTCCACCAGGTATCATAAAGGATGACCGTGTCAGCCCCTGTCAAATTCAGGCCGGTCCCTCCCGCTTTCATGGAAATCAAGAAGAAGTCCCTTTCCCCCTGGTTAAAGCGGCTGCAGCGCTCCACTCTCTCACCAGGTGGAGTCTGTCCATCAAGATAGAAGAATTCCAATCCTCTTTCCGTTAGTTCACGACCTATCAAATTCAGCATTTTCGTAAACTGTGAAAAAACCAGCACTCTGCGGCCAGCATGCCTCGACTCTTCTACTACTTTCATCAGATGGTCAAACTTCCCAGACCTTCCGCTGTAGCCGTCCACAAAAAGGGCAGGATGGCAGCAGATTTGCCTAAGCCTCGTCAAACCTGCAAGGATTTTTATTTTATTTTTACGGAGGGTATTCTTATCAAGGTGCTTCAGGGCATCGTGCCGCAGCTTTGCCAAGTACGCTGCATAAAGCTTCTTTTGATCTTCCACAAGCTCGACGGAATCTTCCATCTCCACTTTCTCAGGAAGCTCAGCAAGCACATCTTCTTTCAGCCTTCTTAAGACAAATGGCCGAATCCGCTTCGCTATGGACTTCCTTGGAAAATTGCTGAATTCCTTCAAGTCCCCCAATAGCTCCGGAAAAACGACATAAAAAATCGACCAAAGCTCTTCAGCAGCATTTTCAATCGGTGTCCCTGTAAGTCCAAAGCGATGATTGGCTTGAATTTTCTTTACGGTTCGAGCCGTTTGAGTCCCCGGATTCTTAAAAGCTTGAGCTTCATCGAAAAAGGCTGAATGAAATGCTTGCTGTTCATACCATTTCACATCGCTCCTTAATAATGGATAGGAGGTAATGATAATATCTATTCCTTTAAGATCTTTCTGCAATTTCATGCGATCTTTTTTAGACCCGTCCAAGACGATTGCTTCTAGATCTGGTGCAAATCTCGTCAGTTCACTCAGCCAATTGTAGGTTAGCGAGGATGGACAAACAATCAATGCTGGCAATTGTTTTTCACGGATGTTTTCTTTTTCAGATAAGAGGTAGGCTATGGTTTGAATGGTTTTCCCAAGCCCCATATCATCTGCAAGAATTCCTCCAAAACCATAGAACGCAAGGGTCTTCATCCATTGATAGCCCCTAATTTGATAGTCTCTTAATACATGCTGAAGAGGCAAGGGAACCTTAAACGACATGCTGTTTGGATTCTTAAGAGTATCCAAAAACGATTTAAATGTATCATCAAATTGGAACACCCCTTCTTCATCCACTGTATACAACAGACCAAGACTGCGGGTCAGCGGCAATTCAAACCCATTACTTAAATCTCCTGCATCTTCAGGCAGATAGTTCAAGAATCGATTGATCTCCTGCATCTCCCGTGTTTCCAAAGAAAACAACGAACCATTTGGAAGGCGGTAGTATTTCCTTTTTTCTTCAAGTGCTTGAAGCAGCTCTTTAATGGTTTGTTCGGAGAATCCATCCATTTCAAATTTAAAATCAAGCCAATTGATCCTGTCTTTTTGTGCCTTTATCCTTATACGCGGCTTGGCATTTCCTCTGAATAATCGGGTGCGTACCGCTGAAGTTGCATAAACCGAAGCCATCTTTTGAAGTTTAGGGACTATGTAGGTCAAAAATTCATATTCAATTTCCTCATTATGAAGGAAATAGCCTTCTTCTGCCTTGCCGAAAAATTCATCCATGAGTCTCATGATGACTTCTTCTTTTTCAACATCCCTGATGAGCCATGAGGCTGCCTTTGTCTCTTTATTTTCCAAAGGATTGATGACCACATTTTCATAATGAAATTCCAACCCGGCCAAAAGTCTGCCACCAACACGATCCAAATATAGCTTTGCGTTCAAAGCAGCTTTTTTCCAATTTCCTGCGATTGATTCATCGATATCCACCCGGCCCCATTTTTTCAGACCTGGCAGGACCTTTCCCATAAAAAAGCCAATCTGATCCTTTGCAATGGGCAAGGTATTGGATTGAGTCTTTTCTAGCATCTGTTTTAAATAATGAAGTCTTTTGCCATCCTCCTGTTGGAACAGGTACACAATTCCTTCAAAAAAAGCGGTTTGATAGGCTGGCAATAAAATCAAACGAGATAAACCATATACGTTCAATTCAAACCCACTGGTTCCACGAGGAGATAGGACAAATCTTAAAGATGGCGGTTCTTCGGAGATAGTCCATTCATTAAACCGCACACCATCATACTCAACAGCTGAATGCGGCACTCTTGCGAACGTTGGAAGCAGTTGACTCCAAATCGAAGGGGGAAGTGTGAGCATAGAATGATCTCGATCCGCTCCAACTTGTTTTGATGCATGATCGTCTGCCGCGCATTGAATCAACAATTGTATGACGGCATCGTCCTCATGTGAAAAACAATGCAGATTGGGATTATACATGAACGATTCGCTTATTTCTATCGGATGCAATCGCTGAATCGCGCTCAAAAAAGAACGGATGTCCCCAACAGGCATCCCTTCAACATTCACGCTGATCGCTAAAAGAGGGGATTCTCCCCCGACATGCAGCACTGTGCAAGTAAACTCGATGTCAAGAACCGCTCGATCTTCAAAGTGATTCTGCTGGCCGCTCGTCCTCCTTGGTTTATTATCAAATAAACTGATCCACTGATCCGCCATTCTATCCTCTGCAAATGCAGCAGGAGCAGGAGCCGCAGAAGTCATTTTATTTTGTTGTAAAATATAAATAAGAACCGCTGCGATATGCTGACAGTCCCGGTCAAAGGAAGCAAGGGAAGGGCAGCTGCACATAGCACTGAATTCCTCTTTCTGCCCCTTTCTCACACTGACGAAAAAGTCTTCTGTGCCTCTGACCACCGCCTTACAGGTTTGATTGTCAGCACTCTTCATCTCTATTTTATTGGAACGGTAAAAAGCTTCTCCTCTCTTGAAGGAGACAGTTCCGCATCTTTCTTTAATAGCTTTTTCTGTTAATTTTAAATCCATGGCACTTCTCCTTCCTGAGAAATTCTCCACTGAACCATTATTATACTATTTTTTTATACACACCGCTTGCCATCAAATAAAAGCCCCTTTATATAAAGGAGCTTTTAAATGAATCGATTTAATTGAAAAATGAAGAATTTCATTCATCCTGTGGAATCAGAATCTGGCCGACCTTTCCTGTCTTGAGAAGCGTATGCAAGATAGCATTCGAAAGGTGAGTAGTCTGATAAGGCTTGATCAGATAGTCCGCCGCCCCAAGTTCCAAAGCCTTTTTCTTTTCATCAAGTGCTGAGGAAATGATGATAGGGATGGATGAAAGACGGTCATCATCCTTCATGAATTTCATAATTTGCCATCCATCAAATCCATCTTCCTTTTCAAGCAGGATATCAAGGATTACTGCATCGGGTACACAATGCTCAAACGCTGAAAGGGCCTCCCTTCCTTTGACGAAATGTTGGACAATAAATCCATTATCCCTTAATTCAGTCAGAATTAAATCTGCCAGACTGGAGTCATCCTCTATTACCATGATCCGATGGCCATTATTACCCTCATGGTCTTCCAGGCATTTCTGCTCAACTTCATTCAAATTCGTTCCCATAGGAAAAATTAATGTAAAGACGCTCCCTTTACCAAAAGTGGAAGAGACGCTTACTTCCCCTTCATGGGCTCTCATAATTTCCTGCACGATTGAAAGTCCTAAGCCTGTTCCTCCGATTCTTCTTCTATCGGAATTATCTACCCGATAAAATTTCGAAAAAATATTAGGAACTGCTTCAGGTGGAATTCCAAGTCCATTATCAACAATATCCACTATTAGAGAGTAGCCATCTGGATACATTCTAATATTGATATCGCCGCCATTTGGTGAATACTTGACTGCATTACTGATCAGGTTTGTGAAGACTTGCTCTATTTTTGAACGATCGCCTAATATCAAGTCCTGATCTATAGACGTTTCAATTTTAATATCATGTATATCGGTATTGACTTTCTGATTCTCAATTACATTTCTCACTAAGGGAATCAATTTGAAATATTTTTTTTCATATGTCTGCTTCCCTGATTCCATTTTCTGAACATCCAAGAAGTCATTGATGAGTGCAGTCAAACGTTTTGCTTCATTGAGAATGGTGGTTAAATATTTTTGTTTTCTTTCCGTTTTTAACTCTTTATTCAACATCAATTCCGTGAAGCCAAGAATGCTTGCCAACGGAGTCCTTAGTTCATGGCTTACGGTGCTGACGAATTCAGATTTCATTTGATCAACTTCAAATTCTTTTGTAATGTCGCGATGGACCAAAACAATTCCAGCCATTTCACCAGAATGATACAACTTCTCAAAATATACATGAATGACTTGTCTTGTCTCTTTTTTTGTATAAACGCAAAAGACATCCTTATGATCTTTTCCTTTAAGTATTCCTTCAATGAACGAAAGGAAATCTTCAGGATTTTGAATGGAGTCTTTCACATAATCTGCCCATTCCTGAAAACTGATTCCTCTTAAATGATTCACTTTTGCATGGATAGGGAACAGTTCCCTGAACTGATCATTCACTTGAACGATGGTGCCATTAACATCAAGAAGCTGGATCCCTTCTTTCACCGTATTAAGGATATCCTGATTCAACTTGCGGTCTTCGTCTGACTGTTCATAGATCTTGATCTTCTCAAGAGAAACACCTATTTGCTTGGCCAAAGCTTCGTATTCAATCATTTCATACTCATGAAAATTCCCGCTGAATCTTGTGAAGACCATAAAGGCTGTCAATTCATTTTCTGAAGAGAGAATTGGAAGATGGAGATCATGGCAGCTGCTCTTCTCGAGATGGTAGCCTTTCTCATCCCCTTTCAGCTCCCTCTTAACGATATAGCCTTCTTTATAACGCTTTAATCTCTCAACAATTCCGCCATTCACTTGATCCATCATCTGATCGGTCGCAGATGCAGAAAGTCCAAAGGAAGAATGGCTTCCATCTTCCGTCATGATAATAATTCCGCGATCGGCTCCAATGATTTTCGACATATTCACAACAATGCTTTCCAGCACTTCTTCTTTATCAAGCGAAGTAGAGATATGATGAATGAGGCTGTTTCTCCTGCTTAATTTTGCTTCATTCATCCTTAAAGAGTTCAATGTGGATTCTAATTCATCTTGTTGTGCTTGAAGTTCATCTTGTTGTGCAATTAATTCCTCATTTTGCGAAAGAAGATTTTGCTCATTTTCTTGTATGCTCAAAGTCATCTGTTTGAAGGCTACTGCAAGGGCACCTATTTCATCCTGCCGTTTTGAATCGACCTTGATTTCCGCTTCCTTCCCAGAAGCAATCTCATTGGCAGCAAAGGCAAATTGCGAAAGCGGCAGGCCGACATCCTTTATCATGACCCTGATAATTCTGAACATGACAAGCAACAGCAATAAGATAAAGGCGATAAACCCGATTTGAATATAATTCTGCTTTTTTATCACATTGGATACCTTGTCATTCAGGGTTGTGGATATAAAGGTGGCATAGTCCACTTCATTCTGTAAAAATTCATTCACTTTCTTAGTGCCTTCGTCATTTGCATACTGTTTAACTTTGTTTCTATCACCTTTTTCATAGGAAGTTATCATTTGAGGCAAAGTATCATCAAAATAAAATTTTGTAAACCCTTTGATTTCTTGTACGAATGCTCTGTCTTCAGCCGAGGTAGCAGAGTTATCAAGATTTTGAGTTAATTCCTTGATCTTCGATTCCTTCGAAAGAGCGTTCTCCTTCAATGATTCATTTTCATAAGCAAAATAGCCCCTGATATCGATAAAGACTGAATTGTAGTTGTCGTAAATGCTCCTGGCAGTCCGAGATTTACCGACTAGCTCTTCCCGCTCTTCGAAATAGGTGTTATATATATGTTTTTGCGTGTAATAAAGCACTCCAGTCCCTGCCAGGAAGCAAAAAGCAAAAATGCTTAACAGAAATATGAATTTCCTTGATAAGCTTTTTTTTACATAACGATTGATCTTCATGAAAGGATTTCCCCAATTTTTTCAAGCAATTGCAGTGGACTGAACGGTTTGCATATGAAGTGATCAGCACCTGCGTTTTTCACGATTTCCTGCTCGTATTGTTGACTCTTTGCCGAAAGCATCAAGATCTTTGCGTCTTTATTGGATTTTCCTGCCCGGACCATTTGGATTAATTCCAAACCTGTGTAGCCTGGCATCATGTAATCCAAAATTAACAGGTCAAATTCTTGCTGCTGTATCAAATCAAATGCTTCATTTCCATCTGCAGCTTCGTAAACATCATAATCTTCATCCTCCAATGTATCGAGGACCAGCATCCTTAATACCTCTTCATCTTCTGCCAACAATATTTTCTTCAATTGGCTCTCTCCTTAATCGTTGTATTCTTGAATGTGTTCTTCATTATCGTATAGGATTCTTTTAGTCTTTCAGAATAACGAGGCTGTTCCCACTCATTCCATGTATAAGAGGTGGTGCTTGTTTTTAAGATTACCCCTTGCTTCTGTTTTGGAAGAGTCGATGCCATCTTTCCATTCTTAACGAAAACAACTGCTGCCCGAATCCCATCGATTTTCACTTTGCTTTCTAGACCTGCTGTCCATAGGTCTCCAAGTGCTTCTTTTTGGCTTGGATCCTTAATATTTAAATTCAGCCAAGGGATCCTTAATTCCAAAGACTTTTTATTATTACTAATACTAATATCGGTCAATGAATCAAAATTTTGACTTAGCGGATTGGCATTTCCGAATCTAAATTTCCCAGCTTCATAGGATTGGAAAGGTACTCTTAACCCAGTTGAAGGTATAAGAAGTGGTTTATTCAATGCCAATTGAATGGTATGGAATTTTCCGCTATCCTTTTTATTTGCATTTTCCTCCTGAGGGAGCAGTTTTAATTGATTGGCATATTGATAATAAAAAGAATCATAGTAGCTGTCTACATAAAGTCTTGAATGATCTTTATCTGAAACCTCTGCCATAAAGTCGATTCCAAAATCAGTTTTCATTTTCTGGCCCCCATTAAGAGGAATCGTTTTCTGCCCCTGGCCGTCAATCGTATCCAATAAAACGTAGGTCTGGTCTTCTTCCATATCCACAGGGTTTTTAAAATTGATGTTTAGGTAAAAATATCCTTCATCGGAAGAAGCACGAATAGAAGTGATATTGTTGTTTCTTCCATTCGATTCATACAACGAATTGCTGTTTTTAGAGTTCCAGTCAATGGTGTTTCCATCCACATATAAAGGAGTGCCGTTTGAATCCGGTTCAAAGCCAAGCAATCCGAAATGCTGTTCGTTTGTTTGAACATTGGTCCAATATGGCCTTCTATCAGGATCATCGAGGTCCATTGTATTCCATGTCCGTTTAAACCACTCATCCTGCCATGTGAAGACAAGCCCTCCGGCATATCCCTGGTCGACAATGGAATGGAATAGCCGGGCATCGATATTTCCTTGTTCCTTTTCCGAATGAAAGCCTTGATCCATCCCTGATGCGTTCCTATGAGTCAGCCCCCTCGAGGAAGGAACTCCGAACTCAGCTACAAGGACAGGCATATTATGTTTTTGTATTAAGTCATGAAGATAGCCGGCATAATTGTTTTGCTTGCCGTTTGAATCCTTGAAGTCAACATAGTTCTTTTCATAGTTCATAAAATCCGGGTAATACGGATAGATGTGATAGGACGCAAAAAGCCCGGAATGGAATCCTTCCTGTGCTTCGATATGATTCGGATCGACGGTTGCCTTATCTTCATCAGGAGATGGTTCTGCCGGATGATGGAGCATATCTGTCGTTGGCCAATTCGTAAAGCTCATAGAATGCTGCCAATGATATTTCTCTGTCTCATAAGATGTGGCATAATCCATATTTTCTGCTAGCCATCCTTCAAATGGAGACGCATTTGCAGTCTTGAAATACTTACCTGAATATGGCGGTTTTGCAGAATACTTCTTATTTGTATTCGCTACGGCATTCGGGTCCCACTCAATCCCCAGCATATACCCTAAGACATAGCGTGAAATGTCTTTCTTATATTCCCCATACGCATGGCCGGGTACTTTTTCAATCACTGCATTCCCATGGACAATGTCGATCATCTCTTTCATTTCTCTACGGAAGTCTGACGTTACCTCTTCACTATATGCATCCTGTGTTGCTACGAGGCTTTCCTCATTGACCCAGGCACCATGAATTAAGAACAATGGTTTTTCAGCAGTCTGATTGTATTCATAAAATGCTTCATAAAATGCAGGGGGATGCAGCGTATAGACCCTGATGGTGTTTGCATTCATTTCCCCAATCTGCTGGAACCACTTCAAATATTCCTCCTTGGTGATAGCGGCCTCTCCAGGAAAATAACCGGGCTTGGCAATCCCCATGTTCACCCCTTTGATTAAGAGATTCTCCCATTTGCCATCTTTGAGTATCTGTATATATTTTTGATTTGTTTTACTGTTGGTATTTATTCCGTTTGATTGATTAATCTCTACTGTTTCTTGATTTACATGCTGACCGATTCCTTTATGGAGGATGCTTTTCATGATTGGGACATATCCGGACCAATAAAATGATTTTTTGGAATCGATCATTTTACGCCATTCAGATATCCCGCTTGTTTGATAGATGGATGGTACATCTGATTCATCGGCATAATCACCTGCAAAATAATAAGAAGAATATTTGGCATTAACATGATGAATAACCGCAGGAAATACACTCGGTATCCCCAGTCCATTTAATTTTCTCTTCGCTTGATCAGTCAGTTTTAATTCGTAATTTGCTAAGATGTCCTCATTATTTCTGGCAGATACAATATCAAACCAATATTGATAGACAGGTGAAATATTTTTCCCGAATTCTTCTTGCCCCTTTGATGTCAATGTAAAAGTAGCGCCGTTTTGTTTGAGGCTTTTTTGATCTAAGACGATGATTTCGTCATTCTGATTGACCAATATAAGACCATAGCCTTTGTAATCCCATTTCCTATTGCCTTCTTCATATAGTTTTTTAACCCATACAGGGACTTCATTACTGGACAAATCGTCAAAATACCGCCCGATCCAGCCGCTCCAATCTGCATTTAGAAGGTTCGCCATCTTTGCTTTCACTTCCTCAGATGCAGGACTCGCAAACGTGTTAAATTCCGCTATCAACGTTTTTCCCGTTGTCTGCAGAAGTGCTTGTTCCAGCTGATTAACTTCTCCTGCTTCCAATCCTCCATATATTTTAGAGGATCTTTCTCCCGTTTCGTTTCTTCCATTGATATCTTTATCATAAACGCCATATTGGTCCGTTATATAATAGACATCATACTTGTCAAGATTTTTAGGCAGCGGATGCACTTTGAAACTGCTGCCTGAAGGGGAAACCCCTTTATAGTCTTTACTGAATGAATACGTACGATTTCCTTCGAGTTTGTATTTTTCATTGTTTAAGAGCCAGACTAGTCCCTTATGCTCCCGGTAGGAAGTATCCGGCACTGTTTTATCCATTATGAGTACATTAAGGTCCTTGCTCCCCTTTAACTGCCAGATCCAAAATGGACTGGTTACGATTAAGAGTATTACTGCTACAAATGTGAGGACCTTCCAAGGAATTGAGGTAAAATTTTTCATTGTGAAACACCTTTCCTTTTCATTTCTCCCCAGCTTTTATCGCCTACAATCATCTGCCAGATGCCTTCGCAGCGCCAAAATACTGTCAATGGACGATACCAGAGGGTTTCTGTAAGGGAGTAAAGGAATAATTTAATGATGCTGCCTGCACTTGGATACCTGCGGAGGCTCCATTCTTCCAGTAGCACAGATGCCATCGAAAATAAGGAGCCATAAATGCATGATAATAAAAATATTAAAATGGCAAATTCAATATAAATGCCCCCTAAAAATAGAGAAAAAATCACGTAAAGATAGCCGAGTAGTTCAATGACCGGGCCGAAAAACTCCACTAGCCAAAAATAAGGGATCGAAACGAAGCCAATTGACCCATAAGAAGGATTGAACAGCATCTTTCGATGATTCCAAAGACTTTCGAACAACCCCCTATGCCAACGCCTCCGCTGCCTTCTAAGAAATTTAGTATCTTCAGGTACTTCAGTCCAGCATACAGGATCGGGTATGTAGACAATATTTTTCTTTACTTTTTTTTCTTTAATCAAACGGTGGAGTCTTACAACCAGTTCCATATCCTCTCCAACAGTGTCCGTTTTATATCCTCCAGCATCTAAAACCCATTTTTTATCGAATACACCAAATGCCCCAGAAACAATCAGAAGCAGATTATGTCTGCTTAACCCAATTCTGCCCATTAAAAATGCTCGAAGATATTCAATGATCTGCATGATCACCAAGGGACTTGATGCTAGCCCGACTTTTATGATGTTCCCGTTTTCAATTTGACATCCATTGGCAATTCGTATGCTCCCGCCTGTTGCAATTACATCACCATTTGAATCAATAATCGGCTTCATAACTTTCAAGAACGCATCCCTCTCAAGGACCGAATCCCCATCAAGAGAACAGATATAAGGAAAATGGGAGAAGTTCAATCCCGCATTCAGCGCATCAGCCTTTCCGCCATTTTCTTTATCAATTAGATAAAGATTTGGAAGAGACTTGGATTGATAGATTTTTTGGATAGGCTTTGCTTCTACTTGTATTCTTAAGACCCGGTCAATCTCAACCATATCGTAGGTTTCAATCATCTTTGCTAAAGTTTCGTCTTTAGATCCATCGTTGATCACAATAATTTCAAAAGAAGGATATCGAATACTCAGTAAAGACCTGACACTCTGTACTATGCCCGCTTCTTCATTGTAAGCTGGAACAAGTATAGAGATGGGGCGGATAAATGTATCATCCATCAATTCATCATAAACAATATCATGATCTAATTTATACTCTTTGTAGAGCTGCATCATCGAAATAATTAATATCACCGAATAAAAGCTTATGACAATCACCATATAAACGGTAATGAAGGACGCAAAAATCAGTAGTGCGCCTGACCAGAATTCCATTATAAGACTCCTTTATTCATCCATTCCCTCGCCATATCTCTAGCAAAGGGATCAGTGGAATTAATGATTGCATTTTGAAGAACCTTTTCTCCTCCATTAATAATAGACAAAGCATGACCGGCTTCTGATCTTACATACCAGGAGTGGTCGGAAAGAAGGTTTTCCAGATAGGGTAAAAGCGATGTTTCATTCGCTCTGCCGAAAATTTTGGCAGCCATGAGCCTTTCTTGCCAGATTTGAGAAGAAGCTAATGGGAGATACATTTCATAAGAACGGATGTATCCGATTGAAGCAATGGCTTTTGCCGCCCTTAACCGGACTTCCCCTTTATAATTACGATAAATGGACTCGATCAATGGCAAATACTTGAATTCTTTCTTTTGCCCTAAAATATCCAGAAGGGCCCATTGCAGTTCTGGTTTTAAAATATGGTAAGAAAGGATTATAGGATCAAGGTTTTCATCCGAAAGGTATACGAGAATTTTCCTATAGTCCATATCTTTTAAATCTGTGAATTTATATTGAATCAATTCAAAGAGGGAAGGATGAGAAAATTGAGCCAAAATTTTCAACCCTTCCACGATTTCTTCTTTAGAAGCATTCTTTCTGCATATGGAATAACAAACATGCTCCGACATGCCGTTAAGCTGGAAAAGTTCAATGTGATAGAGAGCATTCATGCGGCTGCTCCACTTCCTGCTGCGAAGTCCTTTCAAATAAAAGGAAGATAAATGCTTTTCTGCAAGACTTGAGATTTTATTTTCAGCAGCATCATCCTTTAATAACTCCCCATAATTTTCAAGCAGCTCTTCCATTGCAATCATTTTTCGTGGTGAATCTACGATAAGCTTCCTTGTTTTTTTTCCCTCCATCACATACTCAAGAAGGAAAGGATGGAAGGTTTCTTTTAATCTATCGATCTTTTTTCTGGATTGGATCTCGCTTGTCTTCCTGATAATCAAATAGGATAGAAGGATTATAAGCAAGACAAATATAGTAGAGGAAACGATGCCCAGAAATAATATTTCTTTCGTCAACACTCTTATGAGCTCCTCTCTATGAGCCTTTTAATTCTTGCTTGAAGTTCCGTAATGCTAAAAGGCTTTGTAACATAATCATCTGCTCCAAGATGGAGTGCTCTTGCTATATCATTTTCGCTTTTCCGGGCAGTCAGCATCAAGACACGGAATAGCCCTTCTCTGTTTTGCTCGTGAATTTTTTGCAGCACTTCAATTCCATCCATGACTGGCATCATTCCATCCAAGACTAGAAAGTGTTCTCCATTTACTTCAGGTCTTCCAGAATGGAAGAATTTAAATCCATCTTCAAACAATTCAATATCCAGCTCGATTTGATCCAATTGCATGGTTTCCAACATCCTCTTAATCATGCTTCTTATAATGAAATCATCATCAATGATTGAAACGAAAAGCTTCCTTTTACTTTCAGCTGTCTGCAAAGCACTGGCCGATAGCATGCGGGCTCTTCCATTTTCCTTCGCCATATAAAGTGCTTGATCTGCTTTTTTTAGAATATTAGACAAATCAATTTTAATATTCGATACTTCAAATATACCTCCCGAAAATGTAACAGTGAAAGCTTTCCCAAGATGATCAAATGTCTTTGATGAATACATTTCCAACAATTTATTCATCAATCTTAAAGCATCCTCTTCATTTGTGTTTGGTAAAAAGACAACAAACTCTTCTCCCCCAAAACGGAAGACCTCATCTGAATCACGAATATTTTTTTTCAAAAATTGAGCAAAATCAATTAAAACTTGATCTCCAATCAGATGTCCAAACTGATCATTTATATTTTTAAAATGATCAATATCCAGAATTCCCACAGAAAACATTTGGCCACCGTTTTTAAACTTAACTAAGCTGCTGCTTAATGTTTCTTCCATGCATTTCCGATTACTGATTTTCGTCAGCTCATCAGTAAGAACAAATTCGTCGAACATTCTCTTCCTTTGCAGCTGCCGATCCACTCTTACGATGAATTCTTCAAGATCGACAGGCTTTTCGATGAAATCATCCGCCCCCATCTTGTAGGCTGCTATTCTGGTGTCACGATCATTTTTTGCACTGATCATGATTTTTGGGACAAACCTTTTCTTATTATGATCTTGTATATCTTCAAGAATTTGAAATCCTGATTTTGATTGAAGGTGAATATCTATAATCAAACAGTCCGGTTGAATGGCAAAGTATTGTTCAATAGCTTTTTCTGCCTGCGTATTGGCAATAACCATCCAGCCTTGCTCCTCCAATATATCTTTTAAAAGAATCATCATCGAAACATCATCGTCAATGATTTGGACCCACATCTCATCTTCCGCTGACTTCTTTTGAGGTGACGGTCCTACCGGCTCTTCGTACGATTCAAATTCATACGTTAGGCTTATTAATTCAGCCAAAAAGACTCTTAAATCTGATTTTTCCCATTGTGGAATTTTTTTCTTTTCCAGTTTTGTCATTAATGTTTCAGCCAAATGCTGCAGCCCAATGAGCTCAATTGTTCCTGCTGTACCTTTTATAGAATGAAGGAAACGATAAAGTTCATCATTATCTACCATCTCCATCAGATCTTCATCCATCCATACGCCCAATTGATTATTTATTTTTTCAAACAATAAAATTTGATATTTATTCTTTTTCATATGTAAAATCCCCTTTTGATTATCCTCCATACCCAAGTTAAGAGATATCTTATATTAGGGTAGATACTCTTTACATATTATCGCATTATCCTAAAGATTCCTATCTATGGAATAAACTATAATGAAAGAACCAAAGAAGCTCCCTAACAAATAAAACGCCGCAATTCAGCGGCGTTTTTTATCAATTGATAAGTTTCATATATAAAATTACCCATTAAATACTTGCTAATATCGCTTTTTTCTCATCATCCGATACAAAATGCTTTTCACCAAACACCTGATATTGCTTCGAACGAACAGCAGATAGAATTTCCCTGTACAGCTTACCTGCCCCATAAACCGGGATCCTGGAATGAAGGGGATAGTCATTCATTGTGGAAAATGCCTGCTGATAAAGTCTTTCTGCTTCTTCCGCCAAATGCTCCCATAGCTCGATGAAACCTCTGCTCACTTTGCCTTCCTTTAAGTCCTCTTCGTTCACACCATAAGAGTCCATGATTTCCTTTGGAAGATAGATGCGGTCCCTATCGAGATCTTCCCCTATATCCCGCAGAATGTTCGTCACCTGCATTGCAAGTCCAAGTGCTATGGCATCCTGTCTTAGATCCTTGGCTTTTTTCGGTGCAAGGATTGGCAGCAGCATCAATCCAACAGTGCCTGCTACATGGTAGGAATAGTTCAATAATTGGTCCACCGTTTGATAGCGGTTGATGGTCAAATCCATTTTTTGTCCTTCAAGCATATCCCGAAAAGCCTGTACATCCATGTCATAGCGGGAGAACACATCGGATAATGCCAGCCACATGGGGTTTGCACGCTCAAACTCACCTTTTAAAAACCTTTCAAATTCAAAAGCGAACGCATTCAATTCCGCAACAGGGCTGCTGCCTTCATCCACAATATCATCTGCCGTACGACAAAATGCATAAACGGCCCAAACAGCTTTTCGATCTTCTTTCGGCAATAGTGAAAAAGCCTTATAGAACGTTTTTGAATGGCTGGCAATCACCTTTTCACAATAGTCATATGCTTCGTCTATTCTATGCATGGATGCTTCGACCTCCTCTTTGGATTTGATCCTTTATTAGTTCATCTGCCAATAATTTAGCTCCCTGCATGACAATGGGGATCCCGCCGCCTGGGTGAATGGATGCCCCGACAGCATAAAGATTATTATAGGTTTTACTCTTCACCTGTGGCCTGAAGACTCCTGACTGGAAAAGGGAAGGCGCAATCCCGAAGCTGCCGCCTTTATATAAACCGAATGCCTCTGCATCTTTAGGTGTATACATCTCCATCCACTCAATGGCATTCCGTAAACCTGGAAATGCTCCCTTCTCCATGCGTTCGATGATTTTATCAATCCATTCCTGCTGATTCCTCCAATCAACTTCAGTATCTGATGGAACAGGTATCAACGTATAAAGGACGCCTTTTCCTTCAGGAGCAAGTGAATCATCGATAATAGAAGGATGAAATGTATAAATGGCAGGATCATCAGGAATAGATTTTTGTTCAAATACAGCTTTCATATGATTGGCGAAGGAATTCCCGATGAAAAACTGATGCACATCCGCCTCTTTATAGACCTTATTAAGGCCGAAATATAGAAGGACGCATCCGGAAGATGGTGTATAAGCCCGCTTGCCGGGAACATCCATTAAATCCTCAAGGTTTGGAAAATCTCCGTTATAAATGATAGCATCATATCTTTTTTGGCCGAATTTCGTTTGAATTCCTTTCACTTCCTGATTCTCCGTGTGAATGGAAGTGACTGGACAATTTAAATGGACTGGAATATTCCGTTTTTCGATTTCCTTTTTGAGTATATCAACCAGATTGGCATATCCGCCTTTTAGATAGTAGATTCCGTGAGCGTGTTCACTGTACGGAATCAGGGAATACATGGCGGGTGCATGATAAGGGTCCCCGCCTATATATAAAGTCTGGAGGGAATAGGCCATCCTTAATCTTTCATCCTGGAAGTACTTGCCCATCAATCGATTTACAGACTGATAAGGTTTCAGTTTCATAAGCTTTTTGACATTGCTTTTCGTCCAAAAGCTTTTGTGATCGGAAAAGGACTTGCTGAGGAACGCTTCTTTGCCTACTGTAAACCGCTCTTTCCCATCTCGAATGAACTCTGGAAACTTTTCCGCATCTTCCGGGAACACCCGGCGCAGTTCTTCAAGCTGCCTTTCTTCATCCGGATATTTCGTATAGGAAATACCGTCCGGAAAATGAATGGTATAGAGCGGGTCGCATAACAAAAGCTCGTACATTTTCATATCTATGCCAGCTTCATCTAATAGATTCTGAAACATTTCTGGCAGGAGGACAATTGTCGGACCTTGATCGATTTTGAACCCATCTCTTTCCACGAATCGAAGCCTGCCTCCAAGCCTGGAGTCCTTTTCGAAGATTTCTACCTCAATCCCTCTTTTGGATAGGATAAGAGCGGACATCAGTCCACCTATCCCTCCTCCGATGATTGCAGTTTTCATCGTAATCCCTCCACTTTAGGAAGAGGCATGACCGGAATGCGTCCCATTCCCTCTTCTTCCAAAATTCCATTGGCTGTAATCCTCGCAGATTCCAAAATAGTCGGAAGTCCGCTGCCTGGATGAGTCCCTCCTCCAACGAGCCAGCAATGTTCCAATTCTTCAAACTTGTTATGAGGCCTGAATACCATCATTTGGGATAGCTGGTGCCCCAGATTAAAAACGGCTCCTTTATAGACATTTGCATCATGTTCCCAATCATCCGGGGTAACGATGTGCTCCACTTCTATATGATCTCTGATGCCTTTAAAGTGCGTTTTCTCTTCAATGGCATCCAGTACAATTTTTCGAAAGTTCTCTTTATCTCTCTTCCAATCAATTTGGCTGAAATTATTCGGCACCGGGGCAAGGATATAAAGGGCGGACTTCCCTTCTGGCGCCAAGGTATGATCTGTCACACTTGGATTTTGAATATAAATTGAGGGATCCATGGATAAGATTTTCGACTTGGTGATTTCCTCGACATTCTTTTGGTAATCCTTTGAAAAAACAATGGAATGATGGGGGAGTTCATACGTTTTATTGACCCCAACATACAGCATAAATGTTGAACAGGAATATTTTTTCCTTTTTAGCTTATCTGCTGAATACTTCTTCAATAATCCCGGCTCCACCAACTTCGTCATTACATGGGCAAAGTCTCCGTTGATTATCAGTTCATCCCCTTTAATCCTTTCTCCAGATTCTAAAATCACACCTCTGACGCTTCTGCCTTCCGTCCAAATCTGCTTGACCCCTGAATGTAAATGGATCTTGCCTCCATGTTCCTCCAGCACCCTTGCCATGGATTTGGATAACATATTGACGCCGCCAATCGGATGATAGACACCATAAGCATGCTCCATATAAGAGAGAATGGAAAATGCACCGGGACATTCCCATGGGGACATTCCCAAATATTTAGATTGGAAAGTAAATGCGAGCTTTAATTCCTCCGCAGTAAAATATCGGGATAGCACATCGTAGAGGGTTTTCCCAAGTTCAAGCTCAGGAACGGCTTTGATGACTTTCGGCCTTACATAATGCATGAAGCGGTCCATTTTGTCCTGGAGAATGGGCGTCAATGCCTTCATCTTGCGAGCCGTTTCTTCCATAAAGCGCTCGTACCCTTCACCATTCCCGGGATAAAGCATCTCAATCTGCTTCTTCATCTTTCGACGGTCACTTGTCATCCTGATTGTTTTTTCTTCAAAAATCAATTCATACATAGGATCAAGATTCACAAGATTCATGTAATCATGCACATTCCTGCCTGAAGCTTGAAACAATTCTTCCACTATATGAATCATACTAAGAAATGTGGGACCTTTATCAAATGTATAATCACCAAGGCGCAGTTCCGAATTTCTGCCTCCAACCGTGCCATTCTTTTCAAACACATGTACATCATATCCCTTACCTGCAAGCATCATTCCTGCAGCAAGGCCGCCAGGACCGGCTCCGATGATGTTGATCCGCTTTGGCATATGGAGTGCTCCTCTCTTCAATCAACTCGTTAAATATAATTATACAAACATTATACAATCATTAAACAATTATGCAAAGCAAAAAGATGTTTTCTTGTTGATTTCCATTCAGATCCATAAAAACGTTTTTACGAACAATGTTTATTGCCATTGCATTATTGCAACACAATTCGAATTATTCTATGATAATTACATCTTATAATAGTTCTAATAATATTCCTAAATTCCTGTACCTAATTGGAGGAACAGTATGAAATCTTTTATTAATGAAAAAACTGGTGTTTTCCCATCTGTCTGTCCCCTTGACTGTCCGGATCAATGCGGCCTCCTGCTGCATAAGGAAGATGGCAGAATCACAAAAGTGAACGGCGATCCCAATCATCCAGTCACAAAGGGGAATATTTGCAATAAAGTCCGGAACATGACCCATCGGATCTATGACGATAAGCGCCTTAAATATCCGCTTAGACGAGTCGGCAAAAAAGGCGGGGGATCATTCGAACGCATCAGCTGGCAAGAAGCGATCGATGCCATTACCTGCCGATGGAAAGAAATCATAAAGGAAGAAGGCCCCGAGAGCATCCTTCCTTACAGCTTTTACGGGAATATGGGGAACATCAATGCGGAAGGAATGGACCGTCGATTCTTTCATCGTCTTGGCGCATCCCTTTTGGACCGCACGATCTGCAATTCAGCAGGCTCAGCAGGCTACCGATACACAATGGGTGGAAGTTTTGGGATTGACCCTGAAGATACAGTTCATTCCAAGTTGATCATCTTTTGGGGGATCAATGCCGTCAGTACGAATATGCACCAGATTTCCTTGGCTCAAAAAGCAAGGAAGAACGGTGCAAAAATAGTCGTCATCGATGTCCATAAAAATCAGACAGGACGCTTCGCTGATTGGTTCATCCCCATTAAACCGGGTACAGATGCCGCCTTGGCGCTGGGCATGATGCATATTTTGTTCAAAGAGAATAGAGTTGATGAAGACTTTTTAGCGGATTATACAGTGGGACATGAAGAACTGCGGAAACATGTAGAACAGTACGATTTGAAAACTGTATCAGCCATCACAGGTGTTCCTTCAGAAGATATCCGGAAACTTGCCCGGCTCTATGGAGAAACCACCCCTGCCTTCATCAGAATCGGAAACGGACCGCAGCACCATGATAACGGAGGAATGTGCATACGGACCATTTCATGCCTTCCTGCTTTGACAGGCCAATGGCTTCATAAAGGAGGAGGAGCGACGAAAGGAAATTCCAGCTTTCTAGCCTTTAATTCTTCCAAATTACAGCGCCCTGATCTGCTTGCTGATAAAAATACAAGACGAATCAATATGAATCACCTTGGGAAAGTCCTTCTTGAATCAAAACTGGAACCGCCGGTGAAATCCCTCTATGTATACGGTTCAAATCCAGCTGTGGTGGCTCCACAACTAAACAAAGTGCGTAAAGGATTGCTGAGGGATGACCTATTTACAGTTGTACATGATTTGTTCCTGACAGAAACAGCAAAATATGCCGACATCGTACTCCCTGCCACTTCATCCTTTGAAAATACGGATTTCTATACTTCTTACTGGCATCATTACATCCAAATTCAGCAGCCGGTCATAGAAGCATACGGAGAATCCAAGTCCAATACGGAGGTCTTCCGGCTTCTGGCAGAAGGGATGGGATTTGAGGAATCCGAACTGAAAGCATCAGATGAAGAAATGATCCGCGATGCCCTGAATGAACCCATAAACTCTTACATGGAAGACATCAGTTTCGAAAAACTCAGAGATCATCAGTATCTTAAATCAAATAAAAAACCGTTGTTCCCAGGGAAATTGCCAACCCCAAGCGGAAAAATAGAACTTTATTCAGAAGCCATGAAAAAGGATGGGTATGAACCCCTTCCAACATATATCCCCTTAGTGGAAGAAGAACATCCATTTCTTTTCGTTCCGGGTCCTAATCATAACTTCTTGAACTCGACTTTCTCTAATAACGAGAAGCATATCGAACTTGAAAAAGAACCAAGTGTTCATTTGAACAAGAAAGATGCCGATGCAATTGGCATTCAGCATGGGGAATTGGTGAAACTATGGAATGAGCGTGGAGAGTGCCATCTGAAAGCGAACGTCGGTGACAACGTCCTACCTGGCGTTGTTGTCTCACAAGGACTATGGGCCGACACCCCAGACAAAAAACAGCTTGTCAATTCTCTTACCCCCGACCGTCTCTCAGACATGGGCGGAGGAGCCGTTTTCTTCTCAGGGAAAGTAAGTGTAGGAAAAATAAAAAAAAATAACGCCTGAATCCGAAATAGGTTCAGGCGTTTTGTTAATTCCCAGGAAGCACTTCTTTTGCAATCAATTCATATGATTTTCTGCGCTTTTCAGGAGAATAGACATTCGTCACAATCATGATCTCATCTGTTTGGTAATTTTTCTTTAAGACTTCCAACTGTTCTTTTACTTTCTCCGGATTACCGATAATCATCTTCTTTTTCATTTTCACAATTGCAATTTCATCTTCCTTGCTTAGAGGATAAGACTTTGCTTCTTCTACAGAAGGCAAACGGCCTTTGCTTTTTTGGATTGCCCAGATCATACTGCTAAGTGCAAGGTCTTCCGCCTCTTCATCGGTTTCTGCACATACAGCTGAAACAGCAGCCAATACTTGAGCAGACTGTCCCTTCTCCCTCTCCTTGAATGCTTCCCGATAACTTTTGACAATGGCCGGTCCATCTTCATCCGTCATAAAATGACCGAAGGCATACGCCAAACCGTTCTCTGCTGCTAAAGCTGCACTTTTTTTCGAAGTTCCAAGCACCCATGGAACAGGGGCATCAACTGGGACAGGCGACGCAGAGAGTGTGGCATGTTCATTTTCCGTTTGATAGGAATCGTCTATAAATGCCACAAGTTCTTTGACCGCTTTTGGTATATTCCAGACACCTTCAAGAAAATTGGCTGAAAGTGCGCTGGAAGCTTCTGCCGATCCACCAGGTGCACGTCCAATCCCGACATCGATCCTGCCTGGAAACAGCGTTCCTAACGTATGATGGATCTCCGCGACCTTGAACGGCTTATAATAAGGGAGCAGGACAGCTCCCGTACCTAGTCGGATACAGCTTGTATGGGCTCCGATAAAACCAAGCATCACTTCAGGTGCAGAGCAGGCGAGTCCAGGAAGATCGTGGTGTTCAGCCATCCAATACCGTGTATAACCCAGCCGTTCACCCACCTGCGCCAGCTTCATCGATTCGAACAATGCATCTTGTGCACTTTGATTGGATGAAATTGGTGATTGATCAAGGATGCTTAACTTCATTGTGCATCCACTTGAAGAAGCGTCAACGAATATTCGCCCACCTGGTCTTTTTCGTATAAGTTCGTGACAGAAGTCGAATATTCCTGAATGGACCCTCTGAAGGCCAATCCATTTTCCGGCACTGCCACATCAAATGCACCTTCATATAACAAAGTCGCGACATCATGATATTCCTCACTTGTTACATCAAATAGGAATGAAATTTGATGGGCTCCTTCCTTCTCTTCATGCGAAAAATCCTTTGCTTGAAATACGCGGTCATTCAGCACCACTTCTTTTGGCATTTTTCAGGACTCCTTTAATGTTTTGTATCGAAATGATAGCACTACGAAAGAGGCGCCGCAAATTATTTGCATCTACTCGGTGAACTGGACAAAAAAAACCATCCAAAATCGGATGGCTTTAGTCGATGTTATTGAAAAATCCACTGACTACCTTGATGTATTCTTCTTGTTCTTCTAGATATGGCATGTGTGCACTTTCTTCAAACACATGGAATTTCCCGCCAGGCGTCAAGGAGCTGAAGTATTCCGTAGATGAAGGAGTGGCTTCATCGAACCTGCCGCATGTATAGAGCGTCGGTACATCGATTTCCTTCAATCTGTCCGTGCAGTCAAAATCCTTTAAATTTCCTGTCACTGTAAATTCAGAAGGACCCCACATGATATTGTAGACTGTCGGATTTTTGTATTTGGCTCCCTCTTTCAGAAATTCCGGAAATGGGTCCAGACGGCAGACAAAACGCTTATTGAATTCAATGGTGGCATCCTCATAAGCTTTAGAGTCCGTCGTTCCATTCTTCTCGCATTCGAGCAGGACAGCTTGAATTTCTTCCGGCAAGAGCTCCCTGTTGCGCATTTGATCTTCCGCCCACAATGGAGCACTTAAACAAGGGCTGGAAAAAATCACACTCTTCACACCTTTTGGCTTTGTCAGCATATAGGCTGCAGCCAAAGTTGTACCCCATGAATGACCTAAAATATGTACCTCTTCTAAGTTTAGCGCTTCCCTCAGCTGACCCAGTTCTTCAACAAAACGATCTATAGTCCATAGATCATTATCTTCTGGCCTATCTGATCTTCCGCAGCCGAGCTGATCATAAAAAATGACCGGACGATCCTCTGCAAGCACCCTTAATCCTTGCAGCGAGTAATGGGAAGAGCCCGGACCGCCATGCAGAACGAGGACAGGCGTTCCTCCCATTGCAGAATCATGCTGCTGATACCATACTTTTCCTCCAGTGACTTCCACGAATCCTTCTTTAGCGTTCATTCAAAACTCCCCTATCTTAACCATTTCATTCTATTATCCAACAAACGGGGAATTTTGAAAAGTCAGGCGAATCTATTAATTTACCTTTTCGATTGTCTGTTTCACAATTTGATGTCCAAAAACGGACGTCCCTGCAACCAACACCCCTTGGAAGAATGAATCCATGCTGAAGCCCATGATTAACCCTGCGAAAACCACGCCTAAAACCAATAAGATATAAGGGATTACCCAGTTTTTGATCTTTGGCGTGTTTTTGATGATCTTTCCAATCACCATTAAGACCGGAATCAGTATTAATGCCTCGTCCATAATATAATGAAAAATATTCAAAGCCTGCATCCTCCTTTTATGTTCTAAGCTGATTTTCCTATTTTCACTATATGTCCAAATCGTTCAGACAAGACTCAAATTGATGTATTTTACTTTAAGGCTGTTTTCGTACTCATTGTTGTTAAAATCTTAAAGCCGATTTTAACGTGAAATTATCTGGTTTGCGCGTTGGTATGGAGTATCCAGGCTCTTTTCCAGCTGAATTTTTCGCATAGATTGCATAAGTTATCCTGTTTTAATGCATAAAGCAACAAACTTTGTGAAAAGAGCCTACTTTAATGAAAAACGCCCGGCCATTGGCCAGGCGTTTTAGAAATTATTTTATTCCTGTACTGAGTGCCTGCGGCTTCTTTCTTAAGAGGAATACAAGCGGCACTCCCAGTGCGCATATAATGGAAGCTGTTAAAAAGACATCATTGGTTGCCATGGCTTTTGCATGCTCTGCTAAACGGGCTGTCAGGTTATCTTCTTTTAGTTCCATTCCATGCGTAAGCGATCGCGCTGCCAGAATGGAGCTGAATACCCCAATCGAAAGGGCTCCGGTAGCTTGCCTGATCCAATTCGTAACTGCTGACCCATGGCCAGCATTTTCTTTAGGGATTGCTGTCATTCCAGCATTCGTGACAGGCATGAATGCAAATGCTATTCCCACATAGCGCAGCGTCATCCAACCAGCCACATAGAGGTTGGTAGACTGAAGTGACAGATGGCTTAGTTCCCATGTTGAAAAGCCAACAAGAATAACACCGCTCATGATCAATGGGAAAGGTCCTATTTTGGAATACAATTTCCCGACAATCGGTGTGGAAAATGCCATTACAACAGATCCCGGCAAGAGGACCAGCGCTGTATCAAGAGCCGATTCGTGCTGAATGTTTTGCAGGAAGATGGGGATCAGGAACGACCCTGAATACAGAGATGCCGTAATGATGCAGTTGATGATCAAACTGTATGTAAATCTATTAAACTTAAAAACCCTTAAATTCAATAAAGGCTCACTTACCGTCAGTTCCCGTCTGATGAACAAAATCAAGGAGATTATTCCGATGCCAATACAGGAAAGAGTCTTGACAGATGTCCATCCCCATGCATTTCCTTCACTGAAAGCAAGCAGGAGCAGAATACTACTTGAGATAACAGTGATAAATCCGTACAAATCAAATGAAGCTTTTTTATTCAATCGATAATAAGGAACAAACAGACTTGCAGCAATGATCGCTGCGATTCCGATCGGCAAATTCAACATAAAAAGGGATTCCCAACCAAAATACTCCGTCAGCCAACCTCCAAGGGTCGGTCCGAAAGCAGGTGCCAGCATGGAAGATAAACTCCAGAGGCTCATCGCGAATGCCTGCCTTTCTTTCTCGACCAATTGATAGATCATTGTCATCGTTGTTGGAATGATGGCTCCGCTGAATACCCCTTGAAGAATCCTGAAGGTTACGAGAGATTCAATATTCCATGCAATGATGCACATCCCGGAAAACAGCGTAAATCCTGATAAGGCGATGATATAAAGCCTTTTATAGCTTAATAGATCTCCAAAAAATCCTACCGTCGGAGCGATCACCCCTGTTGCCAGCATGAAGCCGGCCATCATCCATTGCACAGATCCCAGGTTTGCATGAAACTCCGTTATAAAAATGGGAAATGCAACATTGATTGTTGTGGTACTTAAAATGGCCATAAAATTGCCGAAAAAAATAGCTAACATAATTAGCCAAAATGAAGACTTTTTTGATTCCATTGTGTTCATAAAACATCCACCTTTGTTGCCGACTAAAATAGTTTAGTCAATCCGCTTTCCAATTAGAACCGCAATTGACCCAATCGTCCTAATTCTGTCGTACATGGGAATGGTTGTCAAGGAAGAAGGGAAAGCATTTCCAGCCGTTAAATGGTGAGATGGGCGGTTAGGAAGGAGAGGAATCAACATCTCAACCGAGATAAAAAGATAATAATAATTTGAAATTAAAAAGCCAAACATACCAAGCTGTTTCATAAATTTATTGTTTAGATATAAATGTTTACAACTTACTAGCTACCCAACCTGTAAAAATAATTCCCCCAATAGTATTAACGACTCCTAATACCATTATTACCTTACCTTGATTACCTACTTCATAATCCCTCTTTAAGACTAGTCCAAGCAAAAATGCAAATGGACCAAAAGCAATTGGACTAAATAGATAAGGTAAAAACGCTGCAATCCAGCTAATTGTTAATAAAATATGTTTTCCATCTTTCCTTTTAATTGCCTCTTCCAAAGTAATATCCCCCTTCATTTTTTTATGTTGAGATTTTATTAAATACTTACTTTCTTAAAATGTTTACTATGATGATTAATTAATAACTAAATTTTCTAATTACTTATTACATTTTACCATACAATGGTAAATACATGTAATTAATATCAATCTTTGATGGACAAATAATATAATAAGAAAAATAGCACCCTATTTCTCATCATGACAAAATTAATTCCCAAGATGACATTTCAAGTGCTATTTTAAGCTATCTTCTCTATTAAATTTCATATATTAAAAGTGAATTATGTCTTACCAACTAATAAGTTTAACTTTGTAAACAAGATTATTAGATTGAAACGGACAGCTTTTCTCCATTAAATCCTTAATTCAATTTTCCGATATACTGAAGCTCATCTAATTCTTTTGCATCTGCTGCACCGTCAATGATTTTCCGTACATCCTCCAATGTCTCCTGGATGCTGACAGACTCCCCTTTTTGTCCCGTAAAAGCCTCTGCTGTGTAAAAAGGCTGCGTCAAATAAGCTTCAAGCCTCTCTCCTCGTTTATAAGTTTGAATTTCAGATGCCGGAAGCCGATCCATTCCGCTGACCTGTACCAGCGAACGGAGCTCCCTATACCTTCTAAGCAATTTTTGCGCCCGCTGCTGAAGAAGCAGATGATTCTGGTCTAAAAACGCTCCTTCTAAAACAGATGAGGTCGACTGAATCGGGTTGATGGCCGGGAACAAATGGCGGGCAGTGAGATCTGCATCGAACTGAAGCAGCGTTTCCAATGGACCATATGGCAAATCTTCATCCACTGCCTGCCCCGTAAGATCGAGCAGGAAAGTCGTGATGGAGTCAACGCCAATCGCTTGAAGGCGATCTTGCAAATCATAAATTTCGCCAGACACAACATTCGAACGATCTGCTGCAAACAAGACATCATTGTCTTTCCCCAGCTGCGCCAATTCTTCATATGCTTGATCGATGGAAGTGGCAATCACATCAGCAAAGTCTTTCACGTCATCTAATTCCGGATAATTTCCTTCCGGCATTAAAAATACAGCCTTGTAGCCTTCCCCTTTCAATCGATGGAATAATTCAAGCAAAATGACCAGCTGACCCATTCCCGGCCGTGCAACCAATCCGATTGTCCCCCCTTTTGCTACAGGTGCAAATAAATCCAACGCTTTGATCTTTGTCTCAATCATCTCCACTTTCTCCCCTCTAATGATTAATTCATCCAACGTACATTCGGCCAAATCCGCAAGAGCTACCAACGTCTTGACTTCCGACCTTCCTACCGGGATTTTCCCTGTACAAAGATTCGACACGGTTGCTGGACGAAGGCCGACTGATTTCGCAGCACTGGTTAAATTCGGAACCCTTCTTCTCAGCAAAGCAACATTCAATCTTAGATTTTCCAAATTTTACACCTCCTGTTACTTCTTAGAGTAAATGATTATACGTTAAAAAGCAATATATTTTTACTCTCTGAAGTAATTTTTATTACAAAAATTAATTTCCAAAATAAAAAAGCGGCAATCGCCGCTTTTTCATTAACTTCTTTAACAAATAGAATCATTCGGTTTCGGATTTTTCAGGCCAAACAAAGGACGCAGGAACAAAGCAAAGAATGTTCCGAGCATCGCCATGACCATCCATAGCCAGCCATGCAAGCTGAAAGATGCAATGCCGCCGAAATATGCTCCGATGTTGCATCCGAATGCCAGGCGTGCTCCGTATCCCATAAGAAGGCCGCCGATGATGGATGCACCAGCAACTCCAGCCTTGATTTTACCTGGTTTAAATGTTCCTTGAAGAGAAGCAGTGATAAATGCTCCAAGGATTACACCAAAGTTCAATACACTAGTAGAATCGGCTAGTACTGTTTGATGCAGTGCAGCGCCTTTTTCACCTGCAAAGTAGCCCCAGCTCTGGACATCCACTCCCAGGCTCATTAAAGCTTTCGCACCCCACAATGCAAATGCCGAAGTGATTCCCCAAGGATTACCGCGTACAGTCAAGGTCAATGCATTCAACAGAGCGAGTATGATCCCTGCAGCCATCAATGGCCATGATCCGCGGAAAACCTTTTTCCATCCTTGAATTGTAGGAAGAGGCTTCATCATTGGCGGGTTCTTCTTCCTTGCAATCGTTACACAGATCCAGTAAATAAGCGCAAAGACCACCATTTGCAATACCCATGCGCCAAAATAGCCTAAGCCAGTTGAAGTCGCTAGGGAAATTGCCGGAAGCGACGGCATCTCCTGTGTCCAAAAAGGGAGATTATATGCTCCGAGCACTGATCCTGCAACAAATGCGATAAGCGTTAAAATCATGGATGAGGATCCTCCACCAAGAGAGTAGAGCGTTCCTGAGG
Source organism: Falsibacillus pallidus (assembly GCF_050990905.1). GTDB lineage: Bacteria > Bacillota > Bacilli > Bacillales > DSM-25281 > Falsibacillus > Falsibacillus pallidus_A. Next base: position 2,098,873 of record NZ_CP158866.1, read on the forward strand.
CGCAGCCGTTTCCAAGCTGCATCCCGATTCCGAACAAGAATGCACCGAATACTACGCTAACTCCAACTGGACTTACATAGCCGGCGGGTTTTACCCCGGTGAAACTGAATCCAGTGGCTAAGATAATGGCAAATAAAGTCGATGCAACGGCCAGCATGACCATGTGCGCCTGCAGTCCCTGCACATTTCCGACAGACATCAATCGGCGAAATGCCGAAGTAAAGCCAAATCGAGCATGGAGCAGCGTGATTCCAAGTGCAAGCCCGATCACGAAAATTACACCTTGTGTCCAACCGGCAGCTGAGACAATAGAAATGAATAAAATGATGGCAGCAGCTAAGCCGATGATCAGATGTGGTTTCTGTATAGGATTCAAGTCTGAGAGGACAGTGGTTGATTTTTGATTCCAAGTTTCTTTCAACGCTGTATCACTCACTAAAATCTCTCCTTTTCTTATCTTTTTAGTCGGATTTAAGTATAACGGTTTTCTATAATATTTCAACCTTCATGCTCATGTGCTTTCTTCTAACAAAAAAAGACCCCTTAAAAAGGAGTCTGGAACACTTTAAACTGTTTTGATTTCCCCAACCGGCGGTGCTTCGACCTTTGATTCAGGCACGAATCGTAGGAGTGTAATCCCTATGATGAATAGGATGATCAAGCTGAATACGCCGCTGCTGGAATTCCCGGTGATCTGTGCTGTCGCTCCAACAAGCAGCGGTCCCATGATGGAAGCAAATTTTCCGAAGATATTGTAGAAGCCAAAAAATTCATTGGCATTTTCCTTTGGAACAAGTTTGGCAAAATACGCTCTGCTGAGTGCCTGTATTCCCCCTTGGGATGATGCCACAAGCATGGCGATGATCCAAAAATCTGTCGTCGTTTTCATGAAATAGGCATACGTACACACAATGATATATACTCCGATGCCCACATACAGCATTTTCTTGCCGGTATATTTTTTGGCGAGGCGTCCATAGAGAAAGGCAAACGGTGCTGCAACGACCTGTGTGGCAAATAATATAATCAGGAGGTTGGTGGAGCTGATCCCGAGATCCGTTCCGTAGGCTGTGGACATTGTGATAATGGTGCCCACGCCGTCAATATAAAAGAAGTAAGCGAGCAAAAATAAAAACAATGCTTTATATTTCCTTATTTCTTTCAGCGTTTTGCCGAGCCTTCTAAAACTTTGGCCCACGGGATTCTTTTCCCGTTCAATATAATATTTTTGTTTCACATTTTTCAGGATTGGTATGGAGAATACACCCCACCAGACGGCCGTAATCAAAAAAGCGATTTTACTCGCAGTGCCAGCTGTAATGCCAATCACTTCTTTTTGGGCCAAAAGAATAATGACAATGGACAGCAAGAACGGAATGGTACTGCCAATATAGCCAAGCCCGTATCCTCTAGAAGACACTTGATTCATCTTTTCTTCAGGCGCTACGTCGACAAGGAAAGCATCATAAAAGACATTTGAACCTGAAGAACCTAAAACGGTGAGCGTATATATCCCTAAAAGCAGCAGCCAGTGGTCCCCTGGAATAAACGCGAGGAGAGCAGTGGAAATCGTACCAAGGGCAAAGAAAAAAATGAAAAATTTCTTTTTTAATCCTTTGTAGTCTGCAATTGTCCCAAGAATGGGGCCGAGCATCGCCAAGATAAAAGTCGCAATGGCGATGGTATATCCTAAATAAGCAGTGGAATTTGACCCGCTTACACCGCCGCTTGTTGCCGAAGCCTTGTAATAGAGAGGAAAAACTGCAGTTGATATGATGATTGAATAGGCAGAGTTTGCCCAGTCATACATCACCCAGCTATTTTCTGCTTTTGTATACTTCTTCATGGAATGATCCCCCTTAATATTAAACCTTTGTCTATTTCCCATTCCTTCATCCCAGATCAAGAAGCTCTTCAATCGGCCTGCCGTCCACCTCCCCAAGTTCCAATCCAAGAAGACGGGCAAATGTCGGCCCCTCATCGATCAACCTCATATCTCCAACCACCCTGTTTTGCTTGATTCCTTTCCCGGAAGCCATAAAAATCGTGTGATAATCGGGTTTTAGAGGTGAATAGCCATGGCAGGCATACGTATATTTTTTTTCTTTTACATCCTGTTCCCTTATTTCCTCAAGATAATGGCCAATAACCGCTTCAGAAAAATAATATCCCTTCAAAGCTTCGATCATGAAAACGCACGTGTCATCTGCTCCCGCCACTCCGGCTTCTTCACCAGTAAGGACGCTTTCGATCCCATTCTCTTTTTTCTTCATCAGCTCGTCCAGCAATTCTTTCAGAGCGGCTTTCGCCTCATCATCCCTTTCATCTTTTACATAAATATATGCTGAGCCGTCGCAGCTTTTGCAATATACCCGCCAATCCTTCACATTTCCTTTTTCATCAGCCTGAAGCAAGCCTCTCTTCTGAAGCAGCACATTCAATTTGATTGCTTTCGATTCATCGAGTGCACTATGGTCCCCCAGTGCAATGATCGCTGACTCATCATAGATTCCTGCTTCCTTTAAAGCTGAAATGATCCGGCCAAGGCGTTCATCATGGCGTTTTATTGCGTCCATCGCCTCTTTTGAAGAAAACCCATGATAGTGCCGCTGTGTATCCAAATCGGTGAAATGGACAAGAAGCAGGTTCGGCTTTTTGTCTTTGATCGTCTGGACAGTCGACTCCAAAACAAAATCATCCAGCGCTGGCTGATTAAGTCCCTTTCGGATATGGCCGAACTTTTTGTTCATCTCAAGCTGATACATTGGAGTGCCGTTCATTAAAGAAACAAGTATTTGATTATGCCAGCGCCGATTGGCAAAAATTTCAGGCATGTTGTAGTCGATGTCCGCTTTTGCCGTGACTGGCCATAAAAGCGCTGCCGTTTTCAATCCTGCTTTTTTGGCTTCATCGTAAAGCGTGGTGCCCTTAATATATTTTCGCTCCCAATACCAATCCGGGGAATCCCAGCCTGGCTGTATGAAAGTATTATTGATGATTCCATGATTCTTTGGATACTTCCCTGTCACAATCGTTGCGTGGCAGGGATAGGTGACAGAAGGATAAATGGATTCAACATTTTTTGAATAAGAAGCTTTATGCAAAAATGCCTTAAAATTTTGCAATTGTTCCAAAATGGGAAAATCCAGGCCTGACAAACAATCAAATGAAATGACAATTAAATAGTTAGGTTTATTTTTCATGGAGTCCCCCTATAGATAAATATATCCTGTAGTTATGTACCTATTCGACAGTAGTCAACATGATTCCTTTTCCCAATCAAATACACATGAATGATTTTTCCAAATATTTAATGCTATCCCCTTTCATTTTTAGTAAAAACTAATCCTTGTGAATATTGAGTTGGAGTTGAATGAATCAATGAAAAATACGTTTATAGCTTTATGTATTCTTTTTTTCTTTACATTGCCTCAAGCAATACATGCATCCGAGGCGCCTCCCATCGACTTTCAAGTTGAAGCTCCCCACTGGGAGGAAGTCGAAAAGGCACTCCCTCGGAAATCCATCTTTACCGTCATTGATATTGAGAGCGGGAAAAGTTTCGTTGTTCAGCGGAGAGCAGGTTCTCATCATGCAGATGTACAGCCTTTGACCGTCAAGGATACTACTATCATGAAGGACATTTATGGAGGAAAGTGGAGCTGGAGAAGACGGGCCATCCTGATCATGACGCCAAGTCGCTTGATTGCCGGTTCCATGCATGGAATGCCGCACGGAGCAGGTGCCTTGCCCAATAATTTCCCCGGCCACTTCTGTATCCACTTTACCGGAAGTACAACACACAGTACTGAACGCTCCGACCTGGCCCATCAAGTCATGATTCTCAAGGCGGCTGGAAGATTCGATGAATTCGTTTCTACACTCCCTCCATCTGAGTTGATGAATGTCTTCATGGTGACAATCAAAAATGCAGACAAAGGCCTGACCAGAAAAATCGCTGTATCTAATATAAAGGATTTAAATAAGAAATTGAATGAGTTCAAAAGGCTTGAAAACATTCAATGGGAAGTGCTTTCACATTCCAAAGCCAGTGAGACCGCCCTATCTGCAGCAGTCCCGGTGAAAGTGAATATCTTGAGTGAAGAAAATGGGGCTTCATCCACAGTAATTTCCTTTACTATTATCAGGACTTCCCCCATTTCCCCATGGAAAGTGGATATTGATCCATTGCTCGAACAATTGGCAGGGTAAAAAGTCGACAAGGAGAGTAATAAATGATGAAAATGTTGTTCACGCTTGCCCTGGCCATCGCATCAGCTCCTGTTAATAACGGAGAGATCACCCTTCTTCATGATGGATTTCCGATAAGCACAACCACCAGGGAGGATTTTCAGCTGGCACCCTTCGATGGAGCTGTTATCAACCATGAAGAATTAGATAAGTACGTTCATACCATTGAAATGAAAGTGTATACTCCGCCGCAAAACGCATTTTTAGATGCTTACGGCAATCTAGTTGGCGAACACAATGGACACCGAATCGATTCAAAAAAATTCAAGGAAGAATTTTATGAGAGCTACTTTCAAAATGGTGAGAAGTATTTTGAGATTCCCTTGAAACCCGTATACCCCAAGGTGGATAGTGAACTTCTTTCCCAGATAAAAACAAAGTTAATTGGACGCTATGTTACCTACTTCAATCCGGGAAATGCTGAAAGATCAAATAATATCCAACTGGCTGCTGATGCCATCAACAATAGCGTCATTTTTCCTAATGAAACGTTTTCCTTTAATAAAACCGTGGGGAAACGTACAAAGGACAGAGGGTATCTGCCGGCTCCCATCATTATTCGAGGAGAACTTTCAGAAGGTGTAGGCGGCGGCATCTGCCAAGTTTCCTCAACACTGTTCAATGCCGTTGATAAGGCAGGCGTAACAATTGTTGAACGGTATTCCCACAGCAGGAAGGTTCCTTATGTACCCCCAAAACGGGATGCAACCGTCAGCTGGTACGGCCCTGATTTCACGTTCAAAAACCCGCATAATCAGCCCATCCTTATACGTTCAAAAGTAACCGAAGGACAAGTGGTCATTACCATCTATTCCTCTGAATCGATTAAAATAAAGTAAAAAAAGAAGGTGAACGAATGGCTGAGACATCCGTTCATCTTCTTTTTTTCACTCCGGCAAATGTTCCATGCAGTATTCCTTCAACATTTCTTCCTCATCTTCTTCGAGGCCAAAGTCGAGGAACTTATTCGTTACCTGCTCATAAAGCTGGTATTGTGCAATTCGCGAACCATTTTCATCCACAGCTAATATGAGCTTTACACCCAATCCGTGCTCAGAATAAAGTTCGTCCTCTTCATCGACTTCAATATTCAATATGTATTCGTATCGATCCCCGACTAAAATGCCTGTCGGATCGTTCAATTTCTCTGCTGTATGGTATTTGATTTCCATGCAACCCACGTCCTTTCTTATGACATTACCTTTCATTATTATACACACCTCTGAAAGAATAATAAACGAAAGAAGGCTGGTCATCCCCACTTTTTGCTGATACGATAACGATAGATGCGAAAAAGGAGAAATAAATCAATGAATAAAAAAGAATTGGAAGAACAAATCATTCAAAATTACCAGCGTGAAGAAAACATGATGATTCTCGTATTTGCCCAATGGTGCATCAATCAGGATCTCAACCCTGAAGAACTGTATCTGAAAGCCTACCCAAATCAGGCAGCAAATCCCGCTTTAAAAGAGGCATTGGAACTCACTGTCCCAAGAGAAGAAGCTGGTGAAATTGCTGATCAAACCCTGCTGAACGTCCTCTCTCTATTTGGCAATGATGACCTCGCCATCGTAGTCACAGATGAAATCCACAAACGAAAAAATTAATTAGCACATACCATCCCGGTTGGTTCACCATCCGGGATTTTTTACGTTTAAATCCACCAATAGTTTTGACAACTTTTCAACAGCTTCCAATAAACCTGTAAAAGTGTGATGAAAGTCACAGTAAGGAGACATTGTACACCATTATGCTTGATTCAAAGAGTTAAGCGAGGTGAAAAATATGCCCAAAGACAAGCGGGAAAAAGAAGTTTCATTATTGGGGACATTGATCAGTGTGCTTATGATCGGAGGCATCATCACGGTCATGTGGTTTTCGGTATATGCCTTTTATCTACAAAGGTAATTTATTCAGGAAGCAGGTGGAATCATGCATTTACATCGATACGAAAAAATTTGGCTCTCATTCGGCATTTTATCATTAATACTTTTCCTGACCATCATCGGGATTAATGCTTTCGGACATAACCATACTCCTGCAGGTGGGATGATGACCATAGATCCCAAGAAAGTCGACGTGACACCCCCATTCGATCATCCTGGAGTGGTGAAGCTTGATGACGATACCTATCAAGTCGCAATCGTCGGGATGGCTTTCGGATATAAACCTTCACAAATAAGGGTTCCTGCAGGAAAAGAAATCATCTTTAAAGTTACGAGTGCAGATGTTACACACAGTTTTACAATCATTCATACAAAAGTGAACATGATGGCAGTTCCCGGCCAGATCAATACAAAAAGCTATACTTTTCAAAAACCGGGAAAATATTTGATCCTATGCAATGAATATTGCGGGTCAGGCCATCAATTCATGCAGACTGAAATCGAGGTGTACCAGCCATGATTCATAAAAATGAACGCAGACTCGCTCTTTCATATATCAATGTTGCTTATTTCGCATTTCTCATCGGCACGTTTTGCGGCTTGATGCAGGTCTTTATAAGAAATAATGCCCTAAAGCTTCCTGCATGGCTGGATTATTATCAAATCCTCACCGCACACGGTGTCTTGCTTGCCCTTATTTTCACCACCTATTTTATCTTTGCTTTTTTTATAACAGGCGTCAGCAAAACACTCGGAGATTTTGGTCCGAAAGTTCGCAGCGTCTCCTGGCTCGGATTTTACGTCATGACCATCGGGACTGTAATGGCCACCGTCATGATCATATCCGGCAAAGCCTCTGTCCTGTATACATTTTACGCGCCATTAAAGGCAAGCGGCTGGTATTACGTAGGTCTCGCCCTCTTCATTGTCGGCACCTGGATAGCCGGATTTGCCATCCTGGGGCACTATGCTTCATGGAAGCGCAGAAATAAAGGCGTATTAAGTCCCTTATTTGCATTTATGACAGTATCAACCATCATATTGTGGATCATCGCTTGTCTTGGGGTAGTTGCAACGGTCGTTTTTCAATTCATCCCCTGGGCATTTGGATGGACCGATACAATCAATGTTGAACTCAGCCGTACGCTATTTTGGTACTTCGGCCATCCGCTTGTTTACTTTTGGCTTCTGCCGGCATATATGGCCTGGTATACCGTTGTACCGAAAATCATCGGCGGCAAAGTTTTCAGTGATTCACTTGCCAGATTATCGTTTGTATTATTCATTTTGTTTTCCATCCCTGTCGGTTTCCACCATCAAATGGTGGAGCCTGGAATCCCGGCATTCTGGAAATTCCTTCAGACCTGCCTGACATTCATGGTCATCATCCCTTCATTGATGACCGCGTTTTCGATGTTCGCCGTATTTGAAACAACTGGAAGGCAAAAAGGAGGCAAAGGGCTATTCGGCTGGTTCACCAAACTTCCTTGGAAGGATATCCGATTTACTTCCATTTTCATCGCAATGGTTTTCTTCATACCCGGCGGAGCAGGCGGAATCATCAATGCAAGCTTTCAGCTCGATGAGGTTGTCCATAATACACTTTGGATAGTCGGTCACTTCCATATTACGGTCGGCACCCCGGTTGCTATGACATTCATGGGTCTCTCATTCTGGCTCATTCCTTATCTGGCTGGCAGAAAATTCACGAACTCCATGAAGAAGCTTGCATTCATACAAATCATCACTTGGTCAATCGGCATGCTTCTCATGTCAACCTCACAGCATATCCTTGGATTAATGGGTGCTCCAAGGAGAACATCTTATGCAGGCTACAATGGAAACAATACAGCACTTGAATGGTTCAACGGAATTGTTTCCAACCATGTAACAATGGCCATCGGAGGATCGATTCTATTCCTTTCTGCTATGCTTCTTATTTATATTGTGGCCATGAGCTTGTACATTTCGCCAAAGGCGTTGAATCGTGAAGATCAAGTAGAGTTTCCGTTGGCCGAAAGCGATCAATCAGGGACTCCGCGTTTTCTCGAAAATTGGTGGATCTGGATCGGCATTTCGTTCGCGCTTATTTTTGTGGCCTATACGATACCGATCATGCATATGATTGAGCATGCACCTCCGGGATCCATCGGATATAAAACTTGGTAGGAGATGAGGATATGTTTACGGTGACACTGGTCTCAATACTTGGTATTGTACTCATTACCGCAATCGTGGTAGAAATAAATACTGTTGAAGAAGAATAATATGTTGAACAAAAAACTCGCCGGCGATTAACGGCGAGTTTTCTTATACTTATATTCTGCAAATATCGATAGGACACCCTTCACAACGGCATTGAAGTTTTAAATATTCCATATCCAGAATGATGATTTCACCAGTCCCGCAATATTCCACGACCTCGATTTTCTTTAATCCGTTCAACATACGGTTAATGGTTTCCCTCGATGTTCCGATCATTTCGGCCAATTCGTTGTTCTTCATTTTTTTATCAATGAGGATCCCCTCAGGCACGATTTTTCCGTAAGAATGCGAGAGTCTGATAAGGGTTGAACAAAGGGCGCCGTTTTTGCCATACAGCATTAAATCGCGCAGCTTGGAATGGATGAATTGATTCATCCTAGCCATCCATTTAATAAGTTCGAGGGCAGCTTCGCCATTATGGATGATGATTTGTTCCATATCATAAGAAGGAATGACGCCGATCACACTATCAGCTGCGGTTTTTGATTGGAATCGATGTTTCGTTTCCCCCTCCAATCCAAGCTCGCCGAATAAATCTCCATTGTGCAGTGTATAGAGAACCAGTTCCTTTCCATCCTCAGTGGATTTAGTAATCTTCACCTCTCCGTCGATGACAAAGAACAATTCGTTTGATTTATCATGTTCTAAAAACAGATAAGCATCCTTTTTGAATATTTTTTTCTTCATTTTCAATTGAAGGAGCTCCATTGTTTTTGCTGAAAAAAAGCCCGTATTAGAATAGGGTGCTTTCTGTACATTATTTTGTTTCTCCATTCCCAATTCCACCCTTATGCCTCTATTTTTCACTCTCGAAGCCGTTAAACCTGCCTACTCTCCCTATTCGATATCTGATATCGTTCATTTTATTTAATAATTTTTGATTTAAGTTATCTACCCATTTTGGATGATTTTTTTCACTGTTTTCAATGACGGCTTGGGAAAGATCTTCGAAAAGCAGCAAATCATGGAGCCTCAAGAACATCGGGATTTCCGCAAATTCTTTGTCTGTTATTGGATGATAGACCCTATAACCCTTAATAAATTCTATGAATCGGTCATCCCTTAAATCCACCCCATCGGAAAAAAGGTCCCTTAGCGCAAAAGCAATGTCTGCTGCATACCATCCATCTATGGAGCTTTCAAAATCAACCATTTGCACATTTATTCCGTCCCATATGAGATTATCAAGCTCAAAGTCAAAATGTATTTTCCCATAAGAACCACGGGTCATCGGTTTATTTACCAGCCATTTTCGCAGAAAACTAATCTCTTCTGCGAATACCTTCTCAAATGCTTCACTCATTTCGATATGATTCAATCTGCTCAGTAAAACAGGTTGACTATTTAAAATTTTGTCTTGAGCGAATGTTGCCGCGAATGAATGCAGATGCCCCAAAGCTTTTCCCCAAAGGAAAAATTGCTGGTGAGACAATTCATCAATCTCATATAGCTGGCCCTCACAAAATGTAAAAACAGAAGCGATGACAGGGCCGGCTGGACTCACTGCTCTTTCCGTAAACCGTTTTCTTTTTGAGACAACCGGACGATTAACCGATAATCCATTTGAGTGTAAGTAGAGAAGATAATTCACTTCTCTCTCTACGAAACTTTCATGATCATTCGGAACCAATCTGAGAATGAATTTTTCATCCTCTCTTTTAAAAGAGTAAATGAACGTACTGCTTGCCCGGATGAATGAAGCAGACTCTGCATCTCCATCCCACAATTCAACTATATTCTTTATAAATTGCTCATGCTCCTCGCTGTGAAGCATCGTTTCCATTAATGAAAGCTTCATCATTGGCATTTCTTCCCCCTAGTATTTGCATAAACAAAATCAGTCAGGAGGAATGTCCATCAAAAAAGACCAGCGCAATAACATACGATGGTCTTAATCGGTCAATGATCTCTATTGAAAAACAGTATAAACATAGTATCTTCAAATACTGGGCAATAGCGGATGATTGATCATTGGACATCGTAATTTTGTTTTGCTTATCAACTTTCGATTACTCACAATATCAACCTCCTTGCCTATTATTTTCCTAACCACTTAATTGTAGACCATTCCCATGTGATTGAAAAGATATTTTAAAAAGTATTATAGACATTTTGGCATGTTCCTGAGGTCGGTTCGTAGAAGCAGTGAAGCTTGTATCTGGAAACAAAAGGCTGATCATACCATGTTGACGGGCAATTTGCAGGCGGCCTGAAGTACCAAAGACTGTATTTAGCCGGCCAGAAGCTTTCACCTTTCACCACACGTCTCGCCAACGTTTTTTCACTTTCCCTTGCCCTTTGATAAAAATAGCCTTTTTGTACCGCCTCAAATGCATGCGGCTGGTAGACCATCTGCGGAATTGTCCTCAGTCCTTTAAAATCGGAGCAATTTGCCCTTACCCTGTTAATCCCGACATTTCCGACGAGAAGCATTCCTTTTCTTCCTTCCCCTTCGGCTTCTGCCCTCAACAGCCTTGCCAATAAATTGATGTCAGCTGGCTTTGCTTTAACAACTGCCATGACGTCACCTCCACCTTCTTTCCTCCCATCATATTCCCAGGAACTTTGAATGTTGCTAACGACAAGCTGTTTAGAGTTTTGCTTCCCGGGAAAAGGAAAAGAACCCAGCAATCTTTTTTAAATAAGGCTCCTGTATCCTTATCTGACAAGAAGAAATGGGTTACAATGATGGATAGATTGGAGGTAGACCATTTGCGCAGATTTTTTTCAACACTTGTAGTAATTGTTGTACTATTCATGACAAAGCCCATGTGGGAAGGCAAGATGGAGCAGCTTCTCCATTCTAAGCAATTAGAGCCGATCACTTCACGTCTGGATGCCATTAAAAATGATCCGGCCACAGCAGAAGCATTGGAAAATGCTAAAGTGCAATGGAAGCAGCTTGCGCTTGAAATAAAAGATTTAATGAATGCAGATATTCAGAATCAGGATACGGCGAAAGCTGAAAAGCCTGATTTGGCAAAACCGGAAAATCAAACATTCTCCGTCTATAATATAGAGCTTGGCGATACGAAACAAAAGGTGGAACAAGCTATAGGCGCTCCAAAGCGCAGCACTGAAAACGAATATGGAACACATTGGAATGCCTATCATCAAAATTACCAGAACTTCATGATGGTTTCCTATGATTCTGGCGGAAAAGTAAATGCGCTTTATACTGATCAGGATCTGCTCTCATCAAAGACCGGAATCAAGATTGGCAGTCCAAGGGATATGGTCAGGGAAAAACTAGGGGAGCCAATGTCCGAAATGAGGAAAGGACTTGTATTCTACAAAATTGAATCAAACGGGGAATATGATGTCTACCATATGGATAATAGCTATGTCACCATTTTTTACGATAAACATGAGCAGAATACCGTGACAGCCATCCAAATCATCGATCAAAAACTCGAGCAGGACAAAAATCAGTATTACACCACACCAAGCAGCTCACTCGAGAAAGGTTTCGAATACCAGCTATTCGATCTTACGAATGCTGCAAGGGTGGAGCATGGACTCCCGTATTTGACATGGGATGAACATGTTCAGAAGACTGCACTTAAACATAGTGAGGATATGGCAGAAAATCAATACTTCGACCACACCAATCCAAAGGGGCAGTCTCCTTTTGACCGCATGCATGAAGATGACATCTATTTTCTTGCTGCCGGAGAGAACCTTGCTTATGGCCAGAACAGCAGCATCTTCGCACATGAAGGCCTGATGAACTCCCTTGGCCACAGGAAAAACATCCTGCAAAAAGATTTCGAATACCTCGGTGTCGGAGTGGCTTTCGGAGATCAATCCCAGCCATATTACACCGAAAACTTTTATAGCAAATAGTAAAAGACGCAGTCGAATATTCCGGCTGCGTCTTTTCTTATATTATTTTACTGCTAATTTTTGTTTGATCTCTTCTATTTGAAGACGGTGTCTCTCTTCATGGTAGCCAATGAAAGGAATCCATTGGTCAAGGCTCATCATGCCAAAGACTGGATGAGGCATCGCTTTCTGCTTTAATTTTTCTTGGTCGGCATTGTTCGCAAAATCCAACAGCATTTCCCTTGAAGACGCTAATTTTTCTTTCATATCATCAATCGACTTGATTTCACCTGTCGGCTGGACATGTGATGGAGCATCCACTTTTCTGCTTCGATCGACAGTCAGTTGAATCGGTTTATCTTCCGCTTCCTTCTCCTCCCCGCTTTCCAGCTGTTTCATCATCCCTTTTGTAAGGACCAGCTCCATTAAATAAAGGTGTTCCAACACTTCCATGATACTCCAGCTGTCAGAGTCGGGGCGGGTATTCAGCTGATTATCATCTAGTCCGTTTACAGTTTCCCAAATTGCTTCACGTACTTTTATATTATTTTCCAATTTCATACTCTCCTTCATCATCTGATGAATTTAGTATAGACCTTTTCCTAAGGGATTTCATTTGAGAAGGCTTTTATTCAAACTGACTTGATCATCATGATCCTATAAAGATTGCAGCCATTCCTTTGCAGCTTGAACCTCGCCGCCTGTCAGTTGATGACCTTGGTATTCCCAATGAGTTTTCACATTAGCGCCTGCATCTTCTAAAAGCTTTACCAGCTCTTCTGTCTCTGACACAGGGATCAATGGATCATTTTTTCCTGCGCCAATGAAAATAGGCGTTTCCTTCAAATGCGGGAGTTCTATTCCCCTTCTCGGAACCATCGGATGAAAAAGAATCGACCCCTTTAGTGCATCTTTGAAATGAAAATGCAGGCTGCCTGCAATGTTGGCACCGTTGGAATAGCCGACAGCCATCACATTTTTTCGATTGAATCCATATGTTTTTGAGCTTTCATCCAGAAATTCATTCAGCTCATTTGTACGAAAAATCAGGTCTTCCTCATCGAATACCCCTTCTGACAGACGGCGGAAGAAGCGGGGCATGCCATTTTCAGCCACATTCCCCCGGACGCTCAAAATGGAAGATCCTTCAGATATCATACTTCCAATCGGAAGAAGATCATGCTCTGTTCCTCCTGTCCCATGGAGCAGCAGAAGAACCGGAGCATCAGGATTCGTACCTTGTTTATATAGATGCTTCACTAGAGACCCCTCCTATTCTGATTTTGTATCAAGCGGTTTTAATTTTGCTTCAATGGTTTCACGGTGCGGCTCTAAAAATGGAGGCAGTGCCAGTGATTCACCAAGATGTTCCAATTCCTCATCTGTTGCAAATCCAGGTCCATCAGTTGCCAGTTCAAATAAAATGCCATTCGGTTCCCTGAAATAAAGGGATTTGAAATAAAAGCGATCAACGAAACCAGAGTTAGGGAAACGAGAGCTGCGGATATGTTCAATCCATTTACGGAGCTCTTCTTCATCGTCAACCCGGAAAGCTACATGGTGGACGCCGCCCCTTCCTTGTCTTTCATGAGGCAGATCATTGCGGACTTCAATATGGATTTCAGCACCGCTTCCTCCTTCTCCTGTATCATATACTTGAATATCCGGCTGGCCTTCAACTTCAGCAGGATAAGACCCTTTAAAGCGGAATCCCATAACTTCGGTGAGTACTCCTGCAGTAGGTTCCCCAAAAGGAACGGTCAATCTTACCGGCCCAAGGCCACGAATGGCATATTCCACTGGAATCGGGCTTTTGGCCCAAGGAGTCCCTCCTTTGACGCCATGGTCATTTTCATCGGAGACCAACTGGAAGCGCTGGCCTTCAAAATCTTTAAAAGACAATGTTTGGCGTCCTGCTCTTTCTTTGATTTCTTCATGCTCCACATTGAACTCTTCAAAACGGTTTTTCCAATATGCCAATGAAGCGTCATTTGGAACTCTTAATCCAAGGGAAGAGATGCTGTTATTCCCATCATGATTGCGGGCAGCCATCGGGATTTCGAAAAAAGTCAATTCGGTGCCGGGATTGCCAACTTCATCCCCATAAAATAAATGATAGACGGAAGTGTCATCCTGATTGACTGTTTTTTTTATGAGACGAAGCCCAAGTACTTTTGTATAAAATTGAAAATTCTCTCCTGCTTTGGCTGTAATAGCTGAAACGTGGTGAATTCCTTTTAATTCCATTATTAATTCCTCCATTCATCCTTTTTGTATTTTTTTCAATAAATTCAGCAGCTGTTTTTTCTCATCCCGTGTCAATACATCAAATTGCGCAGCTTGGAAATGTTCCTGATTCGGGACTACTTCGTTAAATAGCTCCTGCCCCTTTTCTGTAAGTGACAAATATTTTGTTTTCCACTCCTGTTCCCGTTTAATGTAGCCAAGAGACTCCATTTTGCTTAGGAGCTGTGTAATATTCCCTTTTGAAACGAGCAGCTTGGCAGCCAGGTCCTGCTGGGATAAGCGATTATGGCTTCCAACCTGGACCAATACATCGAATTGTGCAGTTGTTAAATTCCATTCTTTCAGATGCTGATTGGATTCTTTAATGCTTTGGTTAAAAACCCTGGATAATCGGAACCATATTAATAAACCCAATCGTTCTCCAATATTTCTGTTTGCTTTATCCTTCACTATGCCACCTCGCTTTTCTGATCTTATTATCAGTTTATACCTAAACTGATAAAGTGTCAATAAATCCATTTCTCTTTTTATAGGATCATTTTTGATCCATAGGTACTTTGAAGTAACGTACTGGTGAACATCGTTTGTAAGTGGTATGATGAAACAATCGCAATGTTAATTAAGGAGTGACAGCCTTTATGAAAAAATATAATATACCTGTCGAAGCCGCTTTGGAGGTCATTGGCGGGAAGTGGAAAGTTGTCATACTATGCCACTTGATTAAAGGAACTAAAAGGACAAGCGAATTAAAGAAACTGATGCCGGGGATCACACAAAAGATGCTGACTCAGCAGCTGCGCGAATTGGAAGACGACGGAGTCATCCATCGTGAAGTATATAATCAAGTCCCCCCAAAGGTTGAATACTCTTTAACCGAGTATGGATGGTCATTAAAAGGAATTTTAGACAGCCTATGTGCATGGGGCGAGCAGCATATTGAGCGTGTTTACGAGGATAAAAGTGAAGTCCTGCTCGAGCCGGCGGAATAATAAAGAGATCATCATTGAAGATGATCTCTTTTTATGTCAGCCCTTCAAATATTAATTCGACCACTTCATTTTTCTTTGCTTCGACCTCTTCAGGCGCTATATATCCATCAGTAAATAAATCAAGCACCCCATTCAACGCACCCCAGTAGAGGTTCACCATCAGCTTAGGATCATATGATTTCAAATGGCCATTTTCAATCGCATTTTCAAATGCTTTTAAAAGATAATCATGACTTGGCTGAATATAATTTTCACTGATGCTGTCTTTTTCTGTGGAAAATACTATTTCAAGGTCGTTATCCATTTTGCGATAGAACTTGGATAATACTGGCTGTTTATAGGCCATATCAATGTAAAACATTGTATAGTTTTTCAGCCTTTCATATGGTTCTGCTTCTTTTGTCAGCTGATTCCGGATAAATACACTGGCAGCATCCAAGTAAAGCGTGAACAAATCACGATAAAGATCCATTTTATCCTTATAATAATAGTAAACGAGTCCTCTGGCGATTCCTGCCCTCTTTGCAATATCACCGATTTCAGCGGCAAGCAGCCCCTTCTCCACATAAACCTCCATGGCAGCCCGCTGAATCTGTCCGATCCGCTCCCTCCGTATTTTTTCATTTTGTTCAGACGTCCTCGGCGACATCGAACCACCCTCCCAATCCAGTCATTATCCCTTAACATACCCAAAATTGACACAAGCGTCAATCCATTCTTCTATTTCCCAAGCGCAACTCTCACAAAATTGGAAATTTTAGTGATTCTATAATCTCACAATATATCAGTTGATTGAGTGGGAATCTGCGAGACTCCTGCGGAAAAACGGGCTGGCGAGACCCCACAGCGAAGCGAGGAGGCTTGCCAGTTCGTCCGCGGAAAGCGAGTGGATTCCCGCTCAATCGAGTAGAAAAACCTGAAAATTTTTTATTGGCTATGGTAAATCTCATCCCCTTACCGACTTTAATTAATAGAAATTTCAAAATTTATGAAGTGAGCGAAAATTCAGGTTATGATGAGGGTAGAATATTTTGTCAAATGGGTTGGTGAAGAAATGAACACGTTTAAAAGTTTAAGAGGGCTTGACCGCAATGTTTGGATCCGCTTTGCAGGGGAGGCCATGAACGGCATCGCCTTTATGATGCTGATGCCTTTTCTAGCTCTTTATTTAAAAGATAAAATCGATTCCTTATGGCTCGTAGGAGTTGTCATGGCTGTCGGGCCTATAACCTCTGTAGTTGGAACGATGCTTGGCGGGAGATTCGCGGATCAATATGGCCGCAAACCCGTCATGGTTGCTTCAATGGCCGGGAATGGGTTTGTCATGCTGGGATTCATCTATTTTGACAGTTTTATCGCTTTTGTCATTCTTTCTGCTCTAATGGGATTTTTAAATTCATTGTTCCACCCGGCTGCTTCAGCAATGGTGGCCGATGTGACGCCGCCGGAGCAGCGGACGGAGGCATTCGGTCTATTAAGGCTCGGGCACAATATAGGGGCTGCGACAGGACCATTGATTGGTGCTTCTATCATTCTCGTTTCGAAGTCCATCATCTTTTTCATCACAGCTTCATCCGTTTTTCTCTATGCCATAATCGTCGCGGTCTGGATCCATGAGAGCCTGCCGGCATCACAGCCTCGACATAAGGGGAAAAATAAACAAGAGATCAAAGAAGATCCCTTGCCCTCGCCATTTAAAGTGCTCTTTGATGACAAACTGCTTTTGATATTCATCCTGACCGGGATCGTCATTTCCATGAGTTTCTCCCAAACAGAAGGGATGCTTCCGCTTCATTTCGATTTGGAGCTGAAGCACCTGACAGAAGCTCAAAATCCGTTCCCATACTTAATGGCCATGAATGGTCTTCTCGTTGTGCTATTCCAGCTGCCGATTGCATCGTGGGCAGGCAAGAAGAAAATCGGTTCTGTCATGCTCTCCGGCACCATTTTTTTTGGACTTGGAATGATTGCCCTTGCATGGCTCCCAAGATACTTTTATCAGCACCATTCCAGTTTTTCTGTCATATTGATTGTACTACTTATCGTATATGCAGTTTATACTCTGGGAGAAATGCTGATGTCCCCGGTTCAAATGACTTTCATATCCAATATTGCACCTGAACATTTAAGAGGGACCTATATGGGGGCTTCTGGACTGCAATGGATCCTTGGCGGCGCCATTGGACCATTGGTATCCGGTTTTTTGTTGGATCACTCCTTGGGGAACGCCCTGTTTACAGGACTTGGCGCAGGCTGCATTATAGCTGGATTCATATATCTTGCAATCGACCGCATGTCAGGTGAAAGAAATCAGGAATCAGCAGATTCTAAGCTGGCATGAAAATTGCACAAATAAAAAAACGCTTGTGGACTTAAAAAAGTCCCAAGCGTTTTTTACGGAATTAAGCTTCGAATACTTCTACTTTCTCCATAACGTCTCCATTTTTCATGGCTTTTACGATATCCATGCCTGAAGTTACTTGGCCGAATACAGTGTGGACACCGTTCAAGTGAGGCTGTGGCTCATGAACGATGAAGAATTGGCTTCCTCCAGTGTTTTTTCCGGCATGCGCCATTGAAAAAGCCCCTTCCGTATGTGTATGTGGGTTGCCTTCTGTTTCACACTTGATTGTGTAGCCAGGACCGCCTGTTCCATTTCCGTTAGGATCTCCACCTTGGCTGACAAATCCAGGGATGACGCGGTGGAAAGTCAATCCATTATAGAATCCTTCGTTCGCTAATTTTTCAAAGTTTTCAACTGTACCTGGAGCTTCATTCGGGAAAAGATCAAATTCGATTTTTCCGCCGTTTTCCATTAATATGTATCCTTTTTTCGCCATTATCAACATCTCCTTAAATAAAATCAATAATCAGCCTCTATCATATCATGTTTTTCATCGAACGGAAAATGCTATGATCCAGCCTCCTTTACCGCAGCATCTATTTTTCCCTTCACCATCCAATTGTGTGTGTTTTTTGTAAACAAGAAATATTCCTGTTGGAGATATTCTTCCAATCTAATACAATAAGATTATTAATGTACATAATTTCAGGAGGCGGTATGGACATGAACAATCATGAAATAGATTACAAAATCTACGGAGATGATATGCAGTTTGTCGAGGTTGAGCTGGATCCAAAGGAAACGGTGGTTGCCGAAGCAGGAAGTTTGATGATGATGGAAGATGATATCCAGATGGAAACGATATTTGGCGACGGCTCCTCTGCAGACAGCGGGGGCTTTGTCGGAAAGCTCTTCAATGCCGGAAAACGCGTACTGACGGGTGAAAGTCTCTTTATGACGGCATTTACCAATGAAGGATATGGAAAAAAGAGAGTTTCCTTTGCTTCTCCTTATCCTGGAAAGATCATTCCACTTGATTTAAGCAGGCATGGGAAAATCATTTGCCAAAAAGATGCGTTCCTGGCAGCAGCAAAAGGTGTTTCAGTGGGAATTGAATTCCAGCGCAAATTGGGGACAGGATTTTTCGGTGGTGAAGGATTCATCATGCAAAAGCTTGAAGGGGATGGAATGGCCTTCATCCATGCAGGCGGGACGCTTCACCAAAAGAACCTGCAGCCCGGAGAAACCCTTCGTGTGGATACGGGATGTCTAGTCGCTATGACGAGCGGAGTGGACTATAATATCGAATTCGTCAAAGGAGTCAAAACCGCATTATTCGGCGGGGAAGGATTATTCTTTGCCACACTGAGAGGACCGGGGATCGTCTGGGTGCAGTCCCTTCCATTCAGCCGATTGGCGAGCCGCGTTTTCTCCGCTATGCCTTCGAGAGGCGGAGCGAAAGACGAAGGAAGCATAGCAAAAGGATTATTCGACCTCTTTAACGGCGACTGATCCACTAAAACAAAAACAGGCTGGGTATCCAGCCTGTTTTTCATTGGAAGAAATGACGAATATGATTCATCACTTCCAGCGGTTTCTCCACAATTGTCCAATGCCCGCTTTCAGGGATGACCTTCATTTCAGCATGAGGAAGATCCTTTAGAAGAAGCTCTTCAAGCTCCAAAGGGGAAATCAAATCGGATTCTCCCTGTAATATAAGGATGGGAATATGGCTGATATGAGACAATTTCCCCCTCAAATCATAGCTCTCCCGTATTGCCTTCCCCATTTCTTCATTTACAGACGCATTGCTGACCGTCTCAGTTTTCAACGCAGCAGCCTCAGGAGAATGTACATAATAAGGATCAAGGACTGCGAATATTTCTTTCAGCTCTGCCTCTCCCTTTTCGAACTTGGCAGAAAGCAGTTCAAGCACTTTCCTGTCTTCAATTTTCAAACGGTCATTCAAGTTTTTTTCAAATACACCAAACCCTTCATATGAAGACCCAACAGCAGCTGTCAAAACCAATTTCTCAACATTCTCAGGATACTTGGCTGCATATATAAGAGCGAGCATGGTCCCCCATGATTCACCTACAATATTCAACTGATCAATGCGCAGTTCTTTCCTGAGAATTTCCAATGCCTCTACTTCCTGCATTATTGTAAAGGATGCCCCACTTGCAGCGGTGGACTTTCCACATCCTCTTTGATCATAGAATATCAATTCAAACTGATCGGCCAGTGGTGTCATATGAGGGAGAAAGAAACGGTGCTCTCCTCCAGGACCTCCATGCAGGAAAAGAATTGGTTTCCCTTCCCCAATGCGCCTTACATAAATTTCATCTTCGTTTATTCGTTGATAAAACGCAGACTCTCTCATAGAACTCTTATCCATAATAATCACACTTCATTGAGCTGATAGACTCTTGAATATTTTTCTTCAAGATAGTTCATTAAATAAGCTGCATTAAGTTCTTCTCCGGTCGCTTTAACGATCAATTCATTTGGGGTAAAGAGTTTTCCATATTGATGGATGCGCTCTCTGAGCCATTCCCTGATGAAGGAGAGCTCTCCTTTTTCAATGAAACTCTCCAATTCCGGATGTTCTTTTTTCAATGTATAGTAGATTTGTGCTGCATAAAGGTTTCCAAGGGAATAGGATGGAAAATATCCGAATCCGCCGAAAGACCAATGCACATCCTGAAGGACCCCAAGACTATCGTTAGGAGGAGTGATCCCCAGATAATCATTCATTTTTTCATTCCATACTTTCGGAAGATCTTTCACTTCTATGCTTCCATCAAACAGTCCTTTTTCGATTTCATAACGGACCATTATATGGAGATTATAGGTAAGTTCATCCGCTTCCACACGAATAAAGGAAGGCGCGACTTGATTGATCCCACGGTAAAATGCTTCAAGTTCTACATCCTTCAGCTGCGTTGGAAAGTATTCTTGGAGCTTTGGATAAAAATGATTCCAGAACGAGCTGCTTCTTCCGATAAAATTCTCGTAGAATCGGGATTGAGATTCATGAATGCCAAATGATGCACCTTCACGGAGGACAGTGCCTTCATATACAGGATTGACACCTTGTTCATACATCCCGTGTCCAGATTCATGGATCGTTCCGAAAATGGCTGTTCTCATATTGTTGAGTCGATATCTGGTGGTCAACCGTACATCTCCGGTATTGACCGGCTGCGCAAATGGATGCGCCGATTCATCCAGACGTCCAGCTTCCATATCGAAACCAAGCTTCGGAACAATGAATGAATTGAATTCTTTTTGTTTTTCAATCTCATAATCTACTTCCAGGAAATCCACAAGAGGTTCAACACCTTTCGCCTTCAGACGATCAAGAAGGGCAACACTCCTTGAACGAAGCTCAGCAAAAAGCGGATCCAGCTTCTCTACAGTCAATCCTGGTTCATAATCTTCCAGCAGTGCATTATATGGATGTCCCTCATTCCCATATAATTCAATGAACTTTTTCGTATATGAAACAATTTTTCCCAGGGTTTCTTCAAAAATCGAAAAATCGCTTTTTTCCCTCGCTTCTTCCCAAACGGCATTGGCCCTGGAGACAAGGATTGTGTACTCCTTATACATCGCTTCAGGAATTTTCGCTAATTTTCGAGAATGTGCTTTCCTTTCCCTTACTGCTGCAGCAATTTCAGGTTCCAGCTCTGCGGCATTCTCTTCTAGCGAAAGATACTCCAACAACTCTGTCATTTCAGGAGATGTCGCCAATATAAACGTTTCGGTTGAAAGAGTCCCGATTGCCGAAGCAAAGATAGACGCACTCTTTTTCGGAGCCTTTGTTTTTTGATCCCACGATACCAAACTTAAAATATCATTCAAGTGGCAAATCTTTTCATCCAATTCCTTAAAACGGATGACAGCCTCTTTTACATTACTAATGGTTGTTGTCTTCATTCCAAATCCCCCTTTTTCTATAAACCGACTATACAGTTTATTTAATTTAATCACATTAAGTAACCTTTTTCAATATAGTTTCAAAAATATTCAAACTATTATTCTTGTAAAAACTGCTGAATAATCCAAGCATTTTGTTAGAAGATGCATATTCTACCAGCAAGGAGGTGATTATATGTCTTGCAAACACCACTGCATGGGGCCGCTTGGCTGGGTTGACACTTGTCCTCCGCGACCTGAGCGCGATAGATTTAAAACACTGACGTTTGAAAATTGTGCTCCTTTTGCAGGTTCATCCAATACTCAGGCAAATATCATTTTTGATGTAGAAAGCAATGATATCCCTGTTGTTCTAGCTGGAACCATTGAAAACTTCAGCGACGATGGGATCAATGTTATTTTTGAACGGACTTCCGGAAATGTTACAAGGACCATTCTTGCACATTCTTCCTTATCCTTCATCTATGACGACATTACCAGAGTTTCTGTTTTCGGATTTGGACAAGAATATTCAGGCTCATTCAAGTTCCAGGCGACATATACCATTCCATTGAACAACTGATCCCTGCAATAAAAACACCCTATCCCGTTAAACGGATAGGGTGTTTTTTGAGTACAGCTCATTACAATGCAGCGAGTTCATCAACTAATTCTTTGAATATGCCCAGCGCATTGTCTATAGGGTCAGGCTTTGTCAGATCGACTCCTGCACCTTTCAACAATTCAAGCGGATAGTCGGAGCTTCCGCTTTTCAAGAATTGAAGATAGTTCTTCAGCGAATCCTCATCCCCTGAAAGCAGCCTATCGGCAATATCGATTGCTGAAGCGTAGCCTGTTGCGTATTTATAAACATAAAATGGACGATAGAAGTGAGGGATCCTTGACCACCCATATTTGACCTCTTCATCAAATACCAAATCTTCTCCCTGGTACTCCCGATAAATGGATTCGTATACTTCATTAAAGACATCGGCATTGAGCGGCTCTCCACTTTCGCATTTCTCATGGATCACTTTTTCGAATTCAGAGAACATGACCTGTGTAAAGAAAGTGCCTTTAAATCCGTCAATGAAATGGTTCAAAAGATGCTTTTTCATCTGTTCGTCCTCTTCATGCTTCAACAAGTAGCGGATAAGCAGAATTTCATTTACAGTTGATGCCACTTCAGCAACGAAGATGGAATAGCCTGCACTGATCTGCGGCTGATAGTTGGAACTGTAGTAGGAATGCATGGCGTGTCCGCTTTCGTGGGCAAGGGTGAACAAACTGTCCAGGTCATCATGGTGATTCAATAGAACGAATGGATGGACTCCATAAAGACCCAGATTATAAGCCCCTGACCGTTTTCCAGGAGTTTCCCTCACATCAAGATAGCGCTTCTCTTTGAACCCTGCGAGCGTCTGGACATACTCTTCCCCCAAAGGCTCCAGGGCTTTCAGCATAATATCGTATGCCTCATCAAACGAAATTTCTTTTCTTGCACCTGAAACAAGCGGAACACTGAGGTCATAGGCTCTCAGTTCATCGAGCCCCAGCTTTTCTTTTCGATGCTTGTTATAAGTTATCATGGAATCCAGATTCTGTTTGGTTGATTGAATAAGATTTTCATAAACTTCCTTCGGGACATTATCCCCAAACAGAGCTTTTTCAAGTGCAGAAGGATAATTTCTCATTTTTGACATCAGGACATTGTTTTTGACGGCAGCAGCCAAAGTGGATGCTATGGTGTTTTTGGATGAAACATATGGCTTATAGTACGCATGATAAGCTTCCTTGCGTTTAGCGCGGTCTTCATCCTCGATAAGCTTGGAGTACATCCCCCTTGTCAACTCCACTTTTTCCCCATCATCCCCGGTCACTTCACCGAATCGTATATCCGCATTGTTAATCATGCCAAAAATATTTTTAGGAGCAGCCAGCGCTTCGCCCATTTGGGAAAGCACTTCCTCTTTTTCCTTGCTTAACACATGCTGTTTATATCTAAATGATTCCAAAAGGTCCTCTTTAAAGTAATCGAGGCCTTCTACTTCCTGAAAATACCCCATTAAAGTCTTTTCTTCCAAACTCAATAAAAACGGCATGAAAAACGATGTTGCCCCGCTTACCTTCTGCCCTAGCTGTGATGCACGGTCAAGCAGGGAATGCGCCGCTGAATTCCTTGTATCCAAGTCCACCCCAAGCATCGCATATACATACACTTTCCTGTAATGATACCCCAACTCTTCACCTAGCTTTAAGTATTCATAAAGTGATGACCCGTCACGGATATTTCCATCAAACTCCTTCAGCTGGTCAGCTATTTTCAATACCAAATCATAATCTTTTTCCCAGGCATCCTGATTTGGAAAAATATCAGTTAAATCCCATTTTTCCGAATCAGGGACTTCTTCTCTGGATTTGTAATGCTTCATCATTATTCCCCCTTGTATGTATCGGAAGGACGGCCATTCAGCCGGCCTTCCTTTTCTAAAATAGTACTTCTTATCAGTTTAGCTGATTCCTTCTGAAATCAAAAAGGATTCGACCTTGTTTATTGGAGCTTCTTTAGCTCCTCCTTGATTTCCAGGAGCTCCAAGAGAATCTCTTGCTCATCTCCATATCCATCCACTTCCCGCTGGATCAGTTGTGAATATTTCAACTCGAGCTGCTTTTTATAATCATCAAGCGACTTATCTCTAAGCGAAGCAGTCTCATCTTTTTTCCATTCCAAGTAGGCAGGATAGGAATCATGAAAATCCTCAATCTCCCCTTCTTCAATAGAAATAACCCGATTAGCCAGTTTCTTTAATAGATATGCATCATGGGAAACGATTACGACAGCACCAGGATATCCTGCCAATGCATCTTCGATTGTTTCCCTGGAAGGCAGGTCCAGATAGTTCGTCGGCTCATCCAGAACTAGGAGATCTGCTTCTGAAAGGTAGAGGCGGATGAAAGCAACCCGGCATTTTTCCCCCATGCTCAAGTTTTTTATCTTTTTACGGACATCTTCCCTCCGGAAAAGAAAGCACCCCAGCAAGGTTCTGGCAGCCGTTTGAGTCATGCTTTCAATTTGCAGAAGGCTGTCAAGAAGCGAGTGCTCCTCATCCAGCCTTTCGACCTCCTGTGCAAAATATCCAATCTTCAAATGAGGATGATGTTTGATATCACCTGTACTCGGCTGCAATTCACCAATCAGCAGTTTAAGCAGGGTCGATTTTCCTGAACCATTCCTTCCAATGACAGCAATCCTGTCCCCCCGATGAATTTCAAAAGAAAGGTCGTGAAAAAGTTTTTTATCATTGTAGGCAAAAGAAATTTCTTCTGCCCTGATCAGCCTTTTGGCACCTACTCCATCAGTTTGAAATTCTACATGAATGCCTTTCTGTTCCTTTGGCTTTGCGACCCGCTCCCCTTCCAGTTTTTCTAAAGCTTTTTCCTTGGACTGTGCCCTCGTAATGTTTTTCATGGCTTTGCTTTTTGCATAGGGATTCCTTTCCCCAGCAGCTTGGTGGGCGTTATCAAACCACTGCCGATATTTCCTGATTGTCTCTTCTAACTTTTTCTTTTCCCTCTCCTGCTTTTCATAAAGGGCCATTTGAGTCTGTTTTTCATGTTCTTTCACCTTCAGAAAATCTGAATATCCTCCGCGGACCTTATGAATCCCATTTTTCGAAAGCTCCATCGTAAAATGGGCAGTGTGATCAATAAATTCTCGGTCATGAGAGATAAAAAGGATGGTTCCGTTGAATTTATTCATCCATTCTTCTAGCCATTGCAGTGATTCTTTATCCAGATGATTCGTCGGTTCATCAAGGATAAGAAAATCAGGGTCCAGCATCAAGGTTCTTGCCAATTGGACCCTTGTCTTCTGGCCGCCGCTCAAACTTTGGAATGTCTGGTTCCATAAATCTTTAGGGATCCCCGTCATCAGCAAATTTTTCTCCGCGGCCGCTTCCCACTCGTATCCCCCGTCATTTAAATATTCCTGAAGAAATTGGTTGTAACTTTCTATTGAATGGGGAAGGTCCTTTTCAGCTCCATTAAGTTTCTTCTTCAATATAAAAATTCTTTCATTCTCCATTTCAACAAAATCCATGACTGTGTCTTCAACCGCGTACTTCGGGTTCTGTTCCATCCATGCCCATTGCAGGTGCATCCTTTTAGTTAATTCACCAGAAACAAATGGGGTTTTCCCGAACACAGCCTTGAGCAGCGTGGTCTTCCCAACCCCATTCTCACCGATAAGTGCTGTATGTTCGCCTTGTTTCACAACAAATGTGATATTCTCAGCCAATAGCTTCCCATCTAGTTCAATAGAGGCATTTTTCACAGATAATAATTCCATTAAGATTCCTTCTTTCATTCAAAAAGTCCAATGAAAAAAGCACAGACTCATGCCTGTGCTTTAGTAATAGGAATCGTGAAAAAATATCCCGGACAAATAAATATTCAAGGCTCTAAAAATAGACATAGTTATCCTAATCACTGCGAACTCAGGCAGAGTCCAGCTTTTCGTATAAAATTAACGAAAGTTGTGATTAGAAATAATCATAGTGTGTAATTAGATGCCTCCTTAATAATGTTATCCATATATTAGCATATATCTTCTGTAAATTCCACTGTATAAAAGTCAGATGGTGCAAATCGATGTATAAATCTGCACCATCCAACCTGCCAATACAAAAACTCATTTCACTGCCAAATTAAATCCAGGAACGTCTTCTTCTGCAGCCATTTGAGCTTCCATCTTGTGCGGATTCAACATTGTCTGCTGCATTATTTGTACGGTTACGGCATCCATTGCCATGGTCATCGTTCGCATTTTGGATGATGACGCGGTCTGCACGAATCAGGACTTAATCGGCATCGACATTAAGGATGCGATTGTTGTTATTAGTATTATTGTGATTTGACATGAATATCCCTCCTTTTCCCATTGATGGTCCTATTATATGCATGGAAAATTTAATAGAGTGGACTAATAGATTAACTCTGCTTAATTGTGCTAAAAATCAAATAGAAATCAGCCCAAGTGTTTAATTTTCTTTTAAAATAAAAAAACCGTTTTTAGACGGTTTTCCTAAAAGTTGCTGTATAATCTTTACTTTTCTTTTTTGTTTTTTCACTTACCACAAATACAGCAGATAGAATCAATAATATCCCTGCACCCTGCCACAGACTTAATTTTTCATGATAAATGATGATTCCGGCCAATGATGCGACAACAGGCTCAATGGTTGCCAGTATTGAAGCCCTGCTCGCTTCCACCGCTTCAAGCCCTTTTGTATAAAGGATGTAAGAAAACACGGTAGATAATACGCCTAAGCCCAGCACACTCAACCATACTGCTCCATTTGTGAAAAGATTGGCTTTATCCCGCAATCCGCTTATAGGCAGCATAAACACAGCTGCAAATATAAACGTGTAGGCTGTGACAGTCATGGAGGAATATTTTGATAGAGCAAACTTCCCAAACACACTATACAATGCATAACCCAATCCGGATCCAATGCCCGCGAGAAATCCCGTAATAGTCAAGGATGCATGAAAAGAAGGAAATATTCCAGCTACCAGCATACAGCCCGCCAAAGTGAAAACGAGAGCAGTTCCCTTTCGCCAATTGACTTTTTCTTTAAACAGCAGTGCAGAAAACAATGTGACAAATGCAGGTGCTGTATATAACAGAATGGAAGCTACTGACAGCCCCAACTCACCGATGGAATAGAAAAGACAAAGATTAAAAAACACAATGCTTAAAATACCGGTTCCGACGAAATATTTCGAGTCACGCCAATGGATCTTCGGAATTCTTTTATTTTTTATCAAAGCATATAAAATTAAAAAAACAGAGGCAAATGATACGCGAATCGCCACTACTTCCAAGGAATTGAACCCAAAGCGATAGAGGCTGTTCACAAATATCCCGATGATTCCCCATAGCGCAGCCCCAAAAATGATGTAGGCATATGCTTTGCCACTAGACAAAATGATCTCTCCCCTTATAAAAATAACCGGCGCTCTGGCCGGTTATTTTTTCTTCTTATATTCCTTGATGACAAAATAAATAATCCCGATCACTAATGCCGCAATGATGGAAGGCAATATGTATGGATGCGCTTTTTCCTTGATTTCCATCCAATTCTTGCCCAGGGCCATTCCTAAATAAAGAAAGAAGATGGTCCACGGGATGATGGCAGCAACCGTATATAAAGTGAACTTTTTGAGTGACATCTTTGCAATGCCGGCTGGGATGGATATCGCATGTCTAACGACAGGAATAAAACGAGCCGTAAAGATGACCCCCGGGCCATATTTTTTAAACCAGTTTTCAGATACATCAATATGATGTTTGTTAATCAAAATGAATTTACCGTATTTTTCAAGAAACGGGCGCCCGCCGTATGATCCGAGCCAATAAAGGAATATCTGCGCAATGGTTCCGCCGATTGTGCCAGCTACGACTGCACCGGCAAAGTTAATTTTTCCGAGAGAAATCAAATATCCCCCATATCCCAATACGAACTCACTCGGGATGACCTCAATCATCAGTCCTAATGCAATTCCGAAATAGCCTAAATCCGCCAGCCCGTTCAAGACTGTAAAAATAAAATCCTTCATGGTTTCCCCTTTACATGGTTTGTCTATCAAATTCATATGCAAATATAAACGTATTATACTAAAGAATTATGGACAACTTCAATCTATTCATGAATCTGTCATATATAAAAATTTCACAGATTGAAAATGTTCAATTAACCAACAAGTGCCCCTTTACATTCTTTTACAATCACATTATCATCAAAGAAGAAGTTAAAAAAGGAGTGGTTGGAATGGGAAAAAGCAATGCAAAAAAGCATCGAGTAAAACAAATGCAGGAAGGTAAAAGGAATCCTGAAGAGTTCCGTGGTGTATATGCACTTACAGATATGAGAACGAGAAAGACGAAAACAAAAAAGGATATCATGAATAAAATGAAATACAAAAAACGGTTTTCCTTTGATCAAGAAGGGGATAACCGTTTTTTTTATTGCGCTTTGATCAAATCTTAACCAATGCCCATTTCAACAAATTCCTATTGACTTACTTGGAATTATCACTTACAATTACTCCAATCAAATAAAATTTATCCAGAGTGGACGAGAGCACTGGCTCAATGACTCCACAGCAACCTGCCAATCAGCAAGGTGCTCCTTCCAGCAAAGCATTTGCTTTGGGTGATAAAGCTCGGTTTAAGCCTTCTTGCCCATTAGCAAGAAGGTTTTTTTAATTTATTTAAAAGGACGGATGATAAATGAAAAAAGTGACCTATCCAATCATGAAAGGCGCCGAAGAGTTCTTTTTCAGGGGAAGCGAAACGGGGATCCTCGTTTGCCACGGTTTTGTCGGAACTCCACAAAGCGTTCGCAAAGTCTCAGAGGAAATCTATCAAAGCACTGGCTGCACAATCTTCGCTCCAAGGCTGAAGGGACATGGAACCTGCGAGACTGATTTATCCCTTTGCAGCCATCAAGACTGGTTTGAGAATTTGGTGCAGAGCTATCACCACCTAAAAAAATATTGCAGCAAAGTCTATGTAATCGGACAATCAATGGGCGGTACGCTTGCACTTAAACTGGCAAGTTCGGGGTTTGATATAGCCGGCATCATAACAGTTAATGCGGCCATTCAGATTCCTGGGTATGACTGCTACAGGGAAGCGGGTTGTTCAGGCTTCATTCAGGAGGGCAGCCCTGATATCAATCTGCCAATTGAAGAAGAATTAACGTATACGAGAGTCCCAATGTCTGCCGTCCAACAGCTCCTTCAGTTGATTGACACTACGAAGGAGCGCCTAAGAAAAGTTGCTTGCCCTGCTCTATTGATTAAATCAATCCATGACCATGTTGTGCCTCATGAAGCAACTGATCTTATTTATGATTCGATTTCTTCAGTAAATAAGTCTATCATCACACTTGATAAGTCTTTTCATGTAGCCACAATGGATTGTGAGATAGAAAAAATAATCGACTCTATTAAACAATTCATTTCTGAAAGCGATAAAAATCTCTCCATTGAAAAAATAAGCTGAAGCCATATGGCTGCCAGCTTACCTTTTACAGGCCAATATCCTCCACTGTTTCTGATGAAAGGGAGACTTTCATTTTTGCCAGAGCCATCCCGCTGATAAAATAAAAGACAGACCCCAAATAAAATATGTAGGATACGGTAAAATAATCAATCAGCACCCCGCAGGCCATTACCGCCCCGGCAGCATACAGGGAGGTCCAGAAATGGTAGTGCCCGATAGTCCTTCCCCTGTCCTCCTGCCCTGTTAATCCAGCCAGGAGGGTTTTTTCGCATGTTTTTTGAATGGATCCAAGCCCACCCAATACAAACTGAAAGAGATAAACCTGCCATAATTGATGGATTTCAGGGATTAATAGAAATAAGAATGCCATTCCGAAAGAATAGAAATAAAGCAGGCTTTTTCCTCCAATTTTGTCGGCTGCCGCCCCTACCCCTTTATGGAAGAGAGCAGAACTTAAAGTAAATACACCATAGGCTATCCCGAAACTTGAGAAGCTCGACCCGATATTATGGATGAAAAGCAAATAAAAAGGGAAAGTAATGCTTGAAGCCATCAAGGCCATGCTTTGGGACGTGATGAACCATCTCATTTTCCATACACCTCATAAAATTCATTCATGAATCTCTCTTGGGGATCCAGCTCCCTTTTCTTCATAAAGAATTCCTCCGTTCTTGGATATGCTTCCTTCATCTGTCTTTTTGTTGGATAGGAATAGTAGGGAAGATAATAGCTCCCACCATGCTTCAGTACAACATCAATCATTTTCCGGATGATTCTTCCAGTCTTTATTTTTCCGCTCTCTGATTTCTCTTGATTGATTAATAGAACGAGTGCAAACATATCATTTTTCGCATAGGACAAAACAGCATCATGATTTTGATGAGTATATCTAATGGTAATGTTCATCAAATTAAGATCCTCCCCTTTCAACGATTTCCTAAGGTCATCTATGCAAGGGGTAAATTCCTCAACGGGGATAAAGTATTCTTGTAGTATGTCCGTATCATCGCTGTCCTCATATTCCAGGAATTTTGATTCTGACCGCATGGCATTATTCCTTGAAACATAGTCCCCATCAATTGAATTGAAATATTTTTTCTGGGATTCCCAAAAAATTTTTTTCCCCCAATCGAAATCGCGGGATAGACCAAGCATGAACTTCGTGATGAAGGTCCCTTCTTCACCTTTTAAGTCTTTGCAGTCATCCAATTTGGATTGTTGATCTGCCAACACATAATCCTCGGAATACATATCTTTCAGAAATCCATCCCCTGGAGCCGTCGAGATCCTCGCTAAATGCATTCGTACGTTTGGCTCATCGAGTACATGCTCCTTAAAAAAAGCTGGATATTCTTTGTAGTCCATGGCAGAAATGCGGTATGTATACAATTCATCTTCTGTGAGCTGCAGCTCCGCATCCAAAATGATCCCAAACAGCCCATAACCTCCTAATACAAGAGGGAAATACTCTGCGTTTTCTTTACGTGAAACACGAATGATTTTACCTTCAGAAGTCAAAAGGTCGAAGTAATTCACTGTATCAATCAGTGAACCGTAGCGGATGTCCCTGCCATGAGCATTCACAGAGAGAGATCCTCCGATCGTAAAAATATTTTGCGACTGCATTACTTTCACTGACAATCCGTATGGGGTGACTGCTTTTTGCACATCATCCCATGTGGCCCCGCTTTCGACCAGAACGGTCTTTTTAGACGAATCTACTTTCAGTATTTTATTATGGGTCTGCATATCAAGTACTACAGCATCTTTGTAAAACGTATGCCCCCCTTGGCTGTGCCTCTTCCCGGCAATGGATATCTTTTGCCCTGTTTTGTTGGCTTCTTTGATGATATCCACCAATTCGTCTACTTCTTTCCCCTTCACTACCTTTTTAACTTTCATCGGCATTAAGCGGCTGACATCCATCACCGTGTTTTTCGGAAGATGTTCATCATCCTTTAATGAAAAATGAAAAAAAGCAAAAGCATAAAAAATCAGAAGTATCATAAGAATTGCTATTTTGCGTTTCATAAAATCCCCCACAAAAAAACCTTTAGTGTAATTTTACACTAAAGGACTAATAATACAACATAATATTTCAATTAATAGATAATAATTTTATCTTCATCAAATGGATCTACTGCATTGGGAATTCTTACAGTCGTTCGGAGAATCGTTTCATTTTCCTCTACAGAAACAGGATGGTCATTTGAAATCATTAATGTGAATGGAATCCGCTTAATTTCATTCGCCTTCACCATTTCAATAGATTCTATGGTTTCTTCATGAATATCCTTCTCATGTTGTGTAAAATCACTTTCCTCTTTCACCGCCTCATAGCGATAGACAAGTCTCAAGTCAATCCCTTCTACCTTCTGGTCACAGCTTCCACCATGTATGACGACTTCTCCTTCAATTTTTCCAGGTCTGGAGATTTTCGGTTCATGAACAATCGTATCGACTTTCATGCTCCCGATCCCGACACTCGATAAAAACTCCTTCCACATAGAAACACCCTTTCCTATAGCATCATTACCGTCATCATATCAAATCGATGCTGTTTTTCCAATCAGGAATAGGAAGGGTTTGGAAGATTTTAATCGCCCCTGTTTCGCAAAACTGATTTAACAGCCTCTTCAATTTCTTTATATCCGGTGCATCTGCAAATATTCGATTCCAGCCATTCTTTTATGACATTATCATCGATAGTTTCTATATGTTCGACCAGTGCTTTACAGTTCATAATGAAACCCGATGTACAATAGCCGCATTGAAAGGCGAAATGCTCAATAAATGCTAATTGTATGGGATCTTCTTTCAGCCCTTCAATGGTCGTGATGTCAGCTTCATCCATCTCAACAGCCAGACTTAAACATGATTTTTGAGGCCTGCCTTCTATCAGTACTGTGCATGCACCACAGTCTCCATTCATACATCCGGGTTTTGCACCTGTCAATCCAAGCCTGGACCTTATTATAAACAAAAGTGTTTCAGAAGACCCGGCCACAATCCTGTGCTCCTCCCCATTCACTTTCAGCGTGATATCATGTGCAGATCTGATGTTCATATCCCGCCTCCCTCCAATTCGTCAAGGAGCTCTTCAATCAAACCTTCCAAAACAAATAGTCTATACTCACTGGAACCTTCCTGGTCATCCAATACTGTTTCCGGGAGAACCTCTCGTACCATAGAGATTTTTTCTCCTTTTGACAGTGACTTATCATTCAAAATGTCTTCCAATCTTTCATCCCTGAATGGATAAGGAAGAAGACCGCTTAAAGCCATTCGGATTTTCCCCTCTGCTTTTAATCCAGCTATCGTTATCAAAGGATACCCGGTATTCCACTGTTGACGTCTTTTTTTTATGAAATAATGTGCCTCCGCATATTTTTTTGATGTACAGAATAATAGAACGAGCGTTCCTTCATTAAGCTGTGGTTCTCCATTAAACAGGGAATGGATATTTTCAAATTTTAATGTTTTATCGCGTATCTCAATTGTCAGCACATAGCTGTCTGCCAATAAAAAAGGGAGTACTCCTTCTCGATAAAAAATTTTTCCGCACGCATTTCCCCCGATTGTTATTTTGTTTCGTGCTGTCCGATCCGCAACTCCACTGACTGTCTCTTCTAATAGCGGGAATATTCCCGTTTTTTCAATGCTCGTCAGCGTCCTGGCGCTCCCAGTATAGATGAATTCCCCTTGGGCCCTGTAAGTCTGTGCCAACGGGATTGCTTTAATGTCGATTACAGCGTCGCATCTGTAAAGATTAAGTCTGCCCAGGGTGATGATTTCCGTCCCCCCTCCGTAATAAATCGGATTCCCATTTTGTTCCCTGAGGGCTGAAAATAGTTCCACAGCCTCCTCATACTCCTGAACACGATGATAATCAAATGTAAAAGGAAGCATCGATTATGTCCTCCTTTTCGCTTTCCAGATCATTTCAGGCAAAAGCGGAAGCTCATTCATCTTCACACCAGCCGCAAGAGTCAACGCATTCCCAAGTGCTGCCGGCATGCCGAGGAGACCATGCTCCCCGACGCCCCTTGCCCCGTATGGTGCATCCAATTGATAGGTATGGACAAACTCGACTTTATATTCCGGATGCTCCCCATATCTTAAGGGCCGATATGTACGCAGCTGAGGATTCAGCACCCTGCCTTTTTGGTCAAAGAAAAGGCGTTCTCTTCCCCCATATGAAATCCCCATACTCATGGCCCCCATGACTTGGCCAAGTGCAGCTTTTTCATTCAAGACCCTGCCGATATCCACGACTGATACCGCCTTAAGGACCCTATAAGTCCAATCCTTCTTATTCAATTCGATTTCCACTCCTTGAGCAGCGACTGTCCATTCAGGACCAAGTCTTCCTTCTCCGGTTTCAGGATCCATATTGGTCATATTTCTCATGATATAGTTTCCTTTTCCAATGATTTGCCCTCCGATGGCATTGCCATCCGGAAATTTATATCCATAAGCCAAGTCTTTTATTGGAAAGAATGTCAAAGGATCATCCTTTAAATACACCTTCCCATAGCCTACTTCCAAGTCTTGAACCTTCACTCTCAAAACACATGCCGCCAGCTCCTTCAATTGATTCATGACGTCATCAGCTGCTTCCAGCAATGCTTTTCCCGCCATGAAAACCCCTCTGCTCGCAACCGTTTTCCAGTGCTCCGGGGTGGATTTAGTATCGATCTCCATTTGAACATGAATCAGGGAAATGTCCATTTTCAATTTTTCAGCAAGCATCTGTGCCAGAACAGTCTTTGTCCCGGTACCGATTTCCACAACACCTGACATGAGATTGATGCTTCCATCACTGTTAAAGGTCAATATCACTCCAGATGAAGCATTTTGATCGATTGTAGACGTTTTCCAGACACATGCAATCCCTTTTGCACGAACGATATGTTGATTTAATTGGACAAACTGGCCACTATTCCAATCCATCAAATCTCGCAGCCGTTCGATGCATTTAGGAAGGTTTCCCAAATTGCTCCTTGTCAATCTCACCCTCGTAGGAGTGTAATCGCCCGGCAAGATGCTGTTCTGTTCTCTGAAAGCCAGTACATCCATCCCTATTTCCTCTGCTAGGGAATCCATTGTCCGTTCAAATGCAAACAACAGCTCTGAATGGCTGAATCCCCTGAATGGTGCAGCATAAGGGTGATTCGTATAGACACAAAGGGAATCGCATTTTATATTTTCAATATGATAGGGACCAGTACAATCAACGGCCGCAGCTCTTGCCAGGTCGACAGCTTTATCCGAGTAAGCGCCCCCATCGAATAAATAGAGTATTTCTGCTGCCTTGATCTTTCCATCCTGACTACAGCCGAGTTTAATGCGGGCTTCAAGTCCGATATGACCTGGAGAGGTAAGGATATCCTCTTCCCTGGTATTCATGATTTTTACTTTCCTTCCGTCAACTGCCTTTGAAGCCAGGTATGCCAATAATTCCAATTGCACGGATGCCTTCCCTCCATATCCCCCTCCTACCAATGGTGTTTTCACAGTCACTTTTCCTATTTCAATATCAAAATAGCTGCCTATGAGTTTTTTCACCATAAAAGGCGCTTGGGATGAGGTGTGGATTTCGATATTTCCTTCCTTATCGATTTGACATATGCTGCATCTGAGTTCCATTGCGGCATGGTCGGCTGGAGGAAGGAAATAGGATTCCTCAACACTATAGGTACAGGAATCCCATCCTTTTTTCATGTCGCCCTTCCTTACTTTCAATCGATTGGCGATATTGGTCCCTGGCACTGGAAATACATCTATTTCTTTATGGTAGTCCTCCAGCTGTTTGTGAATGAGGGGTGCGCCTGCATGAATCGCTTGGGATGGGGAGTTTATGACAGGCAGAGGCTGATAAAATACCTTCACTAATGAGGCTGCTATTTTTGCAGAATGATAGGAATCAGCTACTATGACAGCAATGGCTTCACCATAGTACCTCACCCGATCATAGGCAATCGGCGGCCTGTCGCGGATCTGCTCTCCTGTCAAAGGCAGATTTTTCCCTAAAATACACGCACGCACTCCTTTTACTGCTAATGCTTCATCCACTGAAATGTCCAGGATTTTAGCATGTGCTTCCGTACTGGTCACCAGTACTCCATGCAGCATGCCAGGTGTTTGAATATCATTTGTATATACTGCCCGCCCGGAAACTTTATCGAAGGCTTCCTTTCTGATGACGCTTTTCCCTAATATGTCCACTTGTCTTCCCTCCTTCTTATTCTGGATTGCATCAGGAGCTTGGCAGTCAGATATTCAGACTCATTGTCAATATCAAAAGCAAGGATTGAATCATACAATTCGTTAAATAATCCGCTCTCGCTCTTTAAAAGGCTCCTGGCACCTGCATCCCCTTGGAGCGCTAAAAGTTTAGGGTACATAGATTTAGAAAATATGATTGGCGGCATTGGAATGGATTGATACGTGGAGGCAAGATAGTTGGGTTCAGTCTTTTGATAGAGTTTTAGATGGCTGTTAAAAAGATATGCAGTCTGGAATGGTTGATCAGCAAGGATGATCATAATAGCATCCGCCCCAAATTCAATGGCTCTTTTGACGCCGCATTTCAGGGATTCTCCAAAGCCTTCCTGCGCATTTGGGCAGTACAAGTAAGACCATTTGCCATCCGTTTCACCATTTCTATTCTCCAGCCAAACGGGAGGGGACTCATCGGAACCGACAAACAGGACATGTGTAAATTGAGAACGGACGGCTGCATCAAAAGCATAAAGTCCCAGCGGTTTACCTTCTAGAGCCAACTCCAGTTTCGGTTTACCCATCCGGCTGCTGCGGCCTGCCCCAAGTACAATTCCGACAATGTACGGCATCTGGACCCCTCCTTTCCTTTTCATGAATGTAAAATGGAAATGATTTCAGCCATGATTGACACCGCAATTTGTTCTGGACCTTTAGCGCCGATTTTAAGCCCGATAGGTGAATGAACATTTTCAAAATGATGTTTTTGAAGCAATTTCTCCGTTCTCTTCCTGGAACCGAGTATGCCAATATATTTTAAATGAAGCCCCAAGATCTTCAGCTGATCAATTATTTCTTTATCAGTCTGGAATTGATGTGTCATGATGACTACTAAATCGTCCTCTTTTAAATGGATCCTTTTCATCCAGCTTTCCGGAGAACCTAAAAAAAGTTGATCCGCATTAGGAAAATGTACAGACTGAAGTCGATCTTCTTTGTTATCACATACAATTACCGAAAATCCGCATTCAGAGGCAAGGCGGCATAGAGGTTCAGCATCCTTGCCTCCGCCAAATAAAATCATCCTTCGCTGGGGGGTTAACAATTGTTGATAGATAAGAAGATGTTCTGTATCAGTAGTCCAGTCCTTTATGCCGACATGATTTGATCCTTGTTTTTCAGTCTCCTGAAAATTGTGGCCCACATAGTCAAAATGAGGCGTAAAGTGTATTGTCCAACAGATTGAATGCCCGCTGCACAGACTTCTATACAGTGTTTTTAATTCGCTCTGAAGCATCCTGTCGATCACTTGAAGGAAAATGAATAGGGTTCCGCTGCAGCCAGAACCCCTCCCCCATCCAGAATCATCTTCGCTCTCCAATGAATAGACCAATGTTCTCTTAGAACATCCGGATGCTAACAGATCCTCTGCATTGTATGCTAAATCCTCTTCCAGACAACCAGCTGAAATCATCCCTGTCCTTTTGCCGTCAGGAGCAAACAGCATGCAGCTTCCTTCTTTCAAATAGGCTGACCCCTCTACATGGACGATCAATGCCAAAACCTTTTGGTCATCACCGCCAATGGCATCCTTAAGGACAGTGTAAAAAGAATGCAAGAACCACCACTTCCCTTTATCCAGTAAATGAAAGCAAATAGAAAAACCCCTTACATTTTATGGAGCCATTCTTTCATTCAGAACCGAAACATCCATGCCGGCTCTGTGCAAGCACCTCTAATTTCCCCAAAGCACAAAAAACCCCATTCATCACATGATGAAAGGGGCTGTCGTACAGCATTTGCCGACGGTCTGTTATTGCTTCATTTTCATTTTTTCATAATTATCCTGCAGCTGTGCCAAACGTGTTCTTCCTTCTTCGCGAAGGCGCTTATTTTCCTCTTCTATAGCTTTTGTTTCCTGCATTCCTTTTACAATGATATTCCATGTTTCTTCCATTGTTTCAAGCTTGATGCTTGGTCTGCCTGCCATGCGTGCAATATCCACGCTTTGCTGCGAAATGTTTTGCGCATTACGGAGAAGCATTTCGTTCGTACGCTTATCAAGTTCATTCATGGATTGCGCCACTAGATTCTGCCTTTTTGCAGAAATGGCATTGATCAAGCTGTTCTTAAAGATAGGAATCGTTGTGACAAATGCCGAGTTGATTTTTCCGATCAGCTTAGTGTTCCCTCTTTGAAGCATCCTGATTTGCGGAGCAGATTGGAAAGAAACCTGTTTCGCCATCTCCAGGTCATAAATTCTTTGGTCAAGAAGCTCCACGGCATTCTTAAGCGAGTCAAGCTCCATTCCCGCGAGTTGATCACCGC
Organism: Falsibacillus pallidus; assembly: GCF_050990905.1. Lineage (GTDB taxonomy): Bacteria > Bacillota > Bacilli > Bacillales > DSM-25281 > Falsibacillus > Falsibacillus pallidus_A. Next base: position 2,137,225 of record NZ_CP158866.1, read on the forward strand.
TTGAGACTCTTTGTTCAAGCTGAGGGATGCGCTGCTTCAACTCTTCCAATTTCACTTCCCCGGCACTGATGTATTTTTCGAGTTCCAAATAATATTGGAAATTTTGTTCATATAATTGTTCAAGCGTTTGTGTAGACTTCTTCATTTCTGTTTCATACTTCGTGATTTCAACGTATACCTTATCAATTTCCGAACCCATTGTTTGGTATTTGCTGAATAACTTTTCGATCATTTTCTGTCCGCGGTTAAATAGTTTGGACAATAAACCTTTATCTTCAACAAAATCTTTGCTGTCGAATTTATCCATTATTTTCCCAAGTTGTTTAAGAAGTACACTCGATTCTTCCATGCTGCTTGATTTAATGGAATTCAAGACACGGCCAGAAAAGGCAGAAATTTCATTAGCCGTCTCTTTCCCATATTCCAATAAAGCGATTTGATTTTTGTCATCGATGTTTTGAGCGATTCGCTGCACTTCAGGGTCATTCTTCATCTTTTCCTTCAATTGCAGTGAGCTATTTTGCATAACCTCTTCTTTTTGATCGAGATTAAGATTCTGCAGCTGGGTCAGATCTTGTACAGAAGTTAAATTTGACATTTCATCGCGCCCCTTTATTAAAAGATATTAAAAAATTTTTTTAATGATTTTCTTAAAAACAGAAGCTTCCTTGAACTCCTCTTCGAAGCTTACTTCTTCAAGCCAGTGGGTATCAAAGTTTTTCTCATCCATATAAAGTTCAATATCGTTTTGGCCAGGTGGATTGAAAATGACAATATCAATTCCGATTTCATTCAGCAAGGCAATCAAAGCTGCATCGCATCTGGACATTTTGCCGTTTTTCTCTGTGTTGTAGAGAATCAGTTTAGGGACATCCTGTGCGTAGTCGAACCTTTGAAGGAGCTTTGAAACCTCTTCCGGAATGGCCATCGCTTGGGCAAAAAGAAAAAGCTGGAGCTGCTCCATTTTTTCATGCGGAAGCGGCTTAATCCTCGGCTTGGCGCAATATCTGGAAATGGCTGAAGCGATTCCCAGCTGAAGACCTGATGGAAGCTCTTTATATTTCCACCAGTTGGAATGTATGATCTGTTCTGGTTCAAGGATCCCATCAGGATTCAGCGCGTTTCGATAATGGAATAATAAATTTGCATTGATTTCTTTTGTAAAAGGGAACCGCCGGATGGTTAAAGCGTTCTCCATATCTGCAACGGTTTGGATTCGATCCCAATATTGTTTGCGGTTCTTGGAAATCCCCTGAACCTTTGCAAATAAAGCAGGAATATGAACTTTCTTATCGGATACATCAAAATTAGGCCGTATAAATGATTTTTCCTTGATAAGAATGAACAGCTCGTCATAAGTCGTTTTCAAAGTGACAGATACCGGATCATAGTTCCTGAACTGCCATGGCTTGTATAACATGGAGCCATCAGAGTGCATCACTTTGTCGATTTCCTGTGATGCCCTGTAGGCAACGGTGGATTTTCGGACCGGTCTGGTTTTCGGAAAGGGCTGCAGCTCCCCTTTTGATGGGTACTGCAGTACTTTCGAAACTTTTTGATCTTCATCTATGGATTGAAGAATGTCCTTGCCTTCAGGATGAAAGATAAGGACGTCGCATCCTACAAGAATCAAGTAATATAAAAAGTAGCTTTCGCTTTCTGAAGCATCCCCGTACCAAATGACCTGTGGAGTATCATGGATAAAATCATTTTGATTCAGCCATGGGTCTAAATGATTCCACAGCCACTTAACCATGTCCACTATGGCCCTCCGAAATCCGGGATCTGCCATTCCTTGTGCATGTTTCGCTTCAAATGTCTGCAGATAGGTCATCAAGGCGTTTCTTAAATGAAAATAAACTCTTCTATTTTGTGTTTGTGGGATCAGGCGCTCTCCATCCAAAAAAGCGAGGAATCGATTGACAGATAACCGTTCTTCCTGATGGATCATCAAAATCCTTTGGATGGATTGAAAACGGGCAGGATCGATTGATTTGTCGAGCTCTTCATTGAGAAGATGTACATTTACTTCATCGCTGTGGATGGCATCATAAAGTTCTTCCAGGTACTGGTCCTCAGAAAGATGCGTCCCAAGCATGCGTGCAGCAACCTGTCCGAATGTCAGGTTATTCTCTTCTTTCTTATATCCATCACGCTGCGGCAGCGGCTTTTTCATTATGGTTTGCCAATCGTCTAAGCTGAAATTAAGCGGGATCGGCATAATGGAATCATTCATCTTAATCAACTCCTTCCATCTTGAGGTCGAATGCTCTATTCACCCTTTTTTCTGCTAAAGCATAAAATAATTTCCCAGACCGCACTCTAATGAGAAAAAAGGTGATATGATATGAGATTATTTATTCGCAGAACGAAAGATGCCAGGACGGATCAAGCCCTGGAGCTATATAGTTCCATAGCTGCTTCATCCTTGTTTATCTTCATTGATTTATTATTGATTGATTTATGGTTGAGCCTTATCATTTCTTCACATGCAGGAATTGGATTTAAAATGTCCTTTTTCTCGCTGTATGCTTTCTTCACCCTTATGTATTTCTGCATTCATGGCTTATTCAAATGCTATGTTAAACACCGCTGTTGATTTCCGTTCAAGACTTCGCTTTCCGAGGGCGGAGGCAAGCCTCCTCGTCGCTGCGCTCCTGCGGGGTCTCGCCTGTTCCGCTTTTCCCACCGGAGTCTTCGTCTTGCCCTCCAATCAACAGCTAGAATCTAGTGGAAAGCAACAATGAGCTTTAACATAGCCTATTCAAAAGAAAAGTACACAAGGAGTGAACATATTCCTATATCCTTATCTTAACAAATCTTCAAGAGGTTCGCATCTGAATTCATCCTGGCTTTAGTCTCCTTTTACCGATTGAATGATTCCGCAGCATGCATATGACAATCCCTCATAATATTCCACTGGAACATTCTTTTCTGCAGCCAGCATCAAAATATGGTTCAGGGATTCATTCCCTCTATCTCCAATTAAAATTTTCCATGGCACCCTTCGAAGCAGCACCCTCGTTGTTTCACCAATTCCCGGTTTAATAAGATTCGTATCTTGTATCTTAAATTCCTGTTGGATCTTCAAAACATTCTGGAAGCCCTTCCAGCTTGGTTCATCCAGTTCTTTACTGTAATCAATCTCATTCCCAGGATGCGAATGAATGATCTCAGGAAACTGGCTGGATATCTCATCAATAAAATAATTTGAAAGATCATGCTCCATCCATTCACGATAATATTTGGCTCCATGAAAATCATCAGTGGATATGTACTGTTGATTGAGGACGGTTCGGCTGATCAGCCCTGATACTGTTGCATTCAAGCAGGAACTTGGCAGAAAAAAATCTTTCTTTGTGCCATATAATGCAGCGCAATCGCCCGGATCGCAAAGAACTGCCAGCGAATCCGTTAATCCCAAGTCGAACTCATCATTCAAACTATCGACAGATTGAGTCAGTTCCCGTTGGATGGCACCTTTTCCCGTCCATCCGTCTATAAATTGAATGCCGCTTAAAGGATGCCTGGAACATATGTACTTAATGGCATTTATGTCGATTCCTCTCCCTCTGATGATGGAAACACTATAATGAGGGAGGTCAATGCCGTATTTGAATGCTATATACCTTTTTATAAGGATCCCCACAGGTGTGCCTGCCCTGGCAAGGGATACGAGGACGATATCCTTCCCCCTCTTGTTCAGAATTCTTTCACTGACGATTGACACCAGTTTGGCTGCTTCTCTTTTCGTTGCTGCAAGGGATTCATGAAAGAGGGATAAATAGGACAGAGAAGGAAGCTTTTCTGTTGGCAGAGATTCAGAATAATGGGTACCGCTCTGTATACCAGCCTCTCTTTCTTCTGTACTCCCTTCAAGATTGGCCTGTTTGAGATCCTTCAATAGAAAAATGACATCTTTTTCTGAATAGCTGCCAATGTTATTTGCTGTCAGCGACATAGCGGACACCTTCTCATTAAAAATAGGATTTATATACTGAATGGAACGATATGTACATAGGAAAATAAATAGCGCGCATGATTCAGCCAGGAATCCAATGCCTGCGGCTCCATGCCGCGTTCTATGAAAAGGAAAACTTCATCATACTGCCCCTTTTCAACATTATAAAAATAATTAGCCACTCCAGGTGTTTCGATTGAATCAAATGTATAGCGGCATTTCGCACCATATGATTCTTTCTTGTGAGGATAGATCGGGCTTCTTGTAGTAGATTGAAAGAATACCCCTTTGCCCATTTCAGCTGCTGTGGTCATAGGAATATACATAAACTCCCCTGTCCCCATGCATAATGTTTTTGTTCCTTTACGTCTACCTTTCAAAATAGCACCGATTTCAGATAGATAATTTTCCAAAGCGCTTGTTTCTTCAGAAGTAATTCCGAACCGTCCTGACTGTGATAAATATGGAATTCCTTCATTTATATTTACTTTGTGAAGAGAAGGAGTTGGGATTGTATGATATTGAACGGTCCCTCTGCCAGCTATATTCAGTTCGCTTTCTTCAATGTTCTCGACAGGGAAGCCTTCTGGCTCGATTTCACCTGAAAGCAAGGAAACTTCCGTGATTTCAATACCTAACTTTTTTTCCATTTCACGGAATTTTTCCTTTTGTGCCCGTGACCTCCAATCAAGGATAGAAACGACCGTATAATGCTTCCTTGGATGAAATTTATGAATGGATTCAATGATATTCAAAGCCGTTTTGCCTGTTGTCATTTCATCGTCCACTAATACTACCGGATGGCTATTCTCCAGTATAGAAGGGTTAATATAGCATCGATGTGAAGTGGCATGGGAATGTTCCTCTTCAAAACGAATAATGGAATCCAAATACGGGATGTATTCTCTGGTTGTATGGAAATACACTGCATTATGAAAACAATTGAACATGGCGTGCCCCAAAGCGGTTGCCGTTTCCGCAAAGCCAATAAACAAGGTGCGTTCAGGAAGATCGAGCTTTGTCTCTTTCATTTTAGAAAGAAGCGACGGATCGCCAATACCATTATTTACTGTCTGAATCAATGCATTGCGAAGCGGATGATTCCGATGATGATGTATATCAATATATCGATCAGCCAGGAGTGCCCCAACAGAAAGAGCTGTAACAGGCATTACTGGGATATGCTTTCCCAGGACCTTGCTGACAAATAGGAATCCTCTTTTTTTATTGATTCTAGCGGCCATCTGGAAAAGGGCCTCGGGTTTTAAATCATACGGATTTTCCGTAATCGCCATGTTCATCTGTAAGCCACCGATAATATTATAAGAATACGTTTTGTTCTCTCTTGACTCCAAGGAGATCAATGAATGTTTGTCCATCCCTCAGCACCCCGAAAATATGTGATTTGCGCAGCACAACCTGCGCCCAGTTGTAGTGTGGTTTAATCTCGTTCATTTTGTTTGAATAATGGCTCTTTATGACCCCATTCACTTCTTCCGCCTGGTTCAGGATTGCCGTGGCATCCAGATATTCCTCTAATGTGACGACGTTCATGGCTTGAACCACTTTGATGTGAGAGGGGTGAATGATGGTTTTCCCAAAGAGCCCATTCGCTTTGTCCAACAGCACTTCATGGATCAGGCCATCTTCAAACCGTTCAATCATTTCTGCCCTCATAGTGGATCCGGTCCTGCCATAGGAAGCTTCGAATGGAGTCTGGCGAATCTGCGGCTTTAAAATCCGCTCCCCCCCTTGGAAGTACTCCCATACTGGCCCCGATATAACATATTGGCTGGAGGCTCGTCCAAAAATATTGATGATATCAGAAATGCAATCCCGAATGACAGCGATATCATAGATTGTGGTATCTTTATTCCTCCTGATGCCAAAAAGGCCCGAAAAGTCAGTTGCCCCGATCCTTACATTGAGAATGTTTTTAAAAGAATCCAAAATGTCTTTGATTTCCATAAGTGTTTCCATTCTTTTCTCTTTGAAAATGATATCGGGGGATTCCAAAATAGGCATGGCATAAAGGTTTAATTCATATCTGTTGTTCATTTCTTCGAGCGTTTCTAAAAACAGCCTTCCATTTTGAGGTGTGAATTTAGGAAAGACAAAACCGCATAGCAGCTCTCTTGCCCTCTCTCCAAGACGCTCCAACAAAAGCTGTATTTGTTCAAATGTTCTGACTCTTACGAAGAGAAGTGGGATATCGGATTCACTGAAACTCCTTCTTTCGACGGCTTCCGTTATTTCTTGGATCTGATGGACTATATTCCATTCCGCAGAATCTATTTCCCTATCACTTATGGAATCTTCCAGGCAAATAACTATAGTCGATAGGCCTTCATGCCTCCCCTTTAAATACTTGCCAGAAAGTATATCTTCAGCAATGCTGTCCCTTGTACCCGGCATATAAAGGGCAGCACCCAGGCTGTACGCCAGCAGCTCCTTAGGAGAATCTTTATAAAAAGGTTGAGGTTCTTTATAGAATAGTTGTACTCTCTCCTCATCAGAGAGATAGGAAAAATGCTGCAAGGGATATCCTCCTTCTCAAATACGCATTCTGGCAAGAATTAAAGAAAGAGAGAAAGATTAAGATGCATCTTCCTCTCCCGTCTCTAGCATTATTTACCTGCTTCTGATTCTTTTGTTCTTTTTTTCTTTAAGACATGAATAAAGAAAGTTCCGGCGAAAATTGCAATAAGGATGCTGAAGAAAATTATTTCTTCAACATGAAACCCGAATGATGCGGCTATCATTTTTATCCCAATGACACCAATGAGAATGAATGCGGTCGCTTCGAACTCAGGGATTCGCTCAATCAATGCCAAGAATAGCTGTGCTACACCTCGCATCATCAAAACACCGAGCATCCCTCCCAGAAGGAGGACCCATATTTGATCTGATACGCCAAAAGCAGCTATGACACTGTCAATACTAAAGGCAATGTCCATCAGTTCTACCGTCAAAACGGTTCGCCAAAAGCCCATCTGTTTCGGCTCAATGTCCTTATCCTCCTCTTTATTCCGAAAGTGGGAGTAGGCCAAATAAAGCAGATACAAGCCGCCAAGAACTTTTATCCATGTGATTTCAATCAAAAATACACCGAGTCCGATTGCAAGGAAACGAAAGATATAGGCACCGATAATTCCATAAAATAGAGCTTTCTTTTGCTGTCTTTGCGGAAGGTGCTTCACCAGGACGGCTAAGACAAGAGCATTATCTGCTGATAACAGCCCCTCCAAAATGATCAGGCTTCCAATGATCCCCCAGCTGGCAGGATCGGTCACTACTTTTTCAAACATTTCAATTGAAAAGAAGGAAGAGTAGCTATGAAAGAGCTCGTTGAAGAATTCAGTCATCCATGGTCTCCTTTATGCAATTTGGTGCAATCCAAAAGCTGCAGCAGGTTCAATCAGTTTTTTCAGACATCCAGTCCATAGTTGCGGCATAGGGCAGCAAGGCCGCCTTGGAATCCGCTGCCGATGGCATTGAATTTCCATTCGCCAGCATGCTTATATAGCTCGCAAACAACCACTGCTGTTTCAATGGAAAAGTCCTCCCCTAAGTCATAACGAAGGATTTCGCGGTTGCTTGAAGCATCGATCACCCTGACAAATGCATTGGAAACTTGCCCGAAGTTCTGTCCCCTCGCTTCAGCATCATGGATTGTCACTGTGATGCCAACCTTTTCGACATGTGGAGGAAGAAGGCTGAAGTCCACGTTCATTCTTTCGTCGTCGCCTTCTCCTTCCCCAGTGCGGTTGTCCCCTGTATGTTCTACTGCACCGTTCGGGCTCTTTAGGTTGTTGTAGAAAATGAATTCATTATCATTCTCTACTTTATTGTCCGCATTGCACATGAATGCACATGCATCCAAGTCAAAATCATGGCCCCCGGAATATTTATTGGTATCCCATCCCAGGCCGATGATGACTTTTGTCAATCCGGGATTTGTTTTGGTAAGATCAATACGTTGTCCTTTTGATAATGAAATGGAAGACATACAATCACACTCCTAAAATTGAATCTTATTTCTTTTCTTACACGTCTAATCCGAAATCTTTTACCAGTGAAGCCAATCCGCCCTGGTATCCGCTTCCAATGGCGTTGAATTTCCATTCTCCCCCATGGCGGTATAATTCACCCACGACAAGTGCTGTCTCAATGGAGAAATCCTCACCAAGATCATAGCGGATCAGCTCTTCACCGTTTGCTTCATTGACGATCCTCGCATAAGAGTTCGCGACCTGCCCGAAGTTTTGCCCGCGCTGCTCAGCTTCATGAATCGTGATAGCGAAAACGATGCGCTCAATGGAAGCTGGCACTGTACTAAGGTTCACTTTGACAGTTTCGTCATCTCCTGCACCTTCTCCAGTTCGGTTATCACCATCATGCTTTACAGAACCATTCGCACCAGTAGGATTATTGTAGAAAATAAAATCAGATTCAGCTGCACATTTCCCTTGTGCATTCAAAAGGAATACGGAAGAATCCAAATCAAAATCGTGTCCTCCGTCGTATCTGTTCGTATCCCATCCAAGTCCGACAACAATGTTTGTCAATCCCGGATTCGTTTTTGTCAAATCAACCTTTTGCCCTTTAGATAGATTAATTGCCATGATTAAACCACTCCTATTATATGATTGGGTTTTTAATTTTATCTGCCATATTTAGCCGCAATTTTATCAATTCCGGTATCTTTTGTCCCTTGCCCGACAGCTGAGAATTTCCATTCACTGCCGCTGCGGTATATTTCTCCTGGGAAAAGAGCCGTCATTCCGCCGTAATTATCCGTTAAGTTATAATTTGCAAGCTCCGTATTGCTGGAACTGTCTACAACGCGGATGAATGCATTTTGAATCATGCCGAAATCCTGCTTGCGCTGAACGCATTGATAGATATTCACCACAAATACAAGCTTATGTATATGGGCAGGAACTTTATTCAAATCTACAAAGACTTGTTCATCATCCCCATCCCCTTCACCGGTGATATTGTCACCTGAGTGACGGACACTTTGGCATGTGCTCAATTTCTTCCCGAAGTAAACGACATCTTCAAGCTTGTCATTCTCCCCTATCAGAAGAACGGATGCATCGCAGTCTATATTGCTGCCGCCTCCGCCGCCGAATAACCCTCCAAGAAAACCTGATCCGCTTTTCTTTACTGGATCCCATCCCAGGCCAACCAGGATTTGGGATAATCCAGCTCTGCCCTTTGTTAAATCGATTTTTTGTCCTTTTTGTAATGATATCGCCATACCTTTCACTCCTCATGTCAGTGTTTCGTCTATCTTATCTAAAATGTTACCATATCCAAACATGGATTAAAAAAGATTTGTATGAATTTTGTAAATTTCAGCAATCAAATGTTTGACTGCTTCTCTACTACTTACGGACAAAACGCAAAAAGGTTTCAAAAACTTATAAAACCCTCATATTGCGATTTTTCCCTTTGACAATTTGAAACACTCCGTATAGCAGGAGTCCTATGGCCAATAAACCGAGGAGCCATTGTCCAAAGGGCTGCTGAGAAATTTTCAGCAGGGCGCCATCTAAATCAGTTGCTTCATCAGGCTTTGCAGTAAGGGCAGTTTGAATCAGGAAATAGCCGATCATGCAAAAGACGATGCCTCTTGATGCAAGTCCAAGCTTCCCTGTCCTCAAACCAAGTTTAAGTTCTTTTGCACTCATTTCATATTTCTTGAACCTCTCGGCAAACTTCTCTTTATAAGCAAAGTAAAATTGATACAGGCCATATAAGGCGATTCCCGCACCGAGCAATCCGATCAGCAACTGTCCCCAGTCATGCTGAATCAGCTTAGCCATGACCGTTTTTTTGGAATCGGAGCCGCTCGAGCCTGCATGCATGGCGATTTTCACTGCTTTATATGTCAATCCGGCATAAATGGCGCCGCTGATAAAATAACCGATTTTAGCTCCAAGCCCCTTGATCCCGAATCCACGGTCTTCCGGATCGATGAACACCTGTATGATACGCCATCCAACATAGCACACCAGGCCGACAGCAATGATCCATAACAGTATTTCACCATACGGCTCTTTCGCTACAGAAGCAAACGCACCTTCTGCCCCTTTTTTATTTCCGCCTACCCCGATAGCTGCCATCATGGTTAAGATGCCAATTAAAATATAGACAAATCCTTTGGCAAAATAGCCAAACCTTGCAAATTTCCGTATCCATGGTCTTGCTTTATCTTTTTGTTTTTCGGTTTTATGCGCTTTGTTCATCTGTCTTCCCCTTTCTCCGATAAATGCATTATTCCCTCCTTCCTTCATGGAAAAACCAATGACAAAAGAAAAAGACGCCTCATTGGCGTCTTTTTCTTTTCATTTATTGACCTGAATCCCCTGTTTGGTCAGTAGAATCTGAGCCGTTTAGGAATTCTTTAATTGCTTGTTTGTTTTTCTCGAAATCAACTTCTAGGACTGCGCCTGCATGGCTGTAGTAACCATCTGAGTAGGACCCGTCCACTGGCACCCTCAAAGTTTTAATTTTCTTATCATTATTAAAAAGGACATCCTTTAAAAGGGCCAATTCATTCAATCTGCTCATATTCGTATCATAATAAGGCTGCACCGCTCCAAAAATTTTCGGAAGTTTAGTGACTCCACCTAGACTCAATACTTTATCTTTTACAGCTTCAAGAACCTTTTGCTGTCTCGCTACACGCCCGAAATCACCTTCTGCATCATGTCTAAAACGGGCGTATCCCAATAATTCCTTGCCATGGAGCTTTTGAAGTCCCGGCTGAAGGGAAACTCCGATTTTTTCAGACATAGGCTTTTCGACATTTATCTCGATTCCATCTGGTGCCAGCGTATCGATGGACTTCTCAAACCCCTTGAAATCGACAATCGCATAATACTGGATGTCCAAATCGAAATTCTTCTTGATGGTTTGTCTCAACAACTCAGGTCCACCAAGGAAAAATGCAGTATTCAGCTTGTAGTTTTGATAGCCTGGTATCTCCACATACATATCCCTCATAAGGGAGACGATCTTGGTTTGTTCGGTTTTAGGATCGTATTGGGCAACCATCATCGTATCCGATCTGGATTTTTCTTCCCCGCGGGTATCCACCCCTAGGAGAAGGACGTTGATTTTGCCATCCTTATCTTTTTTTCCGTTGAATTTATAATCTGTTTTAAGCGTTGAAGGATCTCCTTTCGCCATTTGCAGCCCTTGATAGTATTGAAAGGCGGAATATCCTATTAATGCAATAATGATGATAAGCAAAACCGTTAATATTTTATATCGTTTCTTTTTTCGTCTTCCTTTATTTTTACGTCTTTGATCAAATCTGGATCTGGATTCCATATTAAACACCTGCTTCATATTATGATTCGCTGCAATTATTCTCTGTCTACATACCCATTTTCTAAAGAAACCATGCAAGGTGTCCTGCATTCATTGATTTTAATCATATCCCGGCATAATTACAAGTAGAATCTTGCGGTTTCATAATCTGCCCAATGTATGCCATTGATACCTATCATTTCTTATATAACTTACAGCCGCACCATTCCGTATATTTTCTGCAGAAATCTTCATAATAATGTGGAAAGAATTGAAGGAAGGTGAAAATGGATGGGCAAGACGAAAAAAGGAAACAGAAATGCTCAAATCAATAATAATGCAAAAATGAACAGCAAGGTTGACAGCGAGGAAATGGTTGAGTTTTCTCCTTCCCATGCAGGCAGTGAAATGGAGCAAAAAACAGAACCTTCTAAAACGGAATAACAAAACCAGCCCGGATAATTAAACCGGGCTGGTTTTATCTAATTTGCTATTATTTCATCAATGATCCCATATTCCAGCGCTTCCTTTGCTGACATAAAGTAATCTCGATCAGTATCATATGCTACCTTTTCAATTGGCTGTCCTGTTCGATTTGATATGATTTCATTGATGTGCGATTTTAATTTAATGATTCTTTTTGCAGAGATTTCAATATCCGTTGCCTGGCCTTTAGCCCCTCCCAAGGGCTGATGTATCATGATTTCGCTGTTTGGCAAAGCGAATCGTTTTCCTTTTGTGCCAGCCAATAGCAGCATTGCTCCAAAGGAAGCAGCCATGCCGATGCAGATGGTTCGAACATCCGGTTTGATATAGTGCATGGTGTCAAAAATGGCAAATCCAGCGGACGTAGAGCCTCCGGGACTATTGATATAAATCGAGATATCCTTATCCGGATCATCTGCAGCTAAAAATAACAATTGTGAAACCACGCTGCTGGCCAGTGCATCATTGATCTCATCTCCGATCATGATGATTCTGTCCTTTAACAGCCTCGAATAAATATCGTAGGACCTCTCGCCGTTCTTCGTTTGTTCAATCACATACGGAATGGTATTCATAAAAACATTCTCCTTTATGCAGCCATCATGCCAGGCGAATGGGAAGACGTTGAATATGTCCTTGGCATTCCGATTACCCTGACTCTCTCCTCCTTCATCCTGGTTAGATATTCAATGAGGATTTCGGGACTTTGCTCCATGATGGCTGCTGATATAATTTGATAAAAAACATTATCTGTTCGTACTGAATGATTGAAATCAATGCTGCTGAGCTTCTGTCTTATCCTGAACAAAGTTGATTTAACAGCGCCTTCAGATATAGAAAGGATTTCACTAATTTCATTCATGCTATATTGAAAAACTTCTTTTAAGACAAATGCTGCAGCCTCCTTTTCTGTAGCATTGGCAGTAATGATAGCCAACATCGTTAAAACCTCTGGCAATGATTCGATGGGATCATATGACGCTTCCCTGGATTCTTCGATAGTGGTGCAGCTTGATGAAACAGACTTGATCTTATCCAGCCAACGGTTCTTGGCAGCGACTTTCATTAAATTAAAGGATAGTTGTTGGGCAGAAATGTTCTTGTGGTATTTGTTGTAAATTTTCAACAATGTGTCATGTGCCAAATCTTCACCATCCCATTTGTTTCCTGTCAGCATTTTACAGTAGCTTTTTAATTTAGACTGGTATTGAATCAGATCATTGAAATCAAATTGGTTCTCACCGGCCGATGAGTATTTTTTAGATTGGGTATTCAAAGTGATCACTCCTTTTTACCTCTAATTACTAAACGATTAAAACAGGGAAAAAGTTATGGTTGAATTTATTTTTCTTTAAAATATTGTATGTAAAAAAGCAGAGGCAAGTAAATCTTGAACCTCTGCTTTGTTCTTTATTTTTGCTCAAATGCTGCTTTTAAGGTTTCCACTATGAAGGAAAGATCTTTTTCTTCGATATTCAGTGGGGGCGATAGTGTCAAGACGTTATTGTAGCCGGCCACTGTCGCGCCATTTTTACCAATGATCAACTTATTTTTCTTGCAGAATGTGATGATTTCATTCAATACGGAGACATCGGCTGGTGCTTTTGTGGATTTGTCTTTAACCAGTTCAATCCCAATCAGGAGCCCCTTGCCCCTGATATCCCCAACTAAACGGTGGTCCTTCAAAGCGGTCTTTAAATCATTCATGAGTTTTGCTCCCAGATTTTTGGACCGCTCGAATAATTTTTCTTTTTCCATGATTTCTATGTTTTTCAAAGCCAGGGCACATGCTGCCGGATTTCCGCCAAAAGTGTTCACATGCCTTAAGTAATCATATTCTTCCGTCCCCTTAAAGGATTCATAGATCTCTCGTTTCACAGCTGTAGCAGATAGCGGCAGATAGGCGCTTGTGATTCCTTTTGCCATGGTAATGATATCTGGCTTCACCCCGTAGTTCATAAATCCAAAAGCCTCTCCAGTCCGGCCAAAGCCGCAAATGACCTCATCTACAATCAGCAAGGCGCCGTGTTTTTCACAAACTTCTTTGGCAGCCTTCATATATCCTTCAGGCGGGACAAGAATTCCGCCTCCGGTGATGATCGGCTCCATGATCAGTCCTGCAATGGATTCACTCAATTCCCACGTCATGACGTCATCGATTGCTTTAACAGCTTTTAATTCACTTCCTTCGTCATTGTCACGATACACATCTGGGGGTGCACAATGAACGAAGCCCGGAGCAAGCGGTTCATATTTATATTTGCGCTGTGCCTGCCCAGTGGCAGCAAGGGACCCCATTGTATTCCCGTGATATGCTCTATACCTTGATACGATTTTATACCTGTTGTGCTCTCCATTTTGCTGATGATATTGACGGGCGATTTTAAAGGCCGTTTCGTTTGCCTCCGAACCACTGTTGGAGAAGAAAATGACATAATCATCTTCAAGGAGTTCATTTAGCTTTTCCGCCAGCTTTATGGCAGGTACATGACTTTGAGTCAACGGAAAGTAGGCCATTTCTTTTAACTGTTCATAAGCAGCCTCTGCTAATTCCTTTCGCCCGTAGCCCACATTCACACACCAAAGTCCTGCCATTGCATCTAAATATTGATTCCCCTCAGTATCTGTCACCCAGGAGCCTTCTGCCTTGGCCACCACCATCGTTCCATCCGGGTTATAAGGCTTCATCGAGTGCCAAACATATTTTTCATCCTGATAAAGCAATGTATCCTGCGACTTGCCTGCTTGAACCATCGTATTTCCCCCTTCAATATAAAAGCTTCTCAGTAATCAAAACGGGATGTGATCATTTTTTTCTTAGTATAGAAGTTTACTCCATCCTTTCCGTTCACATGCAAATCCCCATAAAAAGAATCCTTCCATCCTGAAAATGGGAAGAAGGCCATGGTTGCTGGGACCCCGACATTGATTCCAAGCATACCTGCATCAGCTTCTTCACGGAACTTCCTGACAGCAGCTGCATTTTTCGTATAAATTGTCGCGCCATTTCCGAATCTGGATTGATGGATGAACTGCAGGCCGCCATCCAAGTCAGCCGTTCTAAGAAGGCTGAGTACAGGGGCAAATAGCTCCTCTTTGGCGATGGTCATATCAGGAGAAACATGATCAAAGATAGTGGCGCCAAGGAAGTTGCCGTTTTCCATTTCGTCCATCTCTTTTCTTCCATCCCGAAGGAGGACCGCCCCTTCCTCCAATCCTTTTTCAATGTATCCCAAAACCTTTTCTCTGTGTTCTTTACGGATGACAGGCGTCAACAGCACATCCTCTTCCATGCCGCTTCCCATCACAAGTTCATCTGCTTTCTTCTTCAATGCCTCTACAAACTGATTATTATCCCCTACCACAACCACTGCACTGCAGGCCATGCATCGCTGCCCCGCGCTGCCAAAAGTCGAGCTGATAATATTCGCTACTGCTTTTTCCATATCGGCATCTGGCATGACGATGTGATGGTTTTTAGCACCGGACAATGCCTGCACCCGTTTTCCTTTTGAAGCAGATTTTTCATATACGTATTTGGCGACCGGCTGAGAACCGACAAAAGAAATGGCAGCCACATCTGGATGTTCGATCAATCCATTGACGACATCGTGCGCCCCGTGGACGACATTCAGAACCCCTTTTGGAGCCCCCGCCTGTGTAAATAATTCAACAAGCTTATTGGCTAATATCGGTGTCCTTTCAGAAGGCTTGAGAACGAATGTATTTCCGCATGCCACTGCTAATGGGAACATCCATAACGGGACCATCATTGGAAAGTTGAACGGAGTGATCCCCCCCACGACTCCGAGGGGATACCTGAACATTTCTGAATCGATATCTTCGGCGATTCCAGACAACGTTTCCCCCATCATGAGGCTTGGTGCACCTGAGGCAAACTCAACGCATTCGATGCCCCTCTGCACTTCTCCGTAGGCTTCTTTATAGGCTTTTCCATTTTCTTGTACTATCAATTTCGCGAGCTCTTCGTGATGATCGGTTAAAAGAGTATGGTATTTAAATAGAACTCTCGCCCTTTTGGGAACGGGCACTTGCTTCCACGATTGAAAAGCTTTCTTGGCAGCCTGAACAGCTTGGTCCACATCCTCCTTCGTGGAGACTGGAACCTTCGCAATCGTTTCACCTGTAGCAGGATTAATGACATCCAGGCATTCCAAGGCGCTGGAATCAACCCATTCTCCATTTACATAGTTTTTCAGTTCCATTGTTTCATTTTTGACTGTCATCGTTTTCACTCCCAATTTAAAATCTAATAGTTTAATAGGAAAAAGACGGCTTATCCGTTCAAATAGCCGTCTTTCTATAAGACTTAATGGCTTTATTTTGCCCCTTCTTTCACAATATGCCCCTGGCAGATCAAATTAGAGAAGTATTTCCTTCCATTTGCGGTCTTCACATGTATTTTTTGCATATCTTCCAGAGATTCCCCTTTTGCAAATTCCACAAATGCCCCGCTTAAATTCTCTTCGACACTTTTTAGCAGATATCCTTGTTTAAGCAAAAGATCCATTAGATTTCTTTCTTCTATATATTCCTTGTACTCCGACAAAAAACTCTCTCCTTCCTATTCCATTGTGATAGAAGGACTTCCAGGCACTTCTTCCAAGACGGTTTCGAATTCATCCCCCTCAATGATCCAATCCCGTCCAACGGAAATTCCCAAATATTTTTCATCGCTCGGATCAAGAATTTCTGCCTGTTCATATTTTTTGAACCACCAATATTTGCAAAGCACATAATAGAACGCAGCACCAATTACGAAACCAACGAGAAATGAATAATTCGGAACAAAATAGGAGGCAGCCCCGCCGATGATCCAGGAAATGAACCCAGCAAGATTGACACCGCCCATATAACGGTACTGCCCATTAGTTTCATAAAGGTCAGGTACATTGACACGGCGTTTTCTTAGAAGATAATAATCGGCTGTCAAAATCCCAATGATGGCTGAAAGGATCCCTCCAACGAATAATAAGACTGGAATGATGACATCGAATAGCTCCCACGGTTGAACAACAATCCCAACGATTCCTGCTGTAATGACCCCGGCCCAGAATGGAAACTTTGGCCCTCCTACATTGGAGAAAATCGTAGCAGCAGGTACAATATTGGCTGCAATATTTGTAGACCACTGAGCGAGGACCACCATCAGCAGCAAGACTCCAAGGAATAATCCAGACGCTGCTTTCTGCAATGCCACTACAGGATCATAATTAAGGACTGCAATGTAAGAAACGCCACCGATAACCACCATGAATGCTTGCGTTAAAGGCAGAGCAACCAGATTTCCAATTAGCGAGCTTTTGTTCCGTTTGAACCAATTTTTTTCGTTTTTAGGCGCCTTCATGAACCTTGATATGGAGGGAATATCTGCTCCAATTGTTGCCCAGAAGCCCATGTTGCTGAAAATGACGACAAGGAATGCAGAGAATGCTGCAGCCCCGGTAACCGGATTCTCGACCCATGACCAAATTTCCCTTCCATGTGAAGCTGCCTCATTTGATAAAGAACTGTACATCCAGATGGATATCAAAATGATGATCGGCGCTGCAAGATCGGCAAAGCGTTCCACCGCTTTGATTCCCAGTGCTGTATTGACCAATTGGAATACGGCAAAAATGAGGAAGCAAACAAACCAATTGTCGAACCCGAATAAAATATTCAAAATTCCATTCATAGCTGTTGATCCGAAATAAGTATTGATGCCAAACCACATCGACGCCGCTACCCCTCTTGCAACCGATGGGATATGCGTCCCGATAGTTCCAAATGGGGCCCGCATGTACACCGGGAATGAAAGTCCATGCTCAATCCCTATATCCGCCGTCAGGGAAGTGAATATACCAATGGCAAGAGATCCAATTAGTGTTGCAAGAAGCACCATCGGAAGCGGCAGTGACATGACGCCTGCCCCTCCAATGGCAAATGTAGCTAAAACTACCACCATTCCAACCCACATAAATGAGTACCCTAAAGGTGTAATTTTTCTTCCTGACTCCCCGATTGGAAATAAATCAGGGGATTTCAAATGGTTTTTTTTCATCATGAACACTCCTTTATTCGGTTTCATTTTCCATTTCCAATCCATTAACCGAACACATTATGCCATTGCCAGGCCATCCTAGGAGCTGTGTGTCATGAAACGAAGAATGATTGTCTAATTGGAGGTTTGTTTTGCTGCATCTTTTGATGAGGTCAGTTGGCCATACTTCGCTCTTTTAATGAATCGGCCTGTACCCGGCTTTCCGACAAACTGTTTGTCTTTTACAACAAATTCCCCCCTGGAAAGGACAGACACCGCTTCACCAGTCACCTTCATTCCTTCGAAAGCACTGTAGTCCACTGCTAAATGATGCGTCTGTGCAGACAGGGTCCTCTCCGCATTTGGATCATAGAGGACAATATCAGCATCCGAACCAACCGCAATCGTTCCCTTTTGAGGAAATAATCCAAATAGCTTAGCAGCCCTTGTCGAAGTTAAATCGACGAATTGATTTAATGAGATCCTCCCTTTTTTCACCCCTTCCGAGAAAAGAATCGTCATTCTGTCTTCAATGATTGGTCCGCCATTTGGTATTTTCGTGAAATCCCCCTTTCCAAGATCTTTTTGTCCATGAAAATCGAAGGAGCACTGGTCTGAACCAATGGTTTGGAGATTCCCGTTTTTCAGGGCAGTCCAAAGCTCTTCCTGATTCCATTTATCCCTGAGGGGCGGGGACCAGACATATTTCGCTCCTTCAAAGTCAGGTTTTTCCAAGTAAGTTTGATCCAACACCAAATATTGAGGACATGTTTCCCCCCATACATCAATTCCTTTTCTCCTTGCTTCAGCTATTCTTTCAGCAGCATCCGCACAGGATACATGGACAACATACAATTGTGAATCAGTCAGTCCCGCAAGCCTCGCTGCCCGGCCTGTAGCTTCTCCTTCAACTTCAGGTGGACGGGTCAAGGCGTGGTAGATTGGGTCCGTTTTTCCTTCTTCAAGTGCTTTGGTGGTCAGATAGTCAATGACATCTCCGTTTTCAGCATGGACCATCACCAGGGCTCCATGTTCCTTTGCAGCCAACATGGTTCTATAAAGTGTCGCATCATCAGCCTGGAATACATTTTTATAAGCCATGAAGACCTTTAATGAGGTGACTCCCTCATTCTCAACAACATCAGGCAGCTCATTCAGAACTTCTTCATTGATTTCGCCGATCATCAAATGGAACCCATAATCGATGACCGCTTTTCCTTTTGCTTTCTCATGCCATTCAGAAAGGGCCTTTTTTAACGGCTCCCCTTTTGTGGTCAAACAGAAATCAATGATGGTTGTAGTCCCCCCAAAAGCAGCACCCATCGTCCCTGTCTCGAAATCATCCTTTGTAACAGTCCCTCCAAACGGCATATCCAAATGCGTATGGGGGTCAATGCCACCAGGGAATATATAGCATCCATTCGCATCGATAACTTCCGCATTCTGTGAGGAAAGATCGTGGCCGATGGCAGAAATGACTCCATCTTCAATCAGGATCTCTGCTTCGTATACATCTGCAGCTGTGACAATTGTTCCATTCTTAATCAACTTTTTCATTTCCTCGATTCCTCCGATCTTATTTTGCTACATCCGCTTTTGGCTTTTCCAAAACCCCTAGAGCAGACTGCCGCTGATTCCAAGTCATTGGCGCCTGACCACTAGGCACCTCTACCATATCGATGGCTCCATCAACAGGACAGACGATGGAACAAAGATTGCACCCTACACAATCTTCTTCCCTTACTTTTAAATAAGCATTGCCTTCCCCATCTTTGAGCATATCGATGCATTGATGTGAAGTGTCTTCGCAGGCAATATGGCACTTATTGCAGTTGATGCATGTCTCCGTATTGATACGGGCTGCAACATGATAGTTCAGATCAAGATTGCCCCAGTCTGAATATTTGGAGACAGATTTCCCGATGATGCCAGACAAATCAGGTATTCCTTTTTCATCCAGGTAATTGCTCAAACCGTCTATCATATCCTCCACGATTCGGAAACCGTGGTGCATGGCTGCCGTGCAAATTTGAACCCCTGTTGCTCCCATGAGCATGAACTCCACAGCATCCTTCCAATTGGATATGCCGCCGATGCCTGAAATTGGGACATTGATGCGTGGGTTTCTGGCGCATTCCGCCACCATATTCAATGCAATCGGTTTGACCGCCGGGCCGCAATATCCTCCATGAGCTCCTTTGCCTGCAACATGGGGAATCGTATTCCACGTATCAAGGTCCACCCCGGCTAAGCTGTTGATTGTATTGATCATGCTAATGGCATCAGCACCGCCTCTTACAGCTGCTTCCGCTGTCACCGTGATATCTGTGATATTAGGCGTCAATTTGACGATTACCGGTGTCTTCGCCGCTTCCTTCGCCCAATAGGTCTGTTTCTCTACCAATTCCGGCACCTGACCTGAAGCAGATCCCATTCCTCTTTCTGCCATACCGTGTGGACATCCGAAATTCAATTCGAGTCCGTCCACCCCTACGGCTTCCACTTTTTTAACAATTTCATGCCACTTCTCCTGTTTTGGCTCGACCATCAACGAGGCAATGATGGCATGATTGGGAAATCGCTTTTTCGTTTCATAAATTTCCTTAAGATTGACCTCCAGTGGTCTGTCAGTAATCAGTTCGATATTATTAAAACCGGCAACCCGCTGACCATTGAAGCTGACCGCTGCAAACCGGGAAGACACATTGATGATCGGATCCCCCAATGTTTTCCAAACCGCTCCGCCCCATCCTGCTTCAAACGCTCTCTGAACTTGATATCCAGAGTTTGTAGGCGGAGCAGATGCCAGCCAAAATGGATTTGGCGATTTAATCCCAGCCAAATCAATGTTCAAATCCGCCATCCTATCCACTCCTCACTTTCTATACGGAAGCTGATTTTTTCGAAAGCTCCCTATGGATTGCATGCGCTGCAAGTTTGCCTTGCTGAGCCGCTGTCACAACCATCGCTTCTCCGATACCTTTTCCAAAGATCATATCACCGCAGGAAAACACTTTTTTATTCGATGTTTGGTAGGTTACGGGATCCACAACAACTACCCCTCCAACTTCCTCCAAACCAAACTCTTCAATCAAGCTCTTATGTCTTTTCTGGCCAATCGCTTTTATGACAGCATCCACTTCAAGGATAAATTCTGAACCCTTGATTGGAACCGGTCTTTTCCGTCCATCTTCCCCTTCAGGGCCAAGCTCCATTTGAATGCATTCAATGCCGCTGACCTTTCCGTCCTTTCCGATTATCCTCTTCGGGGCAGTCAACCATCTGAATTCTACTCCATCTTGCTTTGCGAACTCATACTCAAATTCATAGGCTGACATCTCATCAATCGTACGCCTGTATAATATCTTTACGTTGGAAGCCCCTAATCTGACAGAGCAGGTCGCCCCATCAATAGCGGTGTTCCCGGCACCGATCACGGCAACCTTCTTCCCTTTGAACTCATCTGTGAGAGCCTTTGTTTTTGTATTTTTTACAAACTCAATCGCATCATAGACCCCTTCTAAATCTTCCCCTTCAATCCCTAGATTTGGGACATTCGCCATCCCTGCTGCCAAAATAACTGCATCATATTCTGCAAGAATTTCAGCAGCTGGAATATCAGCTCCCACTTTAGTATTGGTTTTGATTTCAACCCCAAGGCTCTTCACTTGATTCACTTCCCAAAATGAAATCCTCTGGGGAAGTCGGAATGACACAATGCCGTACGTATTCAGTCCTCCAGGGTGTGCAGCCGCTTCATAAATCGTCACGTCATAGCCGCAGAGCGCTAATTCCCTAGCGGCAGATAAGCCGGCTGGCCCGCTTCCGACAACGGCAGCCTTTTTCCCAACTGATACTGTCTTATTGAAAAGCAGACGATTATTTTCAATGGCCCAGTCAGTCGCATAACGCTGCAGGTTCCCGATCATAATTGGCTTCGTAGAGTGATTGAGCACACATGCGCCTTCACACAGCTCTTCTGTCGGACAAACTCTGGAACAGCTCGCCCCCACTGGGTTGCTTGACATAATCGTCTTTGCAGAACCCAGTAGATTGCCTGATGCAATTTTCTTTATGAACCCGGGGATATCGATTCCGGTTGGGCATGCTTTAATGCAAGGGGCATCATAGCAGTATAGGCATCTGCTCGATTCCTCCAATGCTTCCTGATTAGTCAATCCTTTTTCCACTTCCTCGAAATTCAAGGAAATATCATGCTGAGAGATACGCTTCGTTTTTACTGCGGTCAATGGCTCTCCCTCCTTCTTCTTGTAGATACTCCGGGAATAAGTGCTCCCATTGAAATGATAAAAGGGGGTAAACATAATTATCCTTGTATGCACCCCCTTGATTGCTTATGGTAATAAAGCTGTCATATCTTCATATGTTTCCGGTCGTCTGTCACGATAGAACTGCCATGTATCCCTTACTTCGCGTATCAATTTCTTATTCATTTCCCCTATAATGACTTCTTCCTGGTCGCGGGAAGCCATAGCCACAAAATTTCCTCTAGGATCTACTAAATACGACTGTCCATAAAACTCACCCATGTTCCATGGCCCTTCATAGCCCACCCTGTTGATGGCGCCGAGGAAATACCCATTGGCAACAGCATGTGCCGGCTGTTCGAGCTTCCAAAGGTATTCAGACAGCCCCGCTACCGTCGCGGAAGGATTGAAGACAACCTCCGCTCCCTTCAAGCCAAGGATTCGCGCCCCTTCTGGAAAATGGCGGTCGTAGCATATATAAACCCCAACTTTAGCAAAGGCTGTATCAAATACGGGATAGCCAAGATTGCCTGGTTTAAAATAAAACTTCTCCCAGAACCCGCATCCTTGATCCCCCACTCCAACATGAGGAATGTGCTGTTTTCGATATTTGCCTAAATAGGATCCATCAGCATCAATGACTGCAGCAGTGTTGTAATATGTAGCGATCCCTTCTCTTTCATATATAGGGAGGACAATGACCGAACCTAATTCCTTAGCAAGTTCCTGGAATCTTTTTGTCGTTGGCCCATTTGGAATTTCTTCTGCAGATTCATACCATTTCGTATTTTGTTCTGCACAGAAATAAGGTCCATAGAAAATCTCTTGCAGACAGATGATATTCGCACCTTTTTCCGCTGCTTCACGGACCAGTTTGATATGCTTTTCAATTGCCTTTTCTTTATGGGCGGCCACTGTTTCATTTCCGTCTACATCGTGTTTTGCCTGAATCAATCCAATTTTCACTGTATCCGACATATTCTTTCCCCCTTGATAAGTAATAAATAGAATTCGAGAGAGCGCTTTCATATTAAATCACTGGCATCCACCTTTCTTTATGTGTTTCACATGCCAAGTTGTCTATCTAATCACTACAAATTATGTAAGATAGAACAGGCATATGACTAATCGAATTATCAAGATTACAAAAACCTGAAAGTATTTAGCCTCCTTTAATAAAGACTGAATCTTCTTACAACTTATCATGCTCGTCTAAAAAAATTTGTCAAAAAATGAGTGGGGTAAGTCCTTTCTTTTCGTTTTTCTTCCATATTAATCGACAAAAAAAGGATAGCCCTTAAGCTATCCTTTTCCTCATTATATTCTTAATTTCTGATCTGACCGCTGCCTCTCATTTGAAACTTCACTGTCGTAAGTGCAGGCAATCCCATCGGTCCACGGGCATGAAGTTTTTGAGTCGATATCCCAATTTCCGCTCCGAATCCAAGCGCCCCACCATCAGTGAATCTTGTCGAAGCATTGTGGTATACAGCTGCTGCATCCACCCTTTTCATAAATGAATCTGCCGCTTCTTCGTTTTCTGTAATAATGGCTTCAGAGTGCTTCGTCCCGTAATTTTCTATATGCTGAATAGCTTCTTTCTGACTTTTTACCACTTTGACGGCTATATCAAGTGAGAGATATTCATTGGTCCAGTCGTTTTCGTCAGCAGGTGCTGCATCTGATAAATATTCAATAACTGTAGAATCGCCATGGACATTTATAGAATGATTTTTGAATACACTTTCCAACTCTTTGTAATGCCTATTGAACCACTCTTCATGAATGATAAGCGTTTCTGCCGCATTACAAACAGCAGGACGGTCTGTCTTCGCATTGACAACGATGTTTAAGGCTTTTTCCAAGTCTGCCTCTCGATCGATGTACAGATGACAATTCCCTACTCCTGTTTCTAATACCGGCACGGTTGCATTTTCTACAACGGCTTTTATTAGTGCTCCTCCTCCACGCGGAATGAGGACATCCACATATTCTTTCATGGTAAATAGTTTTTGTGCTGTCTTACGATCTGTAGATTCAATGAATTGAACCGCCTCTTTAGGAATCGCCGTCTTCTCCAATGCTTGGTGAATGACTTTGACAATAGCAGAGTTGGAATGAATGGCTGATGAACCGCCTTTCAAGATAATGGCGTTTCCTGACTTCAATGCCAATCCTGTTGCATCCACAGTAACATTTGGACGCGCTTCATAGATCATTCCAAGAACGCCGAGTGGGACTGTCACCTTCGAGACATTCAAACCGTTCTCCAAGGTCCATTCGGATACTACTTTATCTGTTGGATCCTCAAGTGCAGCAACTTCCCTCAAACCTTGGGCAAAATCTGCAATTCTATCTTCCGTTAATTTCAATCGGTCCATGAATGCTTGATCGAAGCCTTTCTGTTTCCCTGCTTCAAGATCTGCTTCATTTTCCTTTAAGATGCTTGATGCTTCTTTTTCCAGTTCTTCTGCAATGATAAATAGTGCTTCATTTTTTTGCTTCGTACTGATTAAATTTAATTCCTTTGAAGCTTCCTTAGCTTTGATTCCTTGCATTTCAACAGTTGTTTGTAATTCTTTTTCTTTTAAACCCATCAAATCCTCCTTTAATTATTAACCTTATTCAACAACGCTGTTGATTTCCGTTCAAGACTTCGCTTTCCGAGGGCGGCGGCAAGCCTCCTCGTCGCTCTGCTCCTGCGGGGTCTTGCCTACCCCGCTTTTCCCACCGGAGTCTACGTCTTGCACTCCAATCAACAGCTCGAAGGCAGTTGAAATAAACATATCAATAATAAAGTCTAATTGTTACACACCTGTTGGTATTGATAATTCCAGATGGCAGACTAAGTGTTCGATGTCTACTGCTATATTGTTCAGTTCTTTTGAATTGGAATCGTCCAGGATGTTTTTTAGCTCTTTGGATGAATAGTTGACAACTCCCAAACCTAGCTCTTTTCGATTCAGATCGAGGACACGGACAACTGAATTCTTTTTGAATCGACCATTTACAGAGTAAATACCGGAAGAAAGCAAACTTTCCTTTTTTTCAGTGATAAGGGTCTTTGTATCATTATCGATGACAAGTTCTCCTTCCGGACCAGAATTGAATGCAATCCATTGTTTTTTCTTGTTAAGGTTCACTTGGTTCTTATCCGTTGTAAAGTAAGTTCCTTTCGCCTCTCCATGGACCGCATCCACCAGGATGTTTTTTACATTGGCTTTCCCAAGGAATGCTTCAATTCCAGATGCCATCGAAATTTTGAAAGCATCGATTTTCGATCTCATTCCGCCTGTACCTACAGAACTTCCAGGTTCTCCTGCAGCATTTTCGATCTCAGGTGTAATTTGATCCACACGGGTGAGCAGCTCTGCATTAGGATCCTTTCTTGGATCAGCATTATATAAGCCGTCGATATCTGATAAGATCATCAGCATATCTGCATCGACAAGCCCTGCAACCTTTGCTGAAAGAGTATCGTTATCACCAAACTTCAAGCGTTCGACCGTTACCGTATCATTTTCATTGACGATCGGAATGATGCCTCTTTCCAGCAAGACGTTGATTGTGTTTCTTGCATTCATATATCTGTTTTCATCTGTAAAATCGCTTCTTGTTATTAAAATTTGCGAACCTACATATCCATGTGAAAGCAATAATTCTGAATAAGCTTCTATTAGAAGCCCTTGCCCGATGGAAGCTGCAGCTTGTTTTTCAGGCAGGGAAACGGGACGGTCTAAACACCCCAATTTTCGATAGCCGGCTGCTACAGCACCAGAACTGACAAGCAGCACTTCATGTCCTTCATCTTTCAGTTGAACGACCTGCTCGACTAGACGCTCAAGTTTTCTCCTGCTGATTTCACCGTGAGCACTCGTTAAAGAACTGCTTCCAATTTTGATGACGATTCTGCTTCCTTCCTGTGTCAATACAATCACTCCTGTTAATTCTTGTGTTTATTGGGTAACTAGTTGTTTTTCTAATTGGACGCTGATTTCTTCGGATTTTCTCGCTGCGCTTTTGACTGCTTCCGATATCGCTTTGCCTCCGCCATTTTCTTTAAGAGCTTCCAATCCGGCTGCAGTTGTTCCATTTGGCGAAGTGACTTTCTTTCTTAGTTCAGTTGGAGAATCACTTTGTTCCAGCATCATTCTTGCCGCACCTAAAATCGTTTGGGCGCCGATTTTTCTCGCTGTTTCTTTATCAAGCCCTTCTTGCTGACCTGTCTTCTCGATATGCTCCATTAAATAATAGAAGTAAGCTGGACCACTCCCTGCAATGCCGGTGAAAATGTCCATTTGTGCTTCATCGATCAAATAAACTTCCCCGATGGAAGAAAGGAGTTGTTTAATCTCCATCACAGTATCCATCGAAACATGGCGGCCTCCCGCAACAGCGGTGGCAGATTCCTGCAGCATACTGGATGTATTCGGCATCACCCTCAGCACTTGCTGGCCATCAGGAAGCCCTTCTTCCATTCTTGATGTTGAAATTCCTGCGAGCACCGATACGATGATATGTTTTGAAGAAATTTCATCCTTAAGTGAATCAAGCGCAGCATCAATGTCTTTAGGCTTCATGGCTAAAATGATGATGTCGACTTCATTCATATTTAATTGATTTCTTTGAATTCCTTTAATTCCATATTTATCTGTAAGATCATTCAATCTGTCAACGTTGCTTTTATTTGTAGCAATAACCTGGGATGCAGGCATTAAACCTGATTTCACGATTCCGGAAATCATGGCTTCCGCCATGGATCCCGCACCAAGAAATGCGATTGTTTTATTCTTTAACATTTATATTTTCGCCCCTTTTGTTCGCGTTTTGTTCGTGTTTTTTCACAACGTTTACTATCGTAACATGCTGATTGAATGATTCAAGGGTAAAGCGGGAAGTAGTGGGGATTTGGGCGAGAAAGTTAGTGAAAACGTTATCACTGACACTTATATTGCCATTTTAAGAATTAATGGCGTATACAGCCGGATATTGAGGAATATAGAGGATTGTATTAAAAAAAGCACCAGGCATTCCTGGTGCTTTTAAGCTATGCTGATAATTTTTCCGGAAGTTGACTGCGTTGGCTTTTTTGTAATTTTCCATAGAAAACGATTCCGCTCGCGAGCAGCCCCATTCCAAATAGGAACGTTTTTAAATCGGCTGTACCAGCAATGATGACCCAAGTAGAATATACAGTCGACAAAATGCCGATGATTCCATCTATTATCCTGTTTCTTAAATGCCCTTCATATGTTTCTCCTGTTACGACCATCTTAATTTGGAATACAGAAGAAATGAAATAAGGGACTAAATAAGATAATGTCGCAATAGTAATGACAAAATTAAAAGCATCCGAAATCGAATTTGAGATGGTTGAAAAAATGAAAAGCTGGCCAAGCGAGTTAGTTACGATCAATGAGAATATCGGAAGGCCATTCTTATTTTCTTTCAGGAATGATGGAAGGAATAATCCCTGTTTTGCAGCTTGATAGGGTACTTCCGAGCTGAGCATGACCCAGCCGATAGTCGATCCGAGCAAACTGATCAAGCCTAAGGCTGCAAGCAGTTTGCCACCGATTGGACCAGTGACAGAAGAGATGGCATCAATCAATGGTTTATCCGAATGTACAAGCTCGGAGTGATTTAACAGCCCCATTACTAAAGTGCTTATTCCAATATAGATGCCCAAAGCAATCAAAAG
The DNA here is from genome assembly GCF_050990905.1 of Falsibacillus pallidus. Classification (GTDB taxonomy): domain Bacteria; phylum Bacillota; class Bacilli; order Bacillales; family DSM-25281; genus Falsibacillus; species Falsibacillus pallidus_A. The sequence goes on from NZ_CP158866.1 coordinate 2,165,010, forward strand.
CCCAAGGATTGTTGCCCTTTTAACATCCACTTGTTTCTTGGCCCTGGATGCAAATACTACAGCAGATTCTACACCAATGAATGCCCATAAGGTAGCAACGGCTGCATGATTGATCTGGCCTAATAATCCAACTTTATTGCCAGCATCATCCATTTGCGCTTCTGCAAAAGGAAGAATATTGGTTTTCTCAAATGCAAATAGTGCGATGACGATGAAAAGGAAAAATCCGATGACTTTAGTGGCTGTCGCAGCAAAATTTAATTTCCCCGCGTTTTCAAGGCCGCGCAAAATGATGAAATGAGTTGTCCACAATAAAAGGGTGCAGACAAGAAATGTTAATGCGTTACCGGTTTTCAATGAAAAGCTGCCGATTGTCATTATTGTTGCACTGCTGGTCAAAATCGGGAAGAAGGAAGATAAATATCCTGCAAAAGTTGTAATAATAGCAATATTTCCAGCTAAATTCCCGATCCAGTACCCCCAGGTGGACATATATCCTGACAGAATGGATGCATTTGAACCTTTCGAAAACAATTCCTTTGCATAAATCTGAGGCCCCCCGTTCAGATTTGGCTTTCTAATCGCCAGATTTCCAAATACCAAGGCTGTCACAAGAACCCCCGCTCCAGTTAATACCCATGCAAGCAGAACTCCTGCAGGGCTTGCTACCTCCGAAAGTGTACGAGGAAGCATAAATATCCCCGAACCCACCATGTTTCCAACTACCAAAGCAGTCAGAATCCATAATCCTAGCTTGTTTGTCTTACTCAAATGAACCCTCTCCTTTTTCTTTTTTCTGCTGTGCGAGAAGGGTTGGCTGCATTTTTTGCATAAAAAAAACACACCTAAATACGGTGTGATCCCTAAACCGCATCAGACAGCAAATCGATAGTTCATCATGGACCAATGATCCATGACAGTCCTGCATCTTTTCGAATACAGTCCCAGCTCCCATAACCGTGGGGGATATGGTGCTTCGGCAATGTTTCCTTTAGGATGATTTTCAGCAAAACCCCAGTTTCTCCATCATCTTACTTATAAACACTGCGCCTCTACCTCACCTTTGCACTGATGAGGATTTCTATTTAATTTACATGAATACATTATCAGGGATTCAAATGCTTGTCAACGAAAAATTTCATCATGGTAAAGTATCAAAGTCATAAATTTAAACAGTGAAAAGTTAATGCAGAATGACTGTACCTCAAAAAGAATATATATAAACATTGCGGAGGTGATAATCCTTGATTGCCGAATTGGTTGATATGGAAATAGAAAAACTCGTCTTAAAGCTTATGGAGGATCAAACAGGTAATGGCTCATGGGAGTATCCTTTTGAAACAGGAATCATCACAGATGCCTACATGATCATACTTTTATTATCATTAGAGGTGCCGGAGCGGGATCTTATTCTCTCCCTCTCAGAAAGGATAAAAAGCAGACAGCATCCAAACGGCGCATGGAAGCTATTTCATGATGAACCGGAGGGAAACCTTTCCCTGACCATTGATGCATACTATGCCTTATTGGCTTCCGGAAATAGCAAGGTCCATGACCCGCATATGATTAAAGCCCAAAAATTCATTATTCAAAAGGGTGGAATAAAAGAAGCAAAACTTTACACTAAACTATTCTTAGCAATGACAGGAAACTATAAATGGCCAGCTTATTTCCCTCTCCCTCCTGAATTCTTGCTTCTCCCTCCATCATTCCCTCTGAATTTTTTCGATATATCCGTGTTCGGACGCTCAAATCTTGCCCCTTTATCCATCATAGCTGCATCTAAATTCCAACTTCCAAAAGGACAGCTCCCATCATTGGATCATTTGAATATTCGTAATGAAAATAATGAAGAATGGCAGGATTTCCGTTCTAAAGAATGGATATCTCTTTCTTCCGCCATTCAAAAGGGAGTGAAAGCACTTTCTGGCCTCCCCCATACATTGCGGCATAAAGGGATAGAAAGAGCGGTAGAGTATATGCTGGGGAGAATTGAAGAAGATGGGACACTTCTTAATTATTTCAGTTCTACATTTTATATGATATTTGCATTGCTGAGCATTGGTCATCCAAAGGAGCACCAAGTCATCTCAAAAGCGGTAGAAGGATTAAAATCTATGTCATGCCAAATAAACGGCTATACTCACATTCAATATACAACGGCAAACGTATGGAATACAGGCTTGATTTGCCACGCATTCACACTGGCAGGTGTAGCAGAAGACAACGAATCACTTCTGAAAGGTGTACATTACCTATTAAGCCAGCAGCAAACTAAAAAGGGGGATTGGGCGCTCCATAATGAAAAAGGCAATCCGGGTGGATGGGGATTTTCCCATGGGAATTCAATGAATCCCGATGTTGATGATACAACTGCCTCTCTCCGCTCTATCATTCCCTATGTCTCGCTTGATTCCTATTGCGCAAAGTCTTGGCAAAGAGGGATGAAATGGACATTATCAATGCAGAATGAGGACGGGGGATGGCCTGCATTTGAAAAGGACATGAATAACCCCCTCCTCTCCCTGATTCCCATGGAAGGAGCAGAGTTTATTCTGTTAGACCCTTCAACACCCGATTTGACTGGAAGGACTCTGGAGTTTTTGGGAAATTACACTTATTCTGTGAAACCTAGTCAGAGGATGCAAAAAGGAATCAAGTGGCTCATGGAAAACCAAGAAACAGATGGCTCCTGGTATGGTAGATGGGGGATTTGCTACATCTATGGAACATGGGCAGCATTGACCGGACTTTCAGCTGCAGGACATTCACCTCTTGAGCCCGCTATCAGAAAATCTCTTTCTTGGCTCAAAAGCATACAGAACGAAGATGGCGGCTGGGGGGAATCATGCCTGAGCGATATAAAAAAAGCGTATGTCCCTTTAGGGGAAAGCACTTTGACCCATACAGCCTGGGCACTGGATGCTCTTATTGCTTTTCATAGTGAACCTACAAAAGAAATAGAGGATGGCATTCATTATTTGCTTCGTTCAATGGAAAAAAAGGATTGGACGACTGATTATCCAAAGGGACAGGGAATGGCATCTTTTTTCTACATTCACTATCACTCTTACCGATATGTTTTCCCATTGATTACATTAGTGCATTATAAGAAGAAATTCATCGAAAAATGACGATTTTCGTCTATTTCCTGAAAAATAATACATTTAAGAATTTTCTGAATATAGTATCATTTCTGCTCCTGAATGGATTTCACGGCGGACGTTAAATACTGTACGTATCCTTTTTTTCGTTCCGAATCCATTGTTGTAACATCTGAAAAGGATTGCTTTAGAAATACAAAATTATCAATCAAATGATCTGATTTCATTCCACGGCTGACAAGTACACTATTCAACCACAAAGCATAGTCTTTGAATACTTTTTCATCCCTTATTGAATAGGCACTGTCCAAGTAGTTCAAGTGGTGGACGTTGTCATCGTAGCATTTTTGCCTTCCTGCTTCCCCATATCGTTCATCAAGGGATGGATACTTCTTGTAAATCAATTCGATCGCTTGTTCTATGACACTTTCATATGGATTCTTATTCATAATGCCACAACCTTAAATTTTTCGACTGTTGGGATGACAACAGCAAGCTCTTGATCGGGATACTTTTTCTCCAGGTCATGAATTTCTTTAAATTCGCTGCTGGTCACCCACTTTAAGTAATGTTCTTTTGACTCCCATTCCATATGAACAGTCAATTCTCCTTGCTTCTTATCATTTTGGAACAATAGGAATCTTAAAAAACCCTCTGCCTTATCCACTTTGCGTGAACGATTTTGATAAATGGAGATTACTTCTTGCGCTTTCTCAGGTGGAACTTTAAACGTAGAATGGACAATATACATAAAACGCACCTCAATTCGATCATTTTCTACAAATTTCTTATTTCATCATAACATGATTAAATGATACTCGCAGGAATTAATAAGAGACACTGTACTCTATAAAACAATTTTATTGCACACAATAAAGGAAAAGTGGTAAGATTTGTCCATCCATTTACTTGAGTTTTAGGAGGAATGATTGATGGGAAATCAACACGAATTAGCTACCTTCGCAGGTGGATGCTTCTGGTGTATGGTTAAGCCGTTCGACGAACTTCCGGGAATTATCTCTGTCACATCGGGATATTCCGGCGGGAATGTAGAAAACCCTGCATATGAAGATGTAAAAAAAGGAAATACTGGACATTACGAAGTTGTTCAGATCAAATTTGACCCAGCCATTTTCCCATATGAGCAGCTCTTGGAACTATACTGGCCACAAATCGATCCCACTGATGCCGGCGGGCAGTTTCATGACCGCGGTGATCAATATCGGACAGCCGTCTTCTACCACAATGATAAGCAAAAAGAACTGGCTGAGAAAACGAAAAAAGAGCTGGCAGACAGCGGAAAATTTTCAAAACCGATCGTCACTGAAATCCTCCCTGCAGCTGTATTTTACCCTGCAGAAGACTACCATCAGCATTTTTACAAGAAAGAGCCTGACGCCTATAAAAAAGACCGTGCCATCTCAGGCAGGGACGAATTCATCGAAGAACATTGGAATAAGAAAAGCGCAAGCGCCTTGTTCAGCCCCGACCAGCATAAGACGGACCACGAAGGAAATCCTGATTTCCGTAGAGGTACGGCTTATGACTCGAGGGGCTAGGCGCTGGAGCTGGACAGCACTTCACTCAGAAATTTTATACTTTCTTATCTATTGACAAAAAGCCGGGCAATCCCGGCTTTTTTTATTTAAGTCTATGCTAGAAGGATGTGTTGATTTTGGCTGCTTTCTAGCTGTTGATTGGAGTGCAAGACGAAGACTCCGGTGGGAAAAGCGGGGTAGGCAAGACCCCGCAGGAGCGCAGCGACGAGGAGGCTTGCCGCCGCCCTCGGAAAGCGAAGTCTTGAACGGAAATCAACAGCGGTTTCATAGGTAATTATAAAGAAAAGACCCGCCTTTTCAAGCGGGGCTGTAATTAAAAATATCTCTTCTTCCAGAATATAAATGCCGTCACGCTCGCAAATCCCCCAGCGAAGGCTAAAGTAATTAAAAAAGCATGAGTGCTGTGCTGAAACGGGATATTCACATTCATCCCAAAGAAACTCGCCACCATCGTCGGGATGGAGAGCACAATCGTAACAGAAGTAAGGAATTTCATGACGATATTCAGGTTATTGGAAATAATCGATGAAAAAGCATTCATCATCCTGCTAAGTATGGAACTATAGGTTTCAGCCATTTCACTGGCCTGTGTATTTTCAATGATGACATCTTCAAGAAGGTCCTTATCTTCATCGTACATTTTCAAATAATTAAATCTCATGATTTTATCAAGCACCACTTTATTCGGTTTTAACGAAGTGGTGAAGTAGACCAGACTTTTTTCCAATGCCAGGAATGCATATAATTCTTTATTTTTCATGGAATCATGCAGTTCCCGTTCCACTTCATTCATCTTTTTGTTGATCTGCTTAAGGTAGCGCAGATAGTAGGATGAAATGACGGAAAGAATCTGCAAGGCAAATCTCGTTTTCTTAAACGTATAGAACTCTCTGATTTTATTACTCTCAAAAATATTCAAGATCGGAGTTTCTTTTAAAGAAACCGTAATGAAGCACTTTGGCGTTATGATGAGTCCGATAGGAATGGTTTCATAGATGGGGAATCCTGATTCATCATGGGTTGTATAAGGGTAATCCACGATGATTAAGACATTGTCATCCTCTTTCTCAATCCTTGACCTCTCCTCGTCATCCAAGGCATCTTTCATAAAATCAAGTGGTATATCCAATTCCTGGGATACGTACTGGATTTCCTCTTCTTTCGGAGCAATCATATTAATCCAGCATCCAGGGGTGAATTCTTCAATTTGTTCCAGCTGTCTATCTGGCGACGTTTTATAAATTTGATACATTCTTTAACCTCCTTTTTTCAAAAGGAAGCCTCATTCTACATCCGATGGAGCTGATACGGTCGGACAACCCAGCTCGATAAAACTAAGAGTGAGCTCCCTCGAGTTAGATGGGTCTGGATCTGCAGGTTTACTCAAACTGTATCAACTCCCTTTCATAAAATACTTTACTATTTTATACCCTTAAATCTAAAACCTCAATAAGATTCAGTTCAGTTTAAATAATATTTCTATTACATCTTCATTACCCTTCTTCATTTTATGTATTCCTCTATCAGGATTTGGACAAAATGGAGACACCTGTTTATGAAAGGGGTAAAATTATATGTTTATTTGGTTTTGTATTGCCGTCACCCTTCAAATCCTGCTTCTATATAAAATCCCTGTCATCCAAAGGGATTGTAATCCCCGCCACTTAACCCTAATCAGAAAGACATCTGTCATCATTATCAATGATTCAAGTAAAGAACAAGTAGAACGACTGGTGAAATCCATTTTTCACCAAGAAGTACAGCCATATGAAATATTGATCGTTGGGGATAAGGAAACTTTGCCAAAACTGAAAATAGAGATGAAATCCAATGTTTACCTGTTAGAGGCTCCCCCTGTCGGAATAGGGTGGAAAAAAAAGAATTGGGATTGCTGGCATGGGGCGAAAGCTGCTACAGGTGATTACATTATATTTATCGACAGCAGCACATGGTTTGAACCGGGTGGGATGCTGAGAATTATGGAAGCATTTCAAATGCAGTTTTGCAAAGGCATTCTTACCATATCACCTTATAAACGCTTGACGGATTGGATCAATGTATTTTCTTCAGCTTTTTCAATATTTTTATTCTCGTTAACTACAATTGCACATTCCCATCAAGGGACTTCAAGATATGGAGGCTTTGAAGAATGCTTCATTTGCAGACGGGATGATTATTTCAAGCTGGGCGGCCACTATGAAGCGAGAAAGGATGTTCTGCCAGGCTTTGCTATTACACAAAGTTTTCTGTCTTTACACCAAAAAGCTACTTCCTGGAGCGGCAAATATGTTATTTCAAAGAATGAGGAATCTGCTGGATGGAAGCCGCTGTTCAGAAATTGGAATAAATCATCAGGTGATTATATAGAGAAAGCCAGATTTTTTCCTCTTTCCCTCATAACCCTGTGGATTTTATCAAGTATTATTTTCTTTATTTACTGCATAGCAGCAATCCCATCCCAGCCTATCCTGTCAATAATTAGCCTTTTTATTTACATTTGGAGCATCCTTCTGATTCTCAAAAAGGCCGGAAGCTACCATTTGATGGACTTGATAGGATTTCCTATTCATTTGATTATGTTTACGTTCGTTTTCTTTAAATCGTGTGCTGGAAAGGTTTTTTCATTTGCTATACAGACAAAAGAAAAGCCTTACGTTGCTGCAAAGGAAAAAGAAAAGAAAATGGACTAGAAGCCATTGGTTACAGTGCAGAAAAGATTGAGAGGGAATCCACTCCCTTTCCGCGGACGAACTCGCAAGCCTCCTCGCTTCGCTGTGGGGTCTTGCCAGCCCGTTATTCCGCTGGAGTGTCGCAGATTCCCTCCCAATCACCATTTACGAATCTTTAACCACCATTTTCAGAAATCACTTTCCTCTTTCTTACTTTAAGAAAAGAGCCAGCACAGTGCTTCGGGCAATCGTTTTCTCCAGTGAATTTCATTGTGTACGCCTTCTGGGTCGAATTTAAGTTTCATGTTTTCCTCTTTCATTCCCGCTTCGATTAAAATGTGTGATAATTCTTCGTGCTGCTTAACGGTTAGAGAATTGAATGCTTTGTCGTCGGATTCTTTTCTGCCCGTATCCAAATAAATCTTTAAATCGTGTTGGAGTCCATTTTCTTTGATGAACTCCTTCAATTTTCCTTCATCATGCCAAAGAGCATTGGACATGGCTAAAACCTTACCAAATATTTCGGGATATTTGGCAGCAGCATATATGGACATATACCCTCCAAGGGAACTCCCGCCAATGGCCGTATGGGTGGGTTCTTGGCGTGTCCTGTAATTACGGTCTATGAATGATTTCAGTTCTGTTGCCAAAAAGTCCAGATAGGCGTCTCCCTTACCCCCGAATTGATGCTTCTCTAAATACCATGGATTATATTCATTCAATCTTTCTTCTTCCCCGTGATCCACTCCTACAATGATAATTTCCGCCCCAATTTTCAAATTTAGATATTCAGCAGCTTTATCCGCTTCCCATTTTTCCTGGCTTCCTCCATCATGCAAGAATAAATTCTGGCCATCAAACATATACAAGACAGGGTATTCCCTATCATCTTGATTGTAGCTTTCTGGGGTGTACACCCATATATCCCTGTTTGATTTTAAAGTTTCAATATATACTTTTTTCTTCTCAATCACGATTCCACCCACTCCAATTTGTTTTTCAGTCATTTCTATAAAAAACCAGACAAATTAATTGCACTATCATTCTACTAGAATTAATCTTAATTTAACAGAAAGCGCTGACAAAAGGAGAGTTGCTCATTATGTTTAAGACGGAAGTATGCGAAATCCTGCAGATTGATTACCCCATCCTACTGGCTGGAATGGCCGGCGGACCAACAACTCCTGAACTTGTGGCGGCCGTATCCAATGCAGGCGGCCTCGGTACATTAGGTGGTGCTTACTTAAAACCCCCTGCCTTAAGGGAGGCCATCCAAAAAATTCGTCAATTGACAGATAAGCCTTTTTCTGTCAATTTATTTTCTACTGATATGAACGAATCCTCGGAAGGTTATTTGAAAGTCCAGGAAATACTGAACGAATTTCGCCGGGAACTCGGGATCCCTCACAGCACAGAAAAGCCAGTTGTCACGGATTTGTTCGATGAGCAATTTCAAGTACTGCTTGACGAGGAGGTTCCCATTATCAGCACCGCATTCGGACTGCTTCCTTCTGTTAAAATGAAGGCGGCTAAAGAAGCAGGGATGAAAGTGATCTCAATGGCAACCACAGTTGAAGAAGGGCTGATGGCTCAGCAGCAAGGTGTGGACATTGTCGTTGCCCAGGGGAGTGATGCAGGTGGACATAGAGGCACATTTGATGTGGATAAATACCCAAATGGGGCAAACATCGGGACATTTTCCCTCATTCCCCAGATGAAGCACAACCTCAAGATTCCCGTGATTGCGGCCGGGGGAGTCATGAATGGCCAAGGATTGGCAGCTAGCCTTTTGTTAGGTGCGAGCGGCGTGCAAATGGGCACTAGATTTTTAACAAGCATTGAATCAGGTGCACATCCAGCCTATCAAAAAGCATTGTTAAACAGCACTGAAGATCAAATTGTTTTAACAAAAAGCTTTTCGGGAAGACCAGCGAAGGGAATTCAAAATAAATTTATTCATGACTTTGAAGACTCAGGAACGAAGCCCCTTCCTTTTCCATCCCAAAATTCGTTGACCGGGGATATTCGTAGGGCAGCTGCCACGAAAGAAAACCCGGATTACATGTCTTTATGGGCTGGCCAGGGAATTCGTCTGCTTAAAGATGGATTATCTGCAAAAGAAATAATAGAAGAAATACTTGGAGAAGCTGTAGCAGCCATAAAAGAGTTATCGACTTAATTAAAATACCCTCAATCCCCTTCTGTCATCAAGTCAACAGAAAAGGATTGAGGGTATTTTGATTTATATGATTTATTTTTTGCTTGTGGAAGTTTTAGACTCTGCGATTTTTCCCAGAAAGAAACCATCCACATTCCCAAGACTCCCTCGCCATAACACCTTCCCCTTAGAAGGGGTCGGCTTAGAGTCTCCAACGTACACTTTAGTATTTTTCAGATGAATGAACTGAACTTCGCTTCCGCCTTTAGCAGCAGATTCACTTGCATGTACCAGCTGTTCACTGATCTTTTCAGAAATCTCGCTTCCTTCTTCAAACGTTTCACTTAAGGTTTCAAAATATTCTTTGGCTGACACAAGTGTCCCAGAAATCAGGGATCCTTTGACATTCAAAGTAAGATCAAGCGAAAAATCATGTTCATTAGCTATATTCACCAAAAACTCCAATACATTATCCTTCGATTCTTGGCTCATATCTGTTCCCCTCCAACATCATTTTCATTAAGAAGTCGTATCATCATCGCTCGATAAAGAAGTTTCGTCGTTTTCTTCCTCTTCATCATCTTCTTCATCGTCTTTCTTTTTTGATTTATTCGTTTTCTTCGCTGTTTTCTTTCCTTTAGACTTATTAGATGAAGATTTCTTTTTCGTTTTTTCCTCTTTCTCTTCTTCGTCCTCGTCTTCATCTTCATCGTCTTCATCTTCTAAATCATCTTCTTGCTCCTCATTTTTTTTCGTTTTATTTTTGGTTTTTGATTTTTTTGATTTAGTATCTTCTTCCTCTTCATCGTCTTCTTCGTCTTCATCATCGTCATCTTTAGTATCAAGGAGCTGTTCCAGTTTTCCTTCAAGCATTTCCAAACGTGATTTCAATTCTTCATTTTCATTTTTGATGGAATCATATTCTTCATCCTGCTTTTGGTTTTCTGCACTATCTGTGTCCTGATTAGAAGCATCATCGTGGTCTTTTTTAAATAGATTCGCTGCAGAAGATTTTAAACTGACTGCACCTTTTTTGGATTTCTCTTTAGCTGATTTGCCAAAATCGGCTGCTTTTGATTTAAGTTCTTCCGTATCTATTTTTGCCAGAAGTTTCTTCCCGTTCTCTGGAGTAGCCAAGTAGCCGATTGTAGCTCCAAGAATGCTTCCCGCTACCGTACGTTTTAATGGTGCGCTTCGTTTTTGTTTAGTATTATCACTGTTATTAGAATTGCTGTTCGAATTCTCCGTTTGAGTTTGCTCTAATTTTGTTTGGTCTGCCATGTTTATCCCTCCGAAATATTATTATTGGTTAGTTGTTAATTGTTTTTCAAGTTTTTCCAATCTTTCATTAAGTTTGCGATTTTCTTCTTCAAGGGCTTTTGTATTCCCGGAAGATGATTTTGAGCTTAAGTAAGGATCGTTTTCCCACCAGTCCATGCCAATTTCCTTGGCTTTATCAACTGAGGCAACAATGAGCCTTATTTTTATTGTAAGAAGTTCGATATCGGCAATTCCAACGGATATATCACCCGCAATGACTACCCCTTTATCCAGGATTTTTTCAAGCACGTCCACAATTGTACTGGACTGCATATTGTGTTCTACTGCCACAGATCCTCACCTCCATTTAAAGCAAATTTCCTAAAGGACCTAAATCAATATTTAAATCCTCTGCTTCCAAACCGAATACATTCCTTAATTCTTCCATTTTATCTTCCAGATTCATTAAGGCGACCCCAAGGTTTTCAATTTGCTCCTCTGTAAGAGTCCCGCCTTCCACCCTTCTGATTGCATGTCTCTCGACAATCTGGCGCAATAGTTCTACAACCGTTAAGACAAGTTGGGCCAGTCCAGCCTCAGCCTTATCAGGATCCAGATTGATTCTTCCATGGTTGCTCTTTACAGGCTGCATCTGAAAGTTCCTCCCTTTGTTTATCGAATTGAATAGAACGCAAATCTGATCTTTCATTTTTTGAACTTACAAGTTTTTCAACAGAGGCAATCAAGACCCTTAAATCCAGATAGACAAGATCGACCCCTGCAATGGATATGATTAAGTCCCCTTTAATGGCGACTCCTTTATCCAGGATGACATCTAATATATCTATTAAGGCAATATCCTTATTCTCTAATGATTCCTTTATAGGCATTTATATACCTCCGATTAAGAGAAGCTTGAGAAATGGTAGGCTGGCCAAGGGCCGGTTGCCTCAAGTCTCCAACCTTTATCCTTTAGCGATTCTTCCTGAGATCTTATTATGTCTTGGAATCGATCAACAGAATTTGAATCGATCAGGAATACACTATTCCAAGCCATTTTCTCATGAGCCCCTGTCATGTCCTTGCTCCAATTCTTCTTAACAGCTGAATGGACTGAGAATTCCATGAGTCTTGCATGGACGTTCTCACAGATCCTCGTTTTTTCTGCTTCAATCTCTTTTTCCACCATCTGATCCAGTTTCCTTTTTTCAAAGAATTGTTTCCCTGGAGAAAGAGATGCTATTTCAGCTCGCTTTTCTTCAATCTCCGAATGATGAAGGACCAGCTCTTTATTAAAAACATTATCGTCGCAATATATTTTTAAATTCCACTCTTCGTTGCCCTGAAGGACAGTGAAAGTATGTTTTAAAGATTCTTGTTTTCCTCTGATTTCTTCTAAAAGGTTCTCTTCATTTTTATAAATCGTACAGAATTTCAAAGGAATAATTGTATAATTTTTATAAAGGGCTAAAATTGTTTCGTGATGATGAAAGGCCTTTTCTTGCAGCCACTCCATGTCTTTTTCCATTTTTTCTTTTAAAGCTTCTTCAGAGTTCAATTTAGCGTCCAAACCGCTTATTACCGCAGTTACCTCTCCACAATCCACTGCTTGGAGGGGGTCGCCATCAAAACCTGGTATATCCGGTCGCAATGGATGCTCTTCTATCTCTTGATGTGGAATTAATCCGTATACATATACTAATCGATCCATACACACCCTCTCCTCATGGCTTATTCAGTAAGTTTCTTCCACTCTTCCATTTCTTTGCGTTTGGCTGCCTCATATCTTATTAGCAATTCCTGTTCTTTTGCTTCGAATGCTTCTTCGGGGATTTCTCCCAATTCAAACATCATCTGAAGCTGAATAAGTTTTTGCTGGATGGTAGGCAGGTCATATAATTCCTTATCAGCTTCTTCTTTTATCTTCTCAGCGATTTTAATCACTAGATTAATAGGGGTTGAAACCAATTTGTGAATCATCCAGCTTCTTCTACCTTTAAACGGATGTTTACGAAATTGTATGCGGGCCAAGGTCCGCTATATTGAAAATCCACTTTACCTTTCCATTTTTCATGAAGGTCATTCACTAATTGATCAAACTGGCCTTCATTTTCCTTATCAACAAGGAAAGAAGCATTTAACAGCATCTTTTCACCTGTTGGTTCATTGACCTTCGAAGCATCTGCTTTTTCCGAAAGTGGAAGAAATAGGTCTTCTTTCATTCGCTGCTGCAGCGCAGAAAATACTTCTTGTGCAGCACCACCCAATTTAATGCGGTCATAATAGCCTGCGGCCTTTGACTTTCCTTTGACGGTAGCCGACATTTCAGAGATTTTCGTATTTTCTTTTACAATAGATTCAAGCCATTCCTTTTTCCCGATTACTTTTAATCCGAGTTCGACTTTCCCCCTGATTTCCGGGAAGAGCTTTTCAAACTGTGGATATAATTTCTCCATCAATGCTTGGACATCTTTTTTGGAATGAAATACATTTCCAAAACTTATTGGAATCACTGCTTCTTTTTTCTCCATGATCATAGATACAGCATGTTGATGCATCATTAGATTCTTCCTGTTCGGATGGTAGATTTTCATAGGCGCTTCACAGGCAGCGATCCCTGCATCTTGATATTTGATTACGAAGATATCTCTTTCGACGCCTTCAATTTCTATCTTTCCGATTGGCGTTTCATCCTCGGTTTGAAATGCTCCGAAAATATAAATTCCCGTTTCTTCCTGTTGGCTGCTCATACAAACACTCCTTTACTTGCTCAGATTCATTAATTCTTCCATTATCCATTTTTCAGGTTCCGATTCTCCTGAGAGTCTCTTGATTGGAAATTCCAATACATCAAGACATAGACGCTGGAAATCTGGATCATCTCCATCGATTTCAATATCCTGCCGCTCGGCAAGTTCCGCTATCATCAGAGAGGCCCGAATGCTCGGCCCCGTTCCATTTTCATTGGAACACTTTTCCCTTAGCCGATACACCAATCCCGTGATCAGTTTTATTGCATTTTTATCAAGCCCTGTTTTTTTCTCGATGATTACCGATTCTCTATCTTGATTTAGATAGTCCATCTGAATGGTGATCATGCGGTCCAATAGAGCATCCTGCGTTTTAAAGACACCCGCATACTCCAAAGGGTTGCTGGTAAAAATCATTCGAAAATCAGGATGAACCCTAATGAAAGGCTCCGTTTGCTTTGTTCCATATAAAGGAAGGATTCCTTCTTCAATAACGGATAGAAAAAGATTGTTTGCAGAAGGTTTCGACCGCGTGAATTCGTCATAAATGAGTGTCCATCCATTTTTAACTGCTTCCAATAGACGTCCATCTCTCCACGATTCAGTTACGTGTTCTTCTTTTTTATACACACTCCGCACATAGCGATCGACGACCTTTTTACTGGAATAGCCTGTAAAGTCGCCTATCATATCCTTGTTGTTCAATTCAGGATTGCCATGGATGATCATGACGGGTCGTTTTCTCTTTTTGGCAAGGGCTAATGCGGTTGTGGTCTTTCCTGTACCGGCTGGACCGGAAAAATGAACGGGATAACCTGCCCTTAAATACTCAAGGGTGCGGGATATGGTGCCCTCTGATACTTCATCATGAATCATCGTCTTCCCATGGGCTTTTTCCCTATTTTCTAAGACCGTCATGCCATCAACTCTCCTCTGGACTTTCCACTTTTAGCGTTTATCCTATTGCACTCCTATACCGGATATCTATCCGGTTGAAGGATGTAATTTCACCTTTTTCATTAACAAGGACAGTATAGATTCCTATCATTTCGTCCTTGGCATATTTTTTCATGTACTCTTTTTCTTCCACTACTTCAATGGTCACTTTCCATCCATCCTCCTCCAGTAGATCTACCGAAGTGATTTTGTGGGGAGGTGCTATATTTTCTTGGAAGAAATCAGATACAGTTTTCATTACCTTTTTGATTTCCATAACTGCCTCCGCTGTTCCGACTTTACCTAATTAGATGCTGAAGCCCGGTGATCTTTCATTGGATTGGGATGGAAGTCCATTTTCCTCGACTTCATCTGTAAGAAGACCAACGGCTTCTGCATATCGAAGCCACGTATCCACACTTGCGATGACCACCCTCGCTTCAATTGTAAGAATTTCAATTCCTACGACGGAAACTCTGGCAAATGCATCAATAACGATCCCTTTATCCAAAATACGGTCAATAACTTCTGCTAAACTTGAACTATCAGTACTTTTTTGAACGGCCATGATTCAATCTCCTCCTGTTTTTATGATTTAATTGCTATACATTTTAATGTCTGCTGATGATTTAATATCTTTGGGGCTTTTAATGTTTACAGAGCTTTTAATATTTTGGATGCTTTTAATATTTTGATAACTTTTCACGTCCTTAGGACCTTTAATACCGCGATATCCTTTCCCTTTTTTTCCTGACTCAGAGTCGGATATCTTGGACTGCAGCTCTTCGCCAGCCTCTCTCACTTTTCCAAGCTTTTCCCTTGCTGTAAGAAGAGCATGCTGAATTTTTTCTTTGGCGGAGTCTGCTCTATCATGAACTTTCTCAGCGTTCTCATTTTTTGCTTTTTGCAAATTATCGGAAGCATCTTCAGCTTTAGATTGAATTTGATCTTCCACGTGTTCCACAAAATGTTCCTTTGCTTCTTCTTTTATCTTCGTTTTTACATATTTCTTAACTGGATCAGGTGATTTATTTAATATAAATTTCCCTGCCTTTACTGCAGCTTTTCCCAGTTTGATTTTATTCATTGGCATTCTCCTTTCTAAAAAAGGCTGCCTTAATAGTCAATGATTACAGGTTAGTTTTTCGCTTCCAACAGCTTTGTCAGCTTTTCATCGATTTTGGAAAGATGATCATTGATTTTTTTGTTCTCTTCTTTCAACTCGTTATACTTTTCTTCGTATTCCTGATTCTCTGTTGATGATTCTTCAGATGTCTGTTTAATTGAATCAGCCTGATTATTCTTTTTAATGGAAAGTAAATTATTGAAGGTTCCTTTTTCAACCGTTTTGCGTACCTGCATCATCGCTTGTTCTACCAAAATTTCATGGGCAGTTCTCTTTAATTCATTGCCTGCTGTCCTTACTATTTCTGATTTACCCAGCGAGGAAATGACTTTTTTCCCTGTTCCAGGACTGGAAAGCATCCCTAATCCCGCACCTACCACACTTCCTAATAAAACATAACTCAGTGAGTTTGATGAGCTGTCCTCTGTTTTTTTATCTTGTGATTGAACGGTTGTTTCATCTTTTTTGCTTTTTTCTTTTGCTGCCATTGTTTATCACCTGCTTAATAAGATTTTCTTGGTTCACTATTTAATTGAATTGACTGTAGTTTAAACTTTGCATTCAAGCTATTTGCGATGTTAATAGGGGTTTACCTCCTTTTTCAGCTCCTAAACATGCGTTGGATAATACATGAAATTACTTCCCATCTTTTGTTAGACCTGCTGAGGGGATTTGCTCCTTTGTAATAAAAAAAGCGTTGATTTTCCTGAGATTTTTCATTTCCCATCTATAGAAATAAGTCAAAATTGACATTTTGATTACAAAGAGGTAGACAATCGTCTTATCTGTAAGTAATCAAAAAAAAGACACCCATTTTCATATGAGTGTCTTTCGTTATTCCGTATATAATGATGATTATCCGCTACTCTTTGATGTAGGTCCATCCTTCTTCCTGATAGACTTTTCCTTCCTTCATCAGTTTGCCGAGTGCCCGTTTGAATGCAGCTTTGCTCATTTCAAACCGATATTGAATCTCATCAGGAGCACTTTTATCCCAATAAGGCATTTTTCCGCTTCGCTGAGTCAAGTATTGAAGGACTTTCTCTGAATCATCCATCATTTTTTCCTGTTTCCTAGGGAAGAGCGAGGCATTCAAGGAACCGTCTTCCTTCACGTCGATGACTCTTGCTGTCACTAATTCACCGAGTCTCGGCTCCTTTTCTCGTTCGCTCTCATGAATGAAACAGCGGTATCCTTCTTCTGTCAGCAAGAAAGATCCTACTTTCAATAGCCGGTAGATCCTTCCTTTGATATCTTGGTTCATCATGGTACGCGGTGCTTCCTTCACTAAATCCTGGATGATATTTTCAGTGGCAAGCTTACCGTAGAGCCTTCCGTTTCGGTCTGTTTTAAATGTGACATATAATAAATCACCTTCAACCGGCCAGATATCGTCGTAAATCGGAAGGTCATCTGCTGAAATCAAAAGATCTTTTGATATCCCGATGTCTACAAAAGCACCAAGCTCTTCATTAATCCCAACAACTTTGCACCATTCATACATGCCCTCTTTAAGAACCGGCAGCTTCATCGTAGCAGTCATCCTGCCTAGTTTATCATGATATAAAAAAACCTCTACAGTTTGATTTAATTCAATCTCGCCTTGGATTTCGGATCTGGGAAGCAGCACATCTTCGGACCCATTTGATAAAAAATATCCAAAGGGCACTTCCCTTTCAACGTTAAGTGTCATTATCTTTCCAGCTTCTAAAAAGTCTCTCATGCTATTCCTCATTCCTTGCACTTTTCTATTGTTATCCACTTTGATTAATCTATCATTTTTTAATGGAGATGTATACAGAGGTTCTTACTTTACTTTGGCTATTATTCCGTTGTGGACTTTGATATATCCATGACGAAGGATATCAAGTCCATTTTCATACAAATATAATCCCATCTGCTCAACCGTCATCAATTCACGATAAGTGTGATTCATGACGTCAGCCATGATTTCATAATAAAGTTTGGATTTCAACTGCGCCCTAGGGGTGGTCATGATGATGTATCCGCCAGGTTTTAAAAATTTCCTGTGCCATTCTAGTACTTCCGGTTTTAACTCATCCGGAAAGTGCTCAAGCAGGCCTACACTCAGTACGATATCAAATTCCTTACCGTAATTCAGTTTACGGATATCATTTACCTCATAATGAATGGTAAAGTCTGATTTATAATAGACTTTACTACCCCCTGTTGCCGGGTTAAATCCCAGAAACGGATAGCTTTCGGGAAATTCCTTAAACCTTGAATCCCGGCAGAATTCGTCATAGTCCACCATCACCACTTCCCCTTTAGGGTACATGGCAGCAAGCTGCATCGCTTCGTATCCTTCAGCTGCACCGAGGAATAATATCCTTGGCTTTTGCAGATCCAGCCCTTCAAAAAGAGCCCTTTTTCCCCTTGGATCCCAAATCCCATCTTCAATTCTATGGGCATAGTTCCATAAATGGATGCGCAGAACATTCCCCAGCGCTGATTTAATGTCTTTAATTTGCAAGCTGGCCAGTTTTGCGAAGAATTCCTTTTTCGATCTGCTCATTTCTGCAGGTACATCTTTCACAAACCATTCATGAAAAGAGCGGTTGAACAATTCCCAAGAAGTATGAACAGGAAGCTCTTTTCCATTTCTCTCTTCCCATTCGGTTTTTTCTTTCGAAAAAGAGGTTACTTGAAAAGGTTTGCCTATATCCTTCCACCTAAGTTCGGACCAATCATTCACCGTATTCAATTTGACGAATTTGTTATATTCTTTTTCATTGAAAAACCTGAGGTCTTCGCGGTAGGAAGGGGTCAATACCGTATCCCGTTCCATATCATCCATTGAAGTTCCTATTGGGTGTTTCTGCAGTTCCATTCCATCCCCTTCTTTCCCTTTTTCCTAACTATTTTCTCTATAAGAAGTAAATATCCTTTTTTATGGACATAATGGAAAGTGGTGATGGTGATGAAAAAACAAATTATTTTTTTAGTTTTAATATATTTCAGTTCTTTAACTTTAATTTTTTGCTTGGATTTAATTCAGAAGTACTCATTGCGCGAAATTCGCTATAATTTCCTTAATGTTTTCTTTACGCTTTCCATCGATGACTATTTTTCTTTATTAGTTGGATTTACTTTGCTTATTGCTTATGTTTGGATCATGAAGAAAAAATAGCTTCTTTTTTGATTTTTTTCTTAATCATGATAATAGCCATCATTACCATTGGCAGCACTATCTGAAATGGAATGTGAAGATAATATGGGACATAATTCAATCCTTCTTCAATATGCTGTGGGAAGTTTGCAGAGATTGCCATTGAGCAATAAGTTACTAATAATCCTATCGGCACTATGATGAAGTTTTCTTTGCTTCCAATCAATTGCTTGCTTGTTTCCACTGAAGCAATAAAAAAAAGGCCCGTTTTAATAAATCCTAGGATTATTATCAAAATTACGATTAAAGCATCCACACGCTGGATGAAATCAGAAATATTTATTACGGATACGGCAGTCAATAGAGGAAAGTGAGTCCTTTCTACTGTTTTTGCACCTAAAATGGACACATGGATAAAGGAAGTTGTCATCAGCATAGCACCTGCAATGAAGGTGCCTGTCAAAAGCTTTAGAAGCATGCCTTTTTTCTCTTCTACTTCAGAAAAAAAAGCGATAATGACAATCAGCTCTCCGAATGGAAATGTGATAATCTTGGGGAATACCGTTTTAACGACCGGTCCCCATCCATTTTCCAACACCGGCAATACATTTCCAATATCAATGATGCCGGAAACTATTTCAAAAATAATGCTGGCAAAAAAAGCTGTGATGATAATAAGGAATAAATATTTTGAAATCTTAAATATCAAATCAATGGATTTGCATGTATAGTACATAATGGATAGCATCATGATGAACGCTAGGACCACTAATGACACTTCCCCAAATGCCACAATTTGTAAAACTTCACTGAAATCCCTTAAAATTCTTGAAGTAATATATATAAAATAAATGATGTACAGAAACGTCATGATTTTCCCGCCAAATTTCCCAAAAGCATACTGAAAGATCTCAAAGAAAGTCTTCCCTTTTTGTGAAGCATAAATCCAATAGTAAACTAAGACTAGAGGAAGGCTGGATAACATCCCCAGAAATATGGCAAGCCATGAGTCTTTTAAAGCAGTTCTTCCTACATCAAGCATCACTGCGCTTCCAACAAGAAAAAGGATGACTAATGCCATGAAATCGCCATGTTTGATTTTAATCACGGTTTGCCTCCTTTACATTAATGTGGTTCCTCGTCAGACCTGAGTTATTTATTTTCATCTCCACTTTCACATCGACTGCTGCATTCTTATAGATTTCTCCCCAATGATCTCTTTCTTTTTTCCAATACTCAGGATTGCTTTTACGTAAGGATGTGCTGAAATTTAAAAAATCCGTTTCATGTGATTGAGTTTCTTTAATTAGATCATTCAAATTTTGTTTAATTTTTTTCTCCATGATTTTTTCCATTTTTTCGTAGTCTTCATCCGTACTTAAGGTGATTTTAGGGCAGGCGTTGCTGTCAACATTCCCTTCCATATATGTATTGACCTGTAGAATAACTTTCCCATTCTTCCTTATAGCATTCACTTTAGATTTGGAGTAGCTGATTTTAATGGAGAAATGTTTATTTTCACTGCATTTATGAGAAAGAATGGTTTCTTTCAATTCATTTCGGAGTATCAATGTCGATCTGGCATTCCCGTTATCAATCCAATACGCCAGTTTTCCTTCTCTATTAAACACAGCAATCCCTTCTACCTCGCTGGTCAACGGAGAGGCCTGATCAATATTTTCCTTTGTACTGGCAAAATTATTGTCTTTAGGTGCTGTTGCCCCCCCTACGATTGCCGCCGTATTTCCATCCTCAAACGATTTGATCAGCTGGTAAAGCTCTACATTAGCGGTTTCTCCAAATAGGTCATGAGCATTTCTAATTTTTCCAATGAGAGAAACAACGGGAATGCTCGTCAAAGTTGTCAGTGTATTTAAAACATCGAATGCCCTTTCATTCTTAGCAACTAATATAGGCGTGTTCTGCCTGACTTCTGCGTCGCGTTCAAAAGTATCCAGGACCTCCAATATTCCTTTTTCAGCAAGTGCCTGCCCGATGACAATCATGGATAAATGGGCATAAAAGTTTGGCCTGGATATTTTAGTTGTAGCTTTTTGCAGAGCATCTACAACCGTGCTGCCTGTACCTACCACATTAATGATCGGTACAACCTTTTGGCCAGATGAATTGCCTCCTGCTGTAAAAATAGCGCTCGGGTTGACGATCTGCAGGGTGATCTGATAGTTGTCCTTCCCTAGCAAGTCTATGCCGACACCAACGATGATCGACATTTCATTTAGTTCATGCTGACTCCCGCAGCCAGCCAATAGAGTTAAAATTATCGACAACATCAAAATCCGCTTTTTCATTTTTCATCCCTTATTTCAATCATTCTGTCTTTTTTAGATAATGGGTTATCAAGCCCTCTTAAATATGGCCTTCCAATAGAATTAATCGTTAAAAGGTGTCCACACAGCATCATCAATCCAAGCAATAACCCATAGAATCCGATAAAATATGACACTCCCATGAACACAAACCTCAATATCCTTGCAGAAATGGCTAAATTATAATTCGGCATAGTAAAACTTGAAATGGCGGTGATGGAAACCACTATGACGACGGCCGTCGAGACAAGCCCCGCTTCAACAGCAGATTGTCCGATGACTAATGCTCCAACGATGGAGACAGCTTGCCCGATCGCCCTTGGCATCCTGACACCAGCCTCCCTTAAAATCTCATAAATAAACTCCATCAAGAATGTTTCGATGATAACCGGAAAAGGTATCCCTTCCCTCTGTGCATACAAACTGATTAATAAAGGTGTAGGGATCATTGCATGATGGTGGGTAATCAACCCGACATAAACGGCTGGTGCAAGCAGAGATAGAAAAAATCCGACAAAACGCAGCGACTGAAGAAGAATCGATATATCAAAGTTATAATAGTAATCTTCAGGTGATTGAAAGAACTGATAGAATGTAACGGGACAAATCAAAACAAAGGGTGTATTGTCCACAAATACAGCAATTTTCCCCATTAGGATATTACTGGCGACTTCATCGGGCCTTTCAGTATTAAGGATGGTCGGAAAAATTGTTTTTTGATTATCCTGAATCATTTTTTCAACGTATCCAGACTCAAGAATTAAGTTCGTACTCCCCTCGGAAATCCTTTTCCTGATCTTTTCCAAGCATTGGAAGTCTACCTGATCCGATAAATACATAAGTTCAATATTTGCTTTTGACTTTTCTCCAGACTGAAATCTTTCAATCCGCAAATGTTCATTTTTTATTCTTTTCCTGACTAGGGATGTATTGATTCTAATGGACTCTACAAACGCATCCTTAGGACCTCTGATTACCGTTTGAGATGTTGGCTCTGCAATTTGCCTTCCTTCTGTTTTCAAGGTGGAAACTTTAAGGACCAATTGCATTCCTTCAAATACTACAATCGTATCGCCCTCAAGCAGGGAGTTTGTAAGCTTATGGTAATCCTTTTCAAAATCTTTATGCTCTATATTCATCCCATGGTCGCTTAGTTTGCCTATAACTTCTTCCATAGTGTCTGAAGGCTGAATTTCAGGGTTCCTAAATAATTCTTCAACCCCGTTGCCATCCGAGATTCCGTCAATCCTTATCAGTGCAATTTTAAAACAATGACCATTTTTTTTAAATTCTTTGTGCATCACGAGTAAATCTGCTGAATACCCGAGCGCTTCTTGAATACGGGTGCATTTTTCCTGCAGTGTAGATTTTTCTATTTTTCCTTTTTCACGTTTCATAGGAATAACCTCGCCCTTCTTATTCCTCCTTAACATTTCCAAGATTCTCTAATATTATTTCATCAAATCAAGTTGTCTTTACACAGAAAAAAGCCTGGAAAAACTATTCCAGGCTTCCTCGGTTATTTTTTCTTTTGGCATATCCGGATAAAAAAGATAAGAATACGTGTATGCCTGCCTTTACGGTTGGCTGGGACGGATGGTCCTTTGTCGGATCAAGGCAGACGATATCCATTGATTTGACTTTTTCATGAAGACCGGCAGCAAAGACAGCTTGAAAAAGTTCATCCGTCGTCATTCCACCTGGAGTTGATGCAGGGACGCCGGGAGCATAGGCAATGTCCAATACATCCATATCCACAGTCAAATGGATTCGGTCAACTTTATCTCCCAGAATTTCAAGAGACTCCTTAACTGCATTTACTACACCTTGCTCACGAGCTTTGCGAATAGTTGTATAGTTGACCCCATAAACTTCTGCAGCTTCTACCAAACCCTTTCCATTAAAGAAGCCGTGGAGGCCGATATTATGGACATTTGTCCCTTCGATGATGCCGCTCTCGATTAAATTGCGTATAGGAGTCCCATTCGTTGGACCATGATCTTTCAGGTCCCTTAAATCAAAATGAGTATCGAGCTGGAGGATTCCTATCGTTTCGTTTTTCCCTGCATTTTTAATCCCTTTGACAACCATGGCTGTAATGGAGTGGTCGCCT
This sequence comes from Falsibacillus pallidus, assembly GCF_050990905.1. Lineage (GTDB taxonomy): Bacteria > Bacillota > Bacilli > Bacillales > DSM-25281 > Falsibacillus > Falsibacillus pallidus_A. The sequence continues at coordinate 2,188,142 of NZ_CP158866.1, forward strand.
CCAATTGCGGTTATCATCGAATGGGGAAATTGATTTGTGAGGGTTTCCATCGATCGGGCAATATTGGAATGACTAAGCGAAATGTCTGTGAAATGCATTTCCACGTTCCCTGCATCCAAAACTTTTAGTTCCTCAAGATCTATTTCTTCGTCCAAGTTGTACGTAGAGAACCCTTTCCATCCCCTCCTGAAAGCATCAGGGAACTCCGAAGCCCCTGATACACTTATCGAGGATCGGGATAACGGGATTCCAAACATTACTACATCCCAAGCATCCTCCGGTTCAATTTCAACTGCTTCTTGAATCGGAATAATCCACTCATTCATCTTCCCTTCCTTTACGTTTCCTTTTGTCCAAACAAAGGAAGGAGGGGATAAAGGGGATTTTTTCAAGTTCTTTTGCATAGCTTCCCATCCTTTACAACGATTTCTCCATTCTTAATAACGGTATCAGTATGATTCATCCCATAATGATAGGAGAGCTTCATATAATTAGGAACATTCATGATTGTCAGATCCGCTTTTTTCCCAATTTCAATGCTTCCGATTTCATGTCCTCTCTTTATAGCATGTGCTGCATTGATTGTAGCGGCTGAAATGGCTTCTGCAGGCGTAAGCCCCATTTTTAAAGAAGCTAAGTTCATGATGAATGGCATGGAAACGGAGGGAGAGGAACCTGGATTGCAATCTGTCGATAATGCAATGGACATTCCCATGTCAATCATCTTTCTTCCCGCAGCGAATTCTGCCATCAAGAAAAAGGCAGTGCCAGGTAATAAAACGCCGATTACATCATTCTCTGCCATTCTTTTGATTCCTTCGTCAGAAGCTTTTAAAAGATGATCGGCTGAGATGGCTCCGACTTCGGCTGCAAGCTCTGCTCCTTCATACGGTTCAATCTCATCTGCGTGGATTTTTGGGATAAGGCCCAATTTCTTACCGGCCATAAGGATTTTCCTGGACTGTTCTGGAGTAAATACGCCTCTTTCACAAAAGACATCATTGAATTCAGCAAGACTCCCTTCAGCCACTTTTGGAAGCATCTCTTCGATGATCAAATCCACGAAGGAATCAGGATTTTCTTTAAATTCAGCAGGAATGGCATGAGCACCCATGAACGTACTCACGATATCAATTGCATGCATTTTATTCAGTTCCTGTGCTGCCAGCAGCTGCTTTCTTTCCGTATCCCAGTCCAGCCCGTATCCGCTCTTCGCTTCAATCGTGGTTACTCCATGCAGCAAAAAGGAATCAAGTCTTTTCTTTGTCTCCCCGATTAATTCATCGATGCCTGCTGCCCTCGTTTTCCTTGTTGTAGCATGGATGCCTCCCCCATTATTCATGATTTCCATATAGGTTGCACCGTTCAGCCTCATGTTGTATTCCTCTTCCCTGCTGCCTGCATAAACAACATGTGTATGGGGGTCTACCAAGCCGGGAAGAACAATTTTCCCTCTTGCATGGATTATTTCAGCTTCTTTCAACCTTTCACCATGAATAGAAGCCAATTCTTGTTCCGTCCCCACTCCTGCAATTTTTCCATCAAGCAAGAAGACGCATCCATTTTCAAGGATTTGAAGATCATTCATCTTCTCTTTTTTCAACGGCCCCTCAGAAGAGCCTTTAAGTGTGAGTACCTGCTCCGCATTTCTGATTAATACTGGCTTCGTTTCCATCTCAATTCCTCCTCATTTATTCATCATAGGAATATGGATGCTGTGTTTTTCAGCTGTTTGTTCAGCCAGTTCATATCCTGCATCGACATGGCGTACGACTCCCATCCCCGGATCAGTGGTCAATACCCTCTCAAGCCTCTTTTCAGCCTCTTTTGTACCATCAGCGACGATTACCATTCCGGCATGCAGGGAATAGCCCATTCCCACTCCACCACCATGATGGACGGACACCCAGCTTGCTCCCCCGACAGCATTGATTAAGGCATTCAATATCGGCCAGTCTGCCACAGCATCACTTCCATCTTTCATCCCTTCTGTTTCTCTGTTTGGTGAAGCAACAGATCCTGAATCAAGATGATCTCGGCCGATGACAATCGGGGCCTTCAACTCGCCACTCGCGACCATGTCATTAATGATTTTTCCGAATTTGGCCCTCTCACCATATCCTAGCCAGCAAATCCTGGATGGAAGTCCTTGGAACTGGATTTTTTCCTGAGCCAGGCGGATCCATTTACAGAGGGATTCATTATCCTTAAATTCATTTAAAATGACTTCATCTGTCTTTCGTATATCTTCTGGATCTCCCGATAGCGCAACCCATCTGAACGGTCCTTTTCCTTCACAGAATTGAGGACGGATATACGCCGGGACAAATCCAGGGAAATCAAATGCATTTTGGACGCCTTCATCTTTTGCCACCTGTCTGATATTATTTCCGTAATCAAAAGTGACGGCACCTCTCTCCTGCATGAGCAGCATCGCTTTCACCTGGTTGGCCATGCTGCGTTTAGCTTTTTCAACTAAAGCGGCTGAATTTTCCGCTCTCATACTATTTGCTTCATCCAAGGACATGCCTTCAGGAAGATATCCATTTAAAGGATCATGTGCAGATGTTTGGTCGGTCAAAACGTCCGGTATGAAACCTTTTTCAATCATTTCCGGCAGCACTTCCGCTGCATTCCCCAACAAACCAATGGATAATGGCCTCCCTGCTTTCTTTGCCTCTTTGGCCATTGAGATGGCCTCATCCAACGAATTGGTTTGTACATCAAGATACCTTGTTTCAATCCGCCTTTGAATTCTGACTGGATCCACTTCAATCGCTATACAGACTCCTTCATTCATTGTCACAGCAAGAGGCTGTGCACCTCCCATTCCTCCAAGTCCGGCTGTCACCGTGATCGTCTGCTTCAAGCTTCCTCCAAAATGCTGTCTGGCCAATTCAGCAAATGTTTCAAATGTCCCTTGGACGATTCCCTGGCTTCCAATATAAATCCAGCTTCCTGCTGTCATCTGTCCGTACATCATTAAGCCTTTTTGATCAAGTTCATGGAACGTTTCCCAATTCGCCCATGCAGGAACTAAATTTGAGTTCGCAATCAGTACCCTTGGCGCATCTTCATGCGTTCTAAAAACAGCTACAGGCTTTCCCGATTGGACAAGGAGCGTCTCATCATTTTCAAGCTCCTTCAATGTCCTTACGATTGCATCATATGATTCCCAATTGCGGGCAGCTTTGCCGATTCCTCCATAAACCACTAATTCCTCAGGCTTTTCAGCGACATCTTTATTTAAGTTATTTGCAAGCATCCTCAATGCTGCTTCCTGGACCCATCCCTTTGTATGGAGTTCCGTTCCGGTAATCCCTTCTACGATTCTTTTGTCAGTCTTCATATTTTCACTTCCTCATTTCTATTTTCTCTCATTATAAGTGCATACGAAGGGGATAAGATTTGTTATATTTTTAGAAAATTTATATTTTTCTTATATTTATTTTGATGAATTAACGATATATTAGCTATTTTTTATAATTTTTTTATTTAAAACGTATAAATTTGTATTTTTATTATTTAAAAATATTTATGGTGAAACCGTAATCTGAGTAAATAGTACGAGATTAATTGAAGGATTGAGTGGTAGAAGTGAACGAAGAGGATATTGAATAAGGCAGCACGCCTATATGGGAGGTTCTAGATTGTTTACTTTAGATGATATGTGGATGTTCTTTCTTGCATTTTTCCTGACGCTTCCGATTGTAACCATCGTCCATGAATTGGGCCATGTGCTCGCAGCGAGGCTTTTTGGAGCAAAAATCAAATTCACACTGGGAACGGGGAAGACACTTTTTAAAATAGGAGCAATTGAAGTAAAGAGATTATATTTCATGGAAGGTTGGTGCCAATACGAGGAATTGACATTTAATACGAAATGGACGCACGCAATCATCTATTTAGCTGGCAGCTTATTTAACTTAGCAGCTATTTTAATAGTGAATTCATTAATTTATGCGGGGATATTCCATGTTCACATCTTCTTCTATCAATTTGTCTATTTTTCCGTTTACTTTATTTTCTTTTCACTCTTCCCATTCAGAACCGGAGACGGAAGGCCAAGCGATGGGCAGGCCATATACGATGTCTTCAAATATGGAACCTCAAAGGATTTATTAGACTGACCAAAAAAGCTGGCGAATTAATTTCGCCAGCTTTTTTTATTTAGTATTTGAATCCAGGAATGATTCCTTGCTGCTTCGAAATTTCTTTGGAGGCTGTCCTTCCACCGAGCGGAAAATTTTTGAAAAATACTGCTGATTTTGGAAACCGCAAAGGTGTGCTATTTCTTTGATTGGCATTTCGCTCTCTTGGAGCAATTTTTTAGATTCATTGATCCTGATTTCATTTAATTTCTCCCTAAACCCCTGTCCAAGCTTCACCTTAAATAAATTGCTTAAATACGAAGGGTTTCTTTTAACATGTGCAGATACAATGAGCAGGTCCAGATTCTGATTCCAATAATTATCCTGCATGAATAATAGACACTTATCTATTATTGCAAGATTCGATTCATCTCTACGATTATCTCTTACCAACTGCAGAATACGAATGATGAACTGCAGGATTCTTTCAATGATTCGATGAATTAATGGGCTGTATAAGATATTATTGAAAACGGCCAGATACTCCCTTTCTATCTCTGCGTCGTAGATATGATTGGATTTCATGAACCTTCTTATTTGAGCCAAAACACTGGTCAGCCTCGTCCTCAGCAGGCCGGGATCCGGATAAGGAGATTCAAACGCAAGGAATTCTTGATACATCCATTCTCGGATCTCATCCAATTGCTGTTGTTTCAGCCAATGTATCCATAGACCCTGTTCATTCGGTGATAAAAAAGGATCTAGGAAGGTCCATTTGCTTTCCTCGTGATATTCCATAACTCTTTCATACCCTACAAAAAAAGTTACTTCGCACATTTTCCTTATTTCAGTAAATTGAACGTTCAAAGACAGTGGAGTCTTGCTTTCTCCCTTATGAATGATAATGGAAATCGGGGATTCAGCAGCTTCATTCCAGTTAGCAAGAAATCTTTTGCACTCTTCTTTCCACTCAATGTCCATTCGGGAAAATAGGCAGATGATTAAATCACTCAGCGGGAAAATCATCGGCTGTTCCGAAAAACGGTAATCTACAATGAAATCAAGAAGTAATGGGATATCTGAAAGATTTTCACAATTAAACGCAATCATGATATGTGGTGTTGAAACCCGTTCATCTCCCGCACCTAAGAACAAATCGCGATATCCTATACTATTTGTCGTTGTTTCCCATATAACCATTCCTGATTTTTTCTTTACTGATTCCATTTCACGGATGGACTGTTTGACCTTATTTACAATCGTCCCCGGTGAAAACGGCTTGGTCAAAAGCATCGATGTTCCAATATCAATTGCTTTCTTCGCCACTTCAAATGTATCTTCGAGGGCAATGGTAATGACAATTGGCTTAAATATTTTTAATACTTTCTTTAACGGGGCAGCATCTACCCCTTCCATCAGCGCCATGTCCAATAAAACAATAACAGGGTCCAGTTCCTCTGAAGCGGCAACCGTCCCATCCAATGTATGTACACAATGCACCTTAATATCCGGAATCGAAGACTCTAATAACCATTGGATCCCTTTAGATTCAAATTCATCTTTATTGGCCATTAAAATGCTGTACATAAACATCACCTTTTGAAAATTAAGAATTTTTCCTCATTATTTCATGACCTATTCATCTTGTAAAGATTATGATTTGGTTTTTGTTTACATAATATTATTATCGTAAACTATATTACTTAAAAAACCACAGCGCAATATGCTGTGGTTCAAAATTACTCTATTATTCTTCTAGGCCAAATTATAATTATTGCTGCACGACCGTTTCTGCTTCTTCTTTATCAACATAATCCTGAATTATTTCCAGGAATGCTTCACCATATTTCTCCTGCTTAAACTTCCCAATCCCCTTTACATCCAGGAATTGATCCGCGTCAGTCGGAAGTGCGCTGCACATTTGGCGAAGTGTTTCATCCGAAAAAATGACAAATGGCGGAACCCCTTCCTCCTCCGCAAGTCTTTTTCGGCAGGACCGAAGACTTTCAAACAATTCATTGTCTTCAACAATCTTATGAATTTTGAGGCTCTCCTTGCGAAATAATTTGACCTTGCCAAGAAGAACTTCCTTTCCCTTATTGGTTACAGCCAAAACAGGATAGGCTCCTGAGGTGACAGAAATGACGCCTTCAGAGGTCAAAAAATCAATGAGTTCCGTAATTTCTTTAACCGCTTTATCTTTCATCAATCCATAGGTTGATAATTGATGGAATTTTAAATCTCTCACTTTTTTCACTTTTGACCCTGCAAGAACCTGGGCAATCAATGTCTTACCGAATCGTTCACCCATCCGAATCATGCACGAAAGAACCATTTGGGCAGACTTTGTAATTTCGACTTTTTCGCGGTCGTCCTTGCAGTTGCCGCATCTGCCGCACGGAGGTGGATCAACCTCTCCGAAATATTGAAGAATATAGGCTTGCAGGCAGCCATCGATATGGCAGAAATCGATCATTTGCTGAAGCTTTTTGACTTCACCTTCAAGTCGTTCAAGCGTACTTGCAGATTGTTCAATCAAGAAACGCTGAACCTGGATATCCTGTGCACTGAACAGCAATATACATTCACTCGGGAGCCCATCTCGTCCTGCCCTTCCAGCTTCCTGATAAAAGCTTTCCATGTTCTTCGGAATTTGATAATGAATGACATATCGAATATTTGATTTATCAATTCCCATCCCGAATGCATTGGTCGCTACCATCACCGAAGCATCATCCAGCAGGAATTTCTCCTGCCCTTCATTCCGCTCTTTTTCCGAAAGACCCCCATGGTATTTGGAAGCAGCAATCCCCATCTTTAAAAGCCTTGTATGGAGCTGGTCGACTTCCTTCCTGGTGGCAGCATAGATGATGCCCGCCTCTTCACTATTTTTTCTGACGTATTCTTGTATGTATTTTACTTTATCCGATTCCTTAGAGATGTAAAAAGATAAGTTTTCCCGTTCAAATCCTGTCGTGATTGTATTCTCAGGATCAATCTCAAGCAGCCTGCATATATCCTCTCTGACTTGCGGAGTCGCTGTCGCTGTCAGAGCTGCCACAACTGGACTCGAATTTAATTCCTTGATCAATTTCGAGATATAAAGATAGCTTGGCCGAAAGTCATGGCCCCATTGGGAAATACAATGGGCTTCATCCACTGCGACAAACGGAATCTTCATACCTTTTAACTGTGTGAGAAATTGAAGGGATTCCAAACGTTCCGGAGCAATATAAAGAAGTTTATATGTGCCATTCCTGGCAAGTTCTAGCCTTTCATTAATTTCTGCATTGGAAAGTGAGCTATTGATATAAGCTGCAGGGATCCCAATTTGATCAAGAGCATCAACTTGGTCCTTCATCAAAGAAATCAAAGGGGAAATTACGAGGGTTGTTCCTTCCACTAATAATGAAGGAATTTGATAGCAGATTGACTTGCCTCCTCCAGTTGGCATAATGCATGCCGTATTATTTCCAGATAGAACAGATTGAATGGTTTTTTCTTGTCCGGATCGAAAGGATTCGTATCCGAAATAAGTCTTCAACATTTTAACTGCATTATGAAGCATGAATGATTGCTCCTTACCTAATAATGATTTGTTGCGTTAGTTCCTTAACTATAACATATTCAGGACTTTTCCATTCACAATTAATGAAATTTGAGATACAATAAAAATACACAAATTCCTATCTGAAAGGTTGGATTAAAATGAAGCCGACTACAAAATCCATCCCGCGTCCATTAGTACTGGTGAATCAATGGACCATCGTCATTTCTGTCTTATTGACCTGGATTTCAGGGTTCTCTTTCATTCTTGCGATACCACTGGCAGCAGGCTTATCTGCTCTTGTCTTTAAATACAACCCCATCATGCAATTAGCCAAGCCATTTTTGAAGAAGCCGATGAATGAGTACATCCCTGAAGACCGGGAGCAGCAGCAATTCAATCAAAAAATTGCTGTTGCATGTTTAACGCTTGGGCTTATCTCCTTTTTATTGGACTGGAACATAGCTGCCTATATTTTCACTGCAATGGTTGGTCTATCTGCATTTATTGCGATACTAGGCTTTTGCATCGGATGCTTCATCCGCTATCAATGGAAAAAATTCCAGCATGAAAGATCTGTACAGCAGCACTAACACTTCAAAAACAAATTTTGCTGATGCAACCAAGCATCAGCTTTTTCTTTTTAAAATCATGCCATTGTCGAAGGAATATATGATATTATAGAATTTATGTGCAAGAAAAAGGCAATAATGGCAGATGGTGAAAAAATTGAAATTACTAAAAAATAAAGCGTTCTCATATACTTTAAAAATTCTATTAGGAGCAGGGATCATAGTCCTCCTCTATTTTGAAGCTGAAAAAGTCTTCAGGGACTTTGACTTTCGACTGGTGGAAAAACACATTCATGAATTGACAATTCAGCAAATCCTCCTTTTATTGTTGATAGGAGCCATCGCTGTCATCCCTATGTGTTTTTATGACTTCTTACTATTAAAGTACTTAGGAATTAAGCTTCCTTTATTCAAAAAACTCCGCTATAGCTATGCAGCCAATACCTATTCTAATTTCCTCGGGTTTGGTGGGGTTGGTGGAGCAGCACTGAGGGTCTATTTCTATCAAAAGCAGCACACTGATAAAATGGCGCTGGTCAAAATGATAGCCAGTCTCTCCATTTTCTTTTTGACCGGCCTCTCACTGATTTGCTGGTCTGTAGCATTCAATTGGTTCCAAACACCGGTCTTGGATGAGCATACTTGGCTGAAATTTGTGATTTGGGGATTTTCTTTATACACCCCTTTGCTGCTAGTCATTCAATGGTTTAGCCCCACCAAGATTAAAATATTATTTTCATTCAAATATGTTTTAGGATTCATTATTGTCTCATTTTTCGAATGGGCTTTCGTTCTGTTGACAATTTGGACCATCATTGTTGTGCTTGGTGTGCCATTAGCCTTTTCCGCAGTTATCCCGATTACGATCGTTTCTATCTGCGCAGGGATCATTTCAATGATTCCTGGCGGAGTAGGTTCATTCGATTTGATTTTTCTACTCGGATCTGAGATGGCTGGTGTCAAGGCAGAAGAAGTTTTGCTCGCATTGGCACTCTATCGATTGATTTATTACATTTTCCCATTCTTGATCGGGTCGCTTCTTTTCGTGGTGGAATGGATAAAAGACAGGTTCATGAATAAAGGAAAAAGTTGATTCTATATAAGAATCAACTTTTTTCGTTTTATAAGAAATTTGTTTAGAGTTCATCAAAGCCATTGGAATCTGTTGCTTTTGTATATTGCCTTGGTTTCTGTTCAAAAAAATCGGTTTTTCCCTGATCGACTTCTTGATAGGCAATGATCCAGCGCATTGGATTGGATTTATATCCTTCATATGGAGGAAGAAAGCCTAATTGCCTTGCCCTCTTATTGGCCATAAATCGGATATAGTCCACTACCTCATCAATCATCAATCCTTCAATATGACTGCCAATGATGTGCCTGGCCCACTCAATTTCCAGCTCTGCCGCCTCTCTGATTGTTTGAGTTCCAAAACGATTGAATTCTTCATTATTGTATCCTGGGTTTTCCTTTAAAATTTCCTTGAGGATCTTTTCAAATAATCCTACATGTATCTGCTCGTCTCTGTTGATATAATTGATCATCGTACTTGTGGCCAACATTTTTTGGTTGCGGGCAAGATTATAAAAAAAGGCAAACCCTGAATAAAAGAATAAGCCTTCGAGGATGACATCATATACTAGGGATTCCAGCAGATTCTCAATGGTCGGATTTTCTGCAAACTTTCGATATCCATCTGTCACAAATCGATTTCTTTTTTGAAGGACAGGATCGGTTCTCCAATATTCAAATACTTCGTCCTGCTTATGCTTGGAGACGATGCTCGATAAAACATAACTATAGGAATGGTTATGTATCACTTCCTGCTGTGCCAGTATGATCATCAATGCGTTCAGGCTGGAATCTGTCAAATAATCTGCGACCTTGCCCGCGTAATCTGTTTGGATGCTGTCAAGAAGGGCGAGGAGTCCGATAATTTTCAAGAACGTTTCCTGCTCCGATTCCGTTAATTGTGGAAACTGTGTAATATCCTTAGACATATTGATTTCAAATGGGGTCCAAAAATTGGAGAGCATCCTTTTATATTTTGGATATGCCCATGAAAATCGAACATCATCCCAATTCAAGACATTTGAGCTTTTACCGTTGACAATCGCCGTCGAAGCATTCGGAGCATCATAATCCATTAACGTTCTCTTGGTCAAAAGATCCATCTTTTTCACTTCCTTTCCTCAGCTATGGCAGCTTTCACATTCATCAATGACAGCATCAGAAGTTGACCGGACATAATACGTTGTCTTTAGTCCGGACTTCCATGCATCGAGATGCAAATCAAGCAAAGCTTTTGCCTTTATATCGTTCGACACATATAAATTGAACGAAATGGATTGATCAATATGGATTTGACGTTTTGCATTCTGTTTTATACTCCAGTGCTGATCAATGTGATAGGCACTCTTGTAATACCATTTCGTCCTTGGATTTAAATCCGGTGCAGTGACAGGGATCTTATAATCCTTCTTCTCCTCGGAATATTCCTGTCTGAAGATGGGATCGATGCTCGCAGTGGAACCCGCAATAATGGCAGTCGAGGAGTTTGGTGCCACTGCCAATAAGTATCCATTTCTGATTCCATCTTTCTTCACTTTTTCTTTTAAATCGTTCCATTTTTTCGATTTATAGTTCTTTTGGTCAAAATATTGTCCACTTTTCCATTCAGATCCTTCACAATATGGGTATTCCCCTTTTTCGACTGCTAATGAATGGCTTGCCTGAATCGTTAAATAAGCAATTTCTTCATATAGCTCACCACAGTATGTGACAGCTTCTTCACTTTCCCATTTGATTCCTTTCAACGCCAGCAAATGATGCCACCCAAAGGTCCCCAACCCGATTCCCCGATACCGCTTATTTGTCAAATCAGCTTGTAGAACTGGGATAGGATTGATATCAATAACATTGTCGAGCATCCTGACTTGTATGGGGATCAAACGTTTCAACACATTATCAGCCACTGCTTTTGACAAGGAAATTGAAGAAAGATTGCATACGACAAAATCACCTGGATGTTTCCTCACAATTATTTGATCTTCTTCCATGGTTTCTTCCAGTACATACGAAGGGCTCATATTCTGCATGATTTCAGTACATAGATTACTGCAGTAGATCATTCCTTTATGCTTGTTAGGATTACCCTGGTTTGATGTATCCCGATAGAATATATATGGAGTCCCTGTTTCCAGCTGCGATTTTAAAATTGATTTCATGATTTCAATGGCAGGCACAGTTTTTCTGGAAATCATGGGGTTTTCGACACATTCCCAATACCGCTTTGAAAAAGCCTTCTCATACTTCCCATCATAGAAATCTTCAAGTGCATACCCCATGACTTTCCTTACCTCATGTGGATCAAATAAATGCCAGTCCCCCCTTTCCTCAACCATCTCCATGAACACATCCGGGATGCATACTCCTGTAAATAGGTCATGTGTTCTTTTCCGTTCATCACCATTGTTCAGCCGGGTATCAAGGAACGCAAAAATATCTTTATGCCACACATCAAGATATACAGCTATTGCCCCCTGCCGCTGGCCAAGCTGGTCAACAGAGACGGCCGTATTATTCAGCTGTTTCATCCATGGGATCACCCCTGAACTCACCCCTTTAAATCCTTTGATGTCGCTACCCTGCGATCGAATCTTGCCGAGGTATACGCCAATTCCCCCTCCGTTTTTACTCAGTGTGGAAATATCTGTATTTGAATCATAGATGCTGCGCAAGCTATCATCCACTGTGTCAATGAAGCAGCTGGAGAGCTGTCCATATGATTTTCCAGCATTCGCAAGGGTCGGTGTAGCAACAGTCATATAAAGATTGGACAATGCCCAATAAGCTTCTTTTACAAACCTGAGTCTACTCTCCTTCGGCTCGTTTTTCATTAATGTCATGGCAATGACCATAAAGCGTTCCTGGGGGAGTTCCATCACTGTTCCATCATGTGTTTTAGCCAGATATCTATCTGCAAGGGTTACAATGGCAATGTAGGTGAAAAGATGATCATTCTCAGGATTGATTACTTTTTCAAGTTCACGTAATTCCTCTAAGGAATAGTCCTGTAAAATCGTTTCGTCATAAATCCCCATGTCAGTCAAAGCTGTCACAAGGTGTAAAAAAGACCCGTAAGGACTATTGTTCTGGACACCCCTCCTTTTTGAAGCTAGTCTGTACAGCTCGTATAAATAGACTCTCGATGCCACATAGGTCCACTCTGGTTCAGATGCTGATATTCTTTCAACAGCTGAAAGAATCAGCGACTTTCTCCATCGCTCTTCATTCAGTGCAGGATTTACATGGATGAGGCGAATCATTTTTTCCTCAAATTGTTGTAAATCCAATGAGGGATATTCGCTGCCTATCCTGTTTATCCAGTTTCTTAATTCCTTCACTCTTAATTGAATTTGTCCGGGCTCCATCAATGCATGCATCTTTTCCTCCATACAATCCCCTCATTTCCTATATTTGAAGCTTAACGATAAAAAAACCCATTCTCTAATGAGAACAGGTTTAATAAAACGTTGATAAATAATGAGATTAGCATCCCCTATGTACCCTCGTTCCATCTTCCCAGCTCCCGAAGAAGATTAGACGTATGATTAAGGCAGGTCTCCTGACTTGTGCTTCAGCTTACTTTTAGGCCTTCCCGTCTCTTGAGACAGTGGTCATCCTAATTTCATCGGCACTTACAGTTGCGGGAACAGTTCTGGATTTCCACCAGATTCCCTATTAAGTCTGCAATAGACACCTTAATCAACGGTTGATTACCATATATAGATTTAAGTAAATATAAAAACACAAAATATTGTGTCATGAAATATTTTATATATTTTGATGCAATTATGCAAGGCATTTTTACATTCGAAAATCAAAAAAGGACTGAGATTCAGCTCAGTCCCTTTTTTCATTTACATTAGCGTTGATTTGGGAAAACGCGGCGAAGCATTTCTGCAATTTCATCTCCCAGACCTACAACCGGTTTACCTGCTTGAATTTTATCAGCATAGCCCTTTAATCTGTCTGCAAAATCCGGATTTGTGGAAACATACACATTGTCAATGCTTTTGTCGGCTTCCTTTACTTTGTCAGAGATTTTCTTCTCCATATCTTTTGTGTTCGTGCCTTCTTTATTCGTATCAAGCTTGGCAGCCACATAAGCAGTATGATCAGTGACAAGGACATTCGCATCGCTGACATGATTAATTTTGTTCACTTGATCAGCAACATCGTTTGCAACGGAGTAGTTGTTGTCACCCACGTTGTTATTCATATTGTTATCATTCATGTCCATATTGTTATTGTCATTGACAGTACCAGGAGTATAGCGAACATTTTGAAACTTTGTACCCTTTTCATCATTCATATTATTCTTAGAAGCACATGCAGTAAGCGGCACTGCCAAAAGGCTCGCTGCTATAACGACTTTTACTAATTTCATGTGGAATCTACCTCCATTTATTTTTTCAACTTTAGTCTTTACAAGATTGACTGAAATATGTAAGAGGAAAAATTTACAAATATAACATTTCACAATTATGTCGTTAATCCAAAGGACCATATGCTTTTTCATCCGTTGCCACGTCATGCTATACTTTACTTAACTAAGCCCGCTCGAAAGGAAGATGGTTTTGACACAAAAATTATATTATGAATTTCCACTGTTTACTTCTTGGGATACAGAAATTGATCGTATGTTTGAAGAAAATGGGAAATATTATCTTACCTTAAAAAGGACAGCCTTTTATCCTGAAGGCGGCGGTCAACCAGCCGACAAAGGAAACATAGGGGAAGCAGCTGTATTAGATGTCCAAGAAAAAGTGGATGAGATCATCCATGAGGTTGATCAATTTCCATCCTCCACAAGAGTATCATGCAGCATTGATGCAGATAGAAGACAGGACCATACACAGCACCACTCAGCTCAGCATCTTTTATCAGCCGTCCTTTTGGAGCTATTTGATATACCGACCATGAGCTTTCATCTTGGCAATGAAATTGTGACAATAGATGTCGATGCACCGTCCATTTCAGATGAACAAATCGCCATCATTGAAAAAAAGGCAAATGAGTACATTTATGATAATCGTCCGGTTCATACATACTATCCTGACCCCGAACAACTAAGCGGCATTCCACTCAGAAAAATGCCAAAAGTAGAGGAAGACATCCGTATCGTTGAAATCGAAGGAATCGATCATTCTGCTTGCTGCGGCACCCATATAGAACGTACAGGTCAGATCGGATTGTTAAAAATCATCAAAACGGAAAAGAATAAAAAGATGACAAGGATTCATTTTACTGCCGGATCCCGCTCATTAAGGGAATTTCAGCTTGCTCATAATGAAATGACTAAAATAGCACGCCATTTTTCCACTTCTAAGGAAAAGGCACTTGAGAAAATCTCCAAGCTTGAAGAGGAATTGAAAAGTGGACAGAAGGAATTGAAAGAATTAAAAGCATTCAGGGCTTCTCGTATAGCAAAGGACTTAAAAGAATCCGTGAACGGCAGAACTATTTGCCACTACTTTGCCGATTTTGATTTTGAAGAAATGTCACTGGCCGCAAGTGAACTTCTTGCTTCCGATATCCATCACGTATTGCTCGGTTGTAGAAATGGATTAAAAGTTTTATTTGCTTCCAATGCAGAATCAGAAATAAACTGCGGAAAATTAGTAAAAGAACATATCAGTAAATTCAACGGTAAAGGCGGAGGCACTCCGCAAAGGGCTCAAGGATCATTTACTCAGGAAAGCGATTTGCTTGATTTCCTAAATGAAATGCAAAAAATATTATAAAAAAAACGAAGGGATCCACTCCCTTCGTTTTTAGCTATTCACATAATTCTTGTTCAATCCGGGAGCTTTTTCATCTCTATGAAGTATAAGGGTCAAGACCACACCCATCAGCGCCAGGATTCCAAAGAATAAATATACGATATAAATGGAAAAACGATCATACAATATTCCACCTACGAATGTACTGAACCAGTTGCCGAGACCATTTCCGATAGCAGAATAGATCGTTACAGCAGTTGCGGTAATATGAGCAGGTGTAATTTCCTTGATGTATTGCAGACCTGCCGGGATGAAAAGACCGACGGATGCACCTTGGATCATTGCAGAAGCATAAATCAACCCCAGACTTGGTTCCATGAAGTAAAAGAGCCACCTGATAAGTGAAACACCACCCGCTAAAGCTGCGACAGGAAGCAGCCCCCACTTCTTAATTGCACCTCCAGCCAGCCTCATGAAAGGGACTTCTGATAGGACCGCTATCAAAAAGGCAATGCCGATTCCGCTGTAGCTGCCGCCTGATTCCTTTACAAACAAGCCGAAGTAAACATTGTTCGCTAAATTCGGTCCGAAA
This sequence comes from Falsibacillus pallidus, assembly GCF_050990905.1. Lineage (GTDB taxonomy): Bacteria > Bacillota > Bacilli > Bacillales > DSM-25281 > Falsibacillus > Falsibacillus pallidus_A. Next base: position 2,203,732 of record NZ_CP158866.1, read on the forward strand.
ATCATAAACGTCACGATCAGGAATAAAACAAATTTTTTATGTGAGAACAGCTCCTTGATCCCTTTTTTTAAGTCAAGTTTTGCCGCTGCCTTTTCTTTTGGAAACTTAAGAGCAAGCAAGGAAGATGCTGCCAGCGAAATCAGAAATGAAAAAAAGATGATTTTCGGCCCAATAAATCCTTCAGAGAGCCTCCCCATAATAAATACGGCAATTCCAAACCCAAGTGAACCAAACAGCCGTATATTTCCATAATTGTAGTTGACTTTGCTTGTATATTTAAGCGAAATCGAATCAGAAACGGGAATGATGGCGCTTTGAAACATGGCAATGCAGACTGCCACCAATAAAATAAGGATGTATTGATGGAACATAATATATCCAAGAGCAAATACCCCTGCAATGACAGTAGTCCCTGCTAATACTTTAGTCGGCGCATTCGTGATATCACAGATGATGCCCCATAAAGGTTGAAAAAATATCATCATAATCGGCCCGACTGACATAATTGTCCCAATCTGGACCCCATTTAAATGTTCTGTTCCGCTCAAATAAACACTTAAAAGCGGAAAAAGGCTCCCCACCCCAAAAAAAGTAAGCAGATAAAAAATCTGCATGGTGAAGATCGTTTGCTTCTGATTACCATTCATGCTGTATCCTCCAGTAATATTCCTTTAATAGTCTACTAGAAATACTACTCTATATTTTTTAAATAATAAATATGAAAATTCATTTGTTGTCTGATTTTGCATCTTCTAGTGCGAAAAAACCCACAAAAAAGCTGTGGGTTTTTCATCGTTTATACCAATTGAGCTTGTATGCTCTTATTAAACTCTTCTTTCACTTCTTTTAGCAGGTTTTCGTCCGTAAGAAGGTCGTATCCTGTCAGGACAAGAGCCGTTATCCCTTGAATCAATGCTTTTTTGCCCTGTTCGGAAATAGTTAAATCCGCCAACTCTCTCGTGTGGCCGATCAAATCCGCTTTCCCTAATCCAATATAGGGATGAATGGCAGGAACGACATGACTTACATTCCCCATATCCAAAGACCCCAGGTTTTTGCTTGCAGGCTGAATATCGTCTACACCAGCTAATTCCAAGTTTTTTGTAAAGGCTTCTGACAGCTGGTGGTTGGTGATCATATCATCATAGCTTAGCTCGTAATTGCTGATTTCAAGCTTTGCACCTGTCATACTTTCTGCACCTTTGGCGATATTTTTAACCCTTTCCACAATCTCATTCAGATAATCCCTATCTTTTGCCCTGAAATAAAATTGAGCACATGCATAATCAGGGATTACATTGGCTGCAACGCCGCCTTCTTTAATGATGCCATGCATTCTCACATCTTGTCTTACCTGCTGGCGCATTGCATTAATTCCATTGAAAAGCATAAGAATGGCATCTAATGCATTGATGCCTTTTTCCGGTGATGCTGCAGCATGTGAGGTTTTCCCGTAATATTCAAATTGAATCGCATCCATCGCCAATGAATTTCCACTCTTGTAGGATTGTCCTGAAGGGTGCACCATCATGGCGGCGTCGATCTCGTCAAATATACCTTGTTCGGCCATAAGCACTTTTGCTCCATTTGTTTCTTCTGCTGGAGTACCAAGAACTATGACTTTTCCTCCCGTTTCGTTAACCACTTTGCTTAAAATAATGCCGGCAGCCATACTCATGGTTCCAATCATGTTATGCCCGCATCCATGGCCGATCTCAGGAAGGGCGTCATACTCGCATAAATATGCAACGACAGCACCTGGCTTCCCACTGTCAAATTCGGCTTTGAAAGCAGTAGGCCTATCTACAATATTTTCTTCTATATGGAAACCATGGCTTTTCAAGTACTCGATTAATTTGGCAGACGACTTAAATTCCTGATCACCCAATTCAGGGTTTTGAAAAATATATTCACTTATTCCATAAAAATCGTTTTTGTATGAATCTATCAATTCTTTTAATTCTTCTTTCATTGAAAGCCCTCCATCCCTATTATTCTCCTTGATTATAGACCTTATAATTATTAATTTCAATCGAATTAATATTCATAATAAGAAAGCCGACTAACTAAAGTCGGCTTTCTTACTACTCAAATTCAGGAAGGTGGCCGATGTATTCTGAATTTGGGCGGAATATTGTATTATGTTCTGCCTGTTCGATTACATGTGCCGTCCAGCCCACTACCCGGCTGGCAGTAAATGTCGGTGTAAAGAGTTCGTCATCCATATCGATCGCTCGCATGACAGCGGCTGCATAAAATTCTACATTCGCGTATAAGTTTCTGCCCGGTTTATATTCTGCCAGCAGCTTAGCAGCTAATTTTTCCACATGCAAAGCCAGATCCAGCCATTTATCCTGTCCGGAAACCTCCATTGCTTTTTCCCTTAATGCTTCTGCTCTAGGATCCGTTGTTTTATAGACACGGTGACCGAAGCCCATCAACCGCTCCCCGCTTTCAATTTTCTGCCTCAGCCATTCTTCTGCACGATCTTCTGTTTTAATATCATTCAACATTTGAGTGACACCTGATGGTGCTCCTCCATGAAGAGGTCCTTTCATAGTGCCGATCGCAGATGTAACGGCTGATGCCATATCAGACTCCGTAGAAATTGTCACCCTTGCTGAAAATGTCGAGGCGTTCATTCCATGTTCCAGTGTAAGGATCATATAAGTTTCAAGTGCACTGACATGGGCGGAATACGGCATCTCCCCTGTCAGCATATATAAATAATTCGCTACATGATTCAATTTTTCATTTGGTTCTACAAATGGCTTGTTGGCTAGCTTTCTTTTTCGATAGGCAATGATGGATGGAATGATCCCTGTTAATTTCATTGCTTGCTCGGTTGTTGGCATCCATCCAAATGAGGCATCCCCGAGTGCTGAAACAGAAGTACGGATGACCCCCATCAGATCCATATCCTGTGGAAGGGTATCTATAATATCCATTAAATAGCGGGGCAGGGCACGGTGGCTTTTCAATGCATCTGCCAAATCTGCCAGCTGGATTTGATCCGGTTTATGACCATACCATAGCAGGTAGGCAGCTTCCTCAAAGGAGAAATCAAGCGCAATTTTTTTAGCATCCAATCCCCCGTAAACCAAATGCCCCTTGTTGCCGTCAATATAACTGATAGCCGTCTGTGCGGCCACTATCCCTTTTAAACCTTGATTCATTCCGTATCTCCCCTTTCTTATAAATTTAGTATATATGGTATAATGATTTAAAGAAATTAAATATTTTTTAATTTTTTAATTAATAAGATTAATTGATTAAGAGGGGCTGTTAAAAATGGATTTCAAATGGATACATACATTCATAACTGCGGCAAAGCATGAAAATTTCCGTAAGACTGCGGAGGAATTATTCATCTCTCAGCCTTCTGTCACAATACATATAAAATTGCTTGAAGAAGAATTAGGATGTTCCCTTTTTCAAAGAAAAGGCCGGAACATCCTTCTTACAGAAGAAGGGAAACAATTTCTTCCTTCTGCAAAAAAAATATTGAAAGAATATGAGAACGGGCTTGCAAAAGTCCATCGCATCAAACAAGGCTATTCTCAATCCTTAATGCTTGGCATCTCCCCTTTAATCGCAGATACCATTCTTCCATTCGTACTGAAGCAATTCATGAAAGCCCATCCTGAAGTGGAAATCAGCGTTAAAATTGTAGAATCTGCGGGGATTGAATCCGCTGTTGAGCATGGAGAAGTAGATTTGGGATTAAGCTGCCTCCAGGTCCAAAATTCTGATTTAACCTGCACCCTATTATTTGAAGACCCTGTCATTTTTGTCGTTCCCCACGATGGGAAAGACAGTGAAACGGCACCGCCATTGGATGCCGTAGAGCTTCTTTCTACCCATTACCTGATGACCCATAATCATCCCGATTATTGGGATTCTCTCTTAAGGTCCTTGCGTACTAAAGTATCCGGAATCCGGACCATGACGGTTTCACAGGTGCATGTAACAAAGCGTTTCATTACAGAAGGTCTCGGTGTCTCTTTCCTCCCATCTTCTACTGTCAGAAGGGAACTGATGGAAGGCAGACTCTTAGAAGTCCCTTGCCCTTTCATCCCGATGCCCGCGGCGAAAACATACGCTATCCGAAAATATGAACACACTAAAGAAAAGAAATTCCTTGAATTTCTTTCCCAATTCAGAATATGAACCTACGAAACTGTCTTTTTCTCAAGATCTTGGGCTGTCCCACTCATTTCTACATCTTTTTCATCCTTTAAAGTGCCAAATAGGACGTCTACAAATGGAGTGGAAACCCCGAACCAATAATTTTCGTTTTTATAATGATGCAGAATATGAACTTTCTTCAGCCATTTTCCAAATTTGGTTTTGGGTTTTACAGGTGTATGTGCAACATAATGAGTCCATTCATAAATCAATAGCATAGAAAGAAGACCGGCCGAAAAAGAGAAGGTATGAAACCATTCATGGTGAAGTCCATAAAAGATTGCAGATAAGGCAATCATACTCGGAAGGCTGTACCAAATCGGCAGAAATAATAAATGAAGTTCGTTTGGATAAACATGATGATCATAGTGAAGCCTTTTTAATAATTTTAAAAGAAAGGGATGTTTCGGCGCCTTCAAATGGAAAACAAATCGATGGGTCAAATATTCGCTGAACATGAAAACTACTAAACCAGCAGCAAAAAACAAGAAGTGCCACAATGTTAATCCTCTCCATGAAGAGGCACCAATCAAACAAATGGTTAATACCATCAAAATAGCTATTTCTGTATGAAGAAAAAAATCTCTATAAATTTTTTTCATTCTCTTTTTCCTCTCTATACATGATTATGCTGAAAGAAAGACTTCACTAAATAGGAAGGGGAATTCTCGAACATTGATAAATAATTCAGGGCATGCTTTTTAGGAAACAAAGTCTTGGTGATTTCCCTTTGAGAGCACCCCCTCTGCTGAAGTGATTCAACCTTCCCTTTCACCTCTTCAAGGTAATCCAGCTTTCTTTGGAGCATCTTCCTGCCATCCTTAAAGATCCCTGCATGTGAACAAATATACGTTTCAAAATCATATTGCAATACTTTTTGTATCGAACCCATTAAGATTGAAGCATCTTCAAATGCAAATAGGCTTTTTGGCTTCCCTAAAACATATAAATCCCCTCCGAACATCAAGCCATTTTGTTGATTATAAAGAGCAACATGGTCTGGTGAATGCCCTGGAGAATGAATGAATTCCCATTCATATTTCCTCCCATTTAGCCTTTCCGGTAAAATATCGGGATTAAACGCCTTTCGATCTCCCCAAAAAACCTTTCGATAGAAAGGGAGTTTCGCTCTTTTAGTACAAAGGTCAACACCCTGCTGGTGAATGAAAATGGGCACATCCATATTTTTTTCAATCCATGGCGCCAATCCCGAATGGTCTTCGTGATGGTGAGTCAATATGACTTGATCATAATCCCAGCTTTTCAGAAGTGGGATCACCTCATTTGCCTTTGATGATGGACCCGTATCCACTAGTATTCCGTCGATCAAGTACAGATTGACAAAAAGAGATTGCTTGGCAAAAGTGACTTTCATTTCTGCTTGAATGATTTCATCATGCTGCTTAATTTTCATCATTTTACTTCATCCTTGTATTTGTAAATTAGTCAGTGAATGAAGGAAATAACCGGCATCAAACATAAACAGATGCCGGCAGTCTGGAATCATTTTACAGGTGTGTCTATTTCCTTCAGGCTGCTTTTCAGTAAAAACTTTTGGATTTTGCCACTCGCATTCCGCGGCAGCTGGTCGACGAAATAATATCTTCTTGGTCGTTTATAATCTGCAAGCTTAGCACTTCCTTTACAGAAAGCATCAAGGATTTCATCTGTAAGAGAAGGGTCTTTTTTGACAATAAATGCAATGACCTCTTCACCCCATTTTTCATGAGGTGCACCAAGTACAGCAGCATCCAGGACTCCTTCATGTTCAAACAGGAAATCTTCCACTTCCCGCGGATAAATATTCTCTCCGCCGCTGATGACCATGTCATCCACCCGATCAGCTATGAACAAATAGCCGTCTGTATCTATATAGCCAAGGTCTCCTGTATGATACCACCCTTTATAAAGGGCTTTTTCGGATGCTTCCTCCCGATTGAAATAACCAGCCATCATGGATGGTCCTCTTACAATGATTTCCCCTACTGCCCCAGGGGGTAAAACCTCCTCCGGCTCAGATGGTCCATCTTCATTTGGCTTAACAATACGAATTTCATGGTTATAGCACGCCTTTCCGGCAGACCCTGCTTTATGGATCTGTTCATCTTCTAACAGAAAACTGACTGCAGGACCCATTTCCGTCTGGCCATACGCTTGAATCAAGTTTATCCCCAGCTTTTCCCTTACTGCCGTAACAAGGACAGGCGCCATTGGTGCGGCTCCATATAAACCAATCCTAAGGGAAGATAATTCCGTTTCTGACAAATCTTCTTGAAGGAGCATATTCCACATTGTCGGTGCACCAAAAAATGTGGTTATCCTTTCAGAAGATATTGTGTTAAGTACTTCTTTCGGATTAAAGTGGTGGATGATGACATTTTTGGCGCCGACATGCACACGAGGCAGGAAGCAGCAATGCAGTTCTGCACAGTGAAACATCGGAGCTGCGACCAAGCCGATATCTTTAGGACGGATCTGCTTGACTGCGATGCACGTCAAACTCTGTTCAATCATATCCCGATGTCTGTGCAATACCCCTTTTGGCCTTCCAGTCGTACCGCTCGTATACATGATGGCATAGATATCATTTTCCGTAACATCTTGAGGGGCCAATTCTGCTGGCTTATCAGAAATGCAATCCCAGAAGCAGCGGGCATATGGCAATGTCTCCTCATGGATTGACCAGATTAACGTTTCCGGGAATTGTTCATGGAGTGCATCGACCTGCTGCGATAGACTCTTCTCAAATAAAAGGATCTTTGGTTTGGCATCATTCAATATGAAAGCCACTTCTTCTGTCTTTAAACGGAAATTTATCGGGTTCAATATCGCTCCGATTTTCGCACATGCAAAATAAAGACTGGCCAGTTCGCTCCCATTGTACAAAAATGTCGATACCCGGTCCCCCTTTCGCACGCCATTATCCATTAATGCATTCGCCGTCCGGTTGACATCTTCATTCCATTGTTGGAAGGTCCATCGTTTATTCAACGTTAGATCGACCAATGCTTCTTTATGGGGATATCGATTGACTGTCTGTTCAAAAACATTTCCTATGGTTACGTACATACTCTTCTCACTCCATCTCATTTATTGGTTTATGAAATGTTCTTGAAGCCGTTCCCTCAACGCGCGTTTCAGAAACTTCCCTACAGAAGTTTTTGGGATTTCCTGCATAAATAGAAGATCATCCGGAATCCACCACTTGGCGAATTGGGGAGCAAGATAGTCTAATAATTCTTGTTTGCTTACTGAATCTTTATAGGCATCCTTTAATACAACACACGCAAGAGGCCGTTCCTGCCATTTGGGATGAGGCACAGCGATAACAGCTGCTTCGAATACTCCTTCATGTGACATAAGTGCATTTTCCAGGTCAACGGAAGAAATCCATTCACCGCCGCTTTTTATAAGGTCTTTCGTCCGATCTGTAATCTTAATGCAGCCTTGTTTATTGATTGTTGCAATGTCCCCTGTATAAAGCCAGCCATCCTTGAAAGTGGACTTGCTCCTTTCATCGCGATAGTACTCCTCCGCGACCCATGGCCCCCTGATAATCAATTCACCCATTGTATTTCCGTCCCAAGGCACCTCACCATTTTCGTTGATGACCTTAATTTCAAGCCCCGGGACAACAAGTCCTTGCTTGGCGCGGATATCAATCAAGTCTTCACCTAACGCCCCTTCCATGCTGCTGGTGATTGTAGACAATGTCGCAATCGGGCTTGTTTCAGTCATCCCATACCCATGAATGAAAGGCACTCTGTAGGTTTGTTCAAATGCCCTGATGACACTTTTGGGGGCTGCAGCACCGCCGCAGATCAATGCCCGAAGACTGCTGATATCATAGTCGTTCATTTCGAGTTCCTTTAAAAGCCCAAGCCAAATGGTAGGGACCCCGGCTGTAAACGTCACTTTTTCATCCTGGATCAATTTGGCGATAATGGCAGGTGTCATGCCTGGACCAGGAAGGACCTGCGTTGCTCCAAACCATACAGATGCGAATGGGAGCCCCCAGGCATTTGCATGGAACATTGGGACTACAGGCATCGTGACATCCCGTTCGGAAAGAGCAAGTGTATCAGCCAGTCCTATAGCCATGCTATGGAGATAAATTCCACGGTGGGAATATACGACTCCTTTTGGATTACCGGTTGTAGCAGATGTATAGCACATTCCTGCTGGAGAATTTTCATCTAAATCTTCTTTAAAGGCATAATGCTCATCACCTTTTTCAACCAGTTCTTCATAAGAGTATGCAGGAGAAAGAGTGGTTTCTGGAAGAGAACTTTCATCAGACATAATGATGAATGTTTCAACTGTATGCAGTTGATCGCGGACCTTTTCAATGACCGGTACGAGATCTTCATCAATCAATAGGATTTTATCTTCTGCATGGTTGATGACATAAACCAGATGTTCGGGAGAAAGGCGGATATTGACCATATGAAGGACTGCTCCGCAGCAAGGTACTGCAAAGTATGCTTCCAGGTGTCTGTGATGATTCCAGGCAAATGTCCCAATTTTACTGCCAGGCTCCATTCCAAGCTTCTCTAATGAACTCGAAAGCCGTCTGGTCCTTTTGACAAAGTCTGAATAAGTAAAACGCTGTATTCCGGAAAGGGTTCTTGAGATGATTTGTTTCTGAGGAAAATACTTTTCTGCTCGGTGAATAAATGAAGTTAGAAGTAATGGCGTGTTCATCATTTGATTCTATTCCCCCTCTTTTATTTGTTCATGAAAAATTGATTCTCCCAGGAATAATTCATTGTGCTCCCCTAAACTGGGAAAAGGGTTCAATGATGAAAAACTTTTACCATCAGGAGCTATTGAGTTTTTAATTTGCTGCGAATACACCTCCTCAATTGAAAGGACAGGTGTCAGACAGCAATCATGGAGGATGCCAAACCTTGTCCATTCTTCGAAGGTCTTCATACGGAATATGGCCTTCAGTTCTCCTTGTGCAGGGTTAAAAGAAGATAAATTCATGCCTTTGCAGAAGTTTGACCAGAACTTATCTTCTAAGGCTGCCAATGCCACATGGCGATTATCAAGGGTTTCATAGATGGCATATCTCGGGTTTAAACCCTCTAACTCAGGAATTCCATTATGCCTTTTACTGTAATTAAAATATTGAAAGTGATTATTCATTAAGTCGATCGCTGCGTCTAAAATAGATACCTCAATATGTGCTCCCTCACCAGTCCGTTCTTTGTGCAGGAGGGCAGCAAGGATTGATTCAGAAGCTTTAATTCCACCAACCTGATCTGCGATTGTAAGGGTAGGATGGATAGGTGAATGATCTGCATCGGCCATTTGTGAAAGGAGGCCGCTTAATGCCAGAAAATTCAAATCATGGCTTCCCTGATGCCTGCGTTCGTTTACCGCGCTGTAGCCTCTCAATGAGCAGTAAATAATATTCTCTTTTATCCTTTTTACTGACTCATAACCTAGACCAAAACGGTCCAGGATTCCTGGACGAAAGCTTTCCAGTATGACATCCGTGCCTGTAATCAATTTTTTTAATCTTTCTATTTCTTTATCGTTTTTCAAATCAACCTGAATGCTTTTTTTTCCGCGATTATTTGCAGAGAAGACATGGCCGCCTCCAACTGATCTGGCAGGATCTCCTTCAGGCGGCTCAACTTTAATGACTTCAGCCCCCATTTCGGCAAGTCTTTTGGAGGCGTATGGACCCGGAAGATAAAAGGAAAAATCCAGTATCCGATACCCTTTTAACATCACGTATACCAGCCCCCGTTAATATGCAGGACCTGGCCATTGGTATAATTGGATAGCGGGGAAGCTAGATAAAAGATGGCGTTAGCCGCTTCCTCTGCAGTACCCGCTCTTCCTTGTGGAATGGATTTTTCAAACATGGCCCTGACCTTTTCAGGAATGCCTACAGCAGAGCCATTGACCATTTCACCTTTTTCCTTGCTTTGTGTCAAACGGGTATCGATCAGTCCAAATGCCACAGCATTGCAATTCACATTATATGCTCCCCATTCCCGCGCAACTGTTTTGGTAAGGCCGATTAAACCAGCTTTGGCTGATGAATAATTCGCTTGGCCCACGTTGCCCATAACTCCTGCGACAGAAGAAACATTGACGATTTTTCGATACTTTTCGATGCCTTGTTCCTTATCTTTTTTACCAGCATCCCTGAAGTATGGAGATGCCTCGCGAATGAGTCTGAATGGCGCCATTAAATGGATGTCGATCATCGCTTGAAATTGTTCGTCTGTCATTTTGTGGATCATGCCATCCCATGTATAGCCCGCATTGTTCACCAGGACATCGATTTCACCATAGGTTTCGACAGCAAAATGCATCAACTCCCTGGCGAATTCAGGTGCCGTCACATCCCCAATGAAATAAGCTGCTTCACCGCCACCCGCCCGAATTTCCTCGACAGTTTCGACGGCAGGGGCTTCATCCCTATCAGAAATGATGACCTTTGCTCCTGCTTGTGCCATTTGCATGGCGCAGGCTTTTCCTACACCTCTGCCTGACCCCGTAATAATGGCAACTTGATTTTCCATCATATTGAATCACTCCTCTTTTTTGACTGTAAATGTTCCTTTCAGCTTCACTTCTCCTTCCTCATTTATCGCAGCGACTTCACCTAGGACATACGTTTCCTTTTCATCAGTCTCTTCTCTAAGGATATTTCCACTGATTGAAAGCTTTTCTCCGGGATATGTCATTTTTTGAAATCTGACCTGAAACTGCCTTAAAGATTTCCTTGGAAACCATGTACAAATGGCTTCACCCGCCATCCCCATGATCAGCATTCCATGGGCGATGCAGTCCTTTAAACCTGCCTCTTGAGCAATTGGCACAACAGTATGGATTGGATTGAAATCTCCGGAGGCTCCCGCATACTTCACCAATTGTGAATGGGTGAGGGGATTTTTATTGATTGCCTGCAATTCCTTTTTCATGTCCTGACCCCTCCTAGTGGCGTTCGATGACAGTCGATCGGCTGATCATTGCTATCAATCCAGTTGAATCCCGAAAGACCGTCTCAAGTTTAAAAAAGTCCATATTGCCTTTTTGGACGTGTTTCACCACTTCCATCTGACCGGAGATGACTTCACCTGCACAGATTGTTTTCATATATTCATATTCTTGCTCCCCATGCAGCACATTCAAAGGATTCAACTCAAGCAGTTCGATTAATTTTTCAAAATCCAACCCTGCCCACATTTCTATCACTGTAGCAAAAGTCGGCGGGATGGGAATATCATCATAGCCTTGCTCCAAAGCAGCACTTAAATCAAAGTAAATGGGATTTAGATCCCCTATGGCCTGAGCAAATTCCTTAATCTTGCCCCGTTCAATGGTGAAGCCGAATTCCTTTGTTTTCAATCCTGCCTTATCTACAAACGATTTCATGGCTGCCCCCCCTTATAAACCCATATTTTTTGCAATGATCACCTTCATGATTTCATTGGTTCCAGCATATATGCCAGAAACAGGGATATCACGATATCTCCTGGCAATCTCATATTCTTCCATATATCCATACCCCCCGTGCAGCTGCAAACATTCCCCCGCCGTTTTCTTTGCCATATCGGTAATCCACCATTTCGCCATGGAGACTTTTTGGGTGACCTCTTCCCCTCTCATATGGCCAGCAATCAATTGATCCAAAAATGCCCTGCCTAATTCAACTTCTGTTGCCATTTCCGCTATTTTAAACTGACTATTCTGAAATTTTGAGACAGGTTTTCCGAATGCCTTTCTGCTTTTAACATAGTCCACGGTCATTCTAAGCATTTCCTCTGCAGCAACTTGTGCAGAAATAGCGACGATCAGCCTTTCCTGCTGAAGTTTTTCCATCATATAATAAAATCCTTTTCCGGCGTCCCCCAAGAGGTTATCTTTGTGGACGCGGCAATCTTCAAAAAACAATTCAGCGGTATCCTGGCTGTGAAGGCCGATCTTATTTAATTTCCTTCCCCTTGAAAAACCCTCGGTCCCTTCTTCAACAAGAAAGAGGCTGATGCCGTTATGGGCAGGAGATGCGGTTAAATCTGTTTTACATGCCAAGAGGATAAGATCAGCTTGTATTCCATTTGTGATGAACGTTTTCTGGCCATTGATTATAAAGGAGTCCCCTTCTTCCTGAGCAAAGGTTCGTATATTCGCCAAGTCTGAGCCCGCACCCGGTTCTGTCATGGCAATAGCTGTAATGATGCTGCCATCCGTACACCCCGGCAGCCATTTCTGCTTTTGTTCCTCCGTTCCGTATGCCTCAAGATAGGGAACGACGATCTCGTTGTGCAATCCAATTCCTACCAGCCCTGAACCTACCCGCTCCAATTCTTCTATGAGGACTACGGAATATCCCCAATCCGTTTCACTTCCCCCATACATTTCTGAGAGATGGGGACAAAGAAAGCCCATTTTCCCCATTCTTCTCCAAAACGAGCGGGGGATCAACCTCTCTTCTTCCCATTGATCATAAAAAGGCGAAGCTTCTTTATCCAAAAACTTCTTCACAGTTCTTCGAAATTCTCTATGATCGTCTGTCAAATAAGGATGCTGCATCTCAATTCACCTTCCTTTTGACTATATCTATGAAAGCTCTTTTCCTATAATGGAAACAAATGATACACATTGCCAAGGATATCCTCCAAGATTATGGGTCAAGCCTATTTTTGGATTATCTAACTGCCTTTTTTCTGCCCTGCCTTGGAATTGCAGATACATTTCATAAAGCATTCGAAGTCCGCTCGCACCTATGGGGTGTCCAAAAGACTTTAAGCCCCCGTCTGGATTGACTGGCAATTTGCCATTCAAATCAAACTTCCCATTCATTGCATCCTTCCAGCCCTTCCCTTTTTCACTGAATCCAAGATCTTCATAAATAATCAGTTCTGTGGGGGTAAAACAATCATGCACCTCTGCCATATCTATTTCTTTGCTTGGATCTCTGATTCCTGCTTGCTTATAGGCAGAGGAGGAAGAAGCTAGATTTTCTTTTATGGATGTGAAATCAAATCCCTGCATTAGCATTCCTTCTCCATTACCCGCTGCAACAGCCAACGCCTTTATATACATCGGATTTTTTTTATGCCTCTTTGCATCTTCTGTTCTCATGATGATGGCGGCGGCAGCACCATCTGCAACACCTGAACAGTCCAATATCCCTAAAGGTTCCGCAATTAGGGGGGAATTCATGATCTTCTCCATAGGAATTTCCGTTTGATACTGTGCTTTTTTATTGAGAGAACCATTTCGATGATTTTTCCAAGCAATACGCGACAGAACCTCTTTTCCCGCGGCTTTATCCAAACCGAATTTATGGAAATAGGCCGGTGCCAATAAAGAAAAAGCAGCAGGGGCAGTGATGTTGGGAAATGTCCCATCTCCGTCAGGACTATTGATGACCAGTCCGCTAAAGCCGGAATCCTTCAACTTTTCCACCCCGACAACAAGAACCGTATCATATGCCCCGGCTGCAACTGCATAGCAGGCATTCCGAAATGCCTCTGACCCTGTGGCACACATATTCTCAACTCGGGTAACCGGAATATAATCCGACTTCAATGCTGAAGAAAGCGTCGTTCCTGCATAACCGGAGTCCATGGTACCGATCCATGCCGCGTCAATATCAGCCAGTTCGATTCCCGCATCGTTCAATGCTTCTTGTACTGCGTCAATGATCAAATCATCCGTACTTTTATCCCAATGTTCTTTAAATTGGGTACACCCCATGCCAACCACGGCCGTTTTGTCGCTGATCCCTTTCATGCTTCTTCCTCCTTTCGGGTTGGCACTGCCTTCCAAAAATAATTATGGATGCCAGATGCAGTGTATAACTTTCTAAAGCTAAACTCTACTTCTCTCCCAATCTGCAGATCACCTTCTTCCCAATCAGCTACCTGAGCGAGCATTCTTCCTCCTCCTTCAAAATCAATCACTGCAAAAGCAGATGGTGATGAAGGGGACGAAGCAAGAAAATCCATCGTATACGTAAATATTGAAGCACGTTTCCTTTTAAACGAATACGGTTCTATTTCGTCGACTGATCCGCAGGAAGGGCAGACTCGCTGTGCAGGAAAAAACGGAGAATGACAGCGCTTGCATTCACTTCCTTGAAAAGAAAGAATTCCTTTTCTATTCCTCCATAATGCCGGAGCAGAAGGCTGTTTTGCCTCTGGCCTCCTTCCATTATCAACTTCAATCTTATCCCTCCACTTGAGGACTTCTCCATAGGTGGTGGAAGTATTCTTATATCTTTTAAAACATGTAGAGCTTTTATGGGGATGGAAGTCTTTTATTTTTTCTGAGCAACGGAAAAGAAATGCATCGCATCCTTCACTGATATTCAACAGGAGGATTATTTCCCCGGGATTCCTTTTTTCCAAAGATTTGGCCAGCATTGCCAGTGGATTGGCTGTTCCTAAATGACCGTGCCAGCTATCGTCCATTTCCGTTACCTGTCCTTCCGTAAAACCAAGACTTTTTACAAACGGAATCTGGAATTTTGAGAATGGCGCCGATATTAGCGCAGAGTCTATCCTTTTCAGGTCTAACTCTGCTGCCCTCAATGCAGTATTCAGCGCTTCTTTTGCAGACTGCAAGGCAACATTCTGCACAAACCGATCTTCCCATTGACGCGCATAACTTTCCCCTTCATTCCTCCATACACTCAGATGTTCACTATTGATGGAGGCGGAACCTATCAACTCTGCTATGACATCTTCCCCTTCGCCAATAAGGATTGATGCCGCTCCGTCACCGCAGTTTAATTCCATCTCGCTGTTCGGGTTTCCTCCCCTCATGTCGGACGCTGCTATTAAAATATCACATTGTTTCATCCTGTGATGCAAACCCGCTTTCAATGCACCACTGCCGGCTCTTAAGCTGTGTCCGTAGTCCATTGTTTCGATTGTTTCTGGCAGATCCAAGGCAGATTGGATGGTTACAGCCCCCATTTTCTCAGCATATGGAGGTGTCGTTGTTGCAAAATAGAGGGCTTCGGGCTTCGCATTTTTATAGGAAGAAAACAAATTGCAGCAGGCGTTGACGGCTAAGGATAAACTATCCTCATCGAAGTTGGCGATAGATCTTTCACCTTTTTGAGGCTTTCCTCCATGAAAATGTGAAATCTTGTTTCGTTCAAGACGATTAAAAGGAAAGTAGAGACCGTAAGCTTTTATCCCAAACATATCAAACTATTCCTCCATTCAATTTGATTATCAACAGTGCTTGCTTTGGATGTCCCTCACTGTTTCCTCCAGATTAATAGGCAGCTGCGGAATGGAATAGCCCACGAACAAAGGAGATGTGACAAACCGTGGCATGATTTTTACAGCAATCTCATTCCTGATGTGGTAAAAAAATAGATTATAGCTGCTGCATTTGATTCTGTATTGATTCAATATGTAGTAAATGGTCTTCTGCACATAGTCCGCAAGCTGCGAAACATTTCCCTTATCCTGCATGATGACGTTCCATTCGTAAAATCCGATTCTTGGAGAAGTTGATAATGTCCATTCCACTCCCTCATTAGTTTCAATCAAAATCCCATCAAAATCGCTTCTCGAAACTTTGCGGCGATAATCCATGCCTTCAAGGCCGACAATCTGCATATGGGGATGTTTCAATGTTCCTCCAGACAATGGGCCGTGGTTTTTAAACATCAGGACGGATTTGAATCTTGGATCCTTCTCCATCATCAGCCAATGATTGATGGCAAATGAAAATAGTTCATGTAAATGCTGTTTGGAGTATAGTGAGATGTCCCCGTCGCAATCATCCGTTTCTATTAAAACGGTCTGAAAAGTATCCTCGAGAACAGGATATTTATTTTTTAGAAGGATAATGCTTCCTTTTTCATCAATGATGCCGGAAAGTTCTTCTCTTCGGCAGAAGGGGCATTCTGTTTCTTTATTTCTGATGTTCTCAGGTTTATGCATGGCGATACCGTTATTAAATCGTAAATGTGTTTGTTCCATGTTCATTCTCCCTTTCTATCTCTATCATTCTTGATAGGTCTTTCGAAACCCTTCTTAAAAAGAAAAATCAGCCAACCCGGTTTTCAGCTGGCTGATCCTCATCTATCTGATTTTCCATAAGATCGATCTTACATAAAAGGAAACGACTAGGATATTTAATATTGCACTGCCTAAAAAAATGACTTTAGGTCCCCACCACATCATGATCCATCCGGAACAAAACATAGTGACAGGCATCCCCATCCGGAATAACGTCCCAGTGATCCCTGTGATCCTTCCAATCAGATGGGAGGGTGTTTGTTCATGTCTTATCGTATAGACACAGATGCTATTCAATGTTGTGGCAGCGCCGTGAATGAACAATGCAGCAACGAGCAAATAGATGCTGCCTGTAAGGAAGAGGACAAAATAAGCGATTGCATTTATGATCGCTGCGAAGCCCAATGTCTTCCCTATCCCAAAGAGATCCCTTGCTTTACTGGCCAAAAGGCTGCCAATCAGTCCGCCGAAACCGGAAACCGAGAAAATGACCGCCAATACCGCATTTTTTATGTGCATTCCATCCTTTGCGAGGTAAATCACCGTTGTACTGACTACAATAAATGAAGAGTTTAATAGTATGGTATAGATTGTCGTCTTAAAAAGAACGGCATTTGCTTTAAAAGCAAACCAACCCTCTTTTAATTCTTCCATCCATGAGGATTTTTCATTTTCCGGAGAACGGGATTCTCTTATCCTTAATCTGGTCAAAGTAAAAAAACTGATGATATACACAAGAGCGGCCAGCAGAATCCCATCTGAAATTCTTGCGAGCAGGAATACTAATCCGGTAAACACTGGTCCCATGATCCCTATAAATGATTCAACAAATGAAAATTTCGCATTCGCTGAAGTCATTTGAAGTGGAGTGGCACTTAGCTTTATCAAGCTTATCTGTGTATTAAAATAACCGTAATTGAATGTCAGCAAGAGGAATCCAACAATATAATACATCCATAAATGAATGATATGATGGAACGAGAGATACCAAAGGAATATCAGCAGTCCCGATTGCAGCCCTATCATCCAAAGCGCCCATCTCTTCTTATTCAGCCGATCGACAATCACGCCGACAACGATGCCAAAAAAAAGATTGGGCAGAAGTTCAGCTGTCCTCATATTTGCCATGGCTACCGAAGAATGCGTCAAATCATACATGAGCAATGGCAAAACGATTTCATAAAGCTTGTTTCCGATGCTGAGCAAAAGCCCCGAAACCAATAAGTAAACAAAAGAGGTATTTTTCCAGATGGATGATGCTTTATTAACAGAAGGCTCGACCAGCTTTATTGATCCAGTATTCATTTAATATTCCTCCAAAATTAAAAACTTTTATACTTTCATTCTATGAAGATTTCCAAAAAGAAAAATGGTAAACAGAAGAGCTGTTTTTTCCCCTTTTTTCAAGCCTTTATCCCTTTTTTCCGCGACTTGACATGTCCGAAGATTCAGAATAGTTCTATCAATCTACAATGATTTCCAGTATAATGATATTTGTTAGCGACGCGAAATAAAGTGCTGGAGGGATATACATATGGAAAAAACAAAGCAGAAGAGATTGGAAAGACATGAGGTGCCTTTAGAGCACACTTGGGATTTAAGCGAATTGTTTGAATCAGAGGAAGATTTCCATCTTGAATCGTCTGCCATCCTTAATGATTTGCCGAATATTTCACGCTTCAAAGGAAAATTGCAGGAGGATTCCTCTTTGCTTTTAGCTTGTTTAGGAGAGTATGAGGAAATGTGGAAGCGATTGATCCGTGTTGGAACGTATGCAAGTCTCAGGCAATCCGAAGATGGAACTAATCCGGACAACCAGGCAAATTCCGCTAAGATTTCCTCCCTCATGTCTGAAGCAAATGCTGCCTTTTCTTTTATCACATCTGAAATCATTGATTTTCCTGAAGGGAAATTGGAAGAATTTATTCAAAATGAAAAAGGATTGGAAGCTTATGAACTGACATTACATGAAATTCAAGAAGACAAACCGTATCAGCTTTCAAAAGAAACCGAAGAAGTGCTTGCCGCACTAGGACATGTACATCAAGCACCTTATACCATTTACCAGCTCAGTAAACTGTCGGATATGCAATTTGATTCATTTGAGGATGAATCCGGGGAAGAAAAGCCTGTTTCCTTTGCCCTTTATGAAGATCGCTATGAACTTTCACCAAAAGCAGATGAGCGCAGGAAAGCTTTTTCTTCATTTACCAAAACCTTGAGACAGTACAAAAACACTTTTGCCGCTACATATGCCACTGAAGTGAAAAAACAAGTGACACTTGCAAAATTACGCGGGTACGAATCCGTTACACACATGCTTTTGCATCCTCAAAAAGTGACCACGGATATGTATCATAACCAGCTCGATACTATTTTAAAAGAACTATCTCCTCATATGCAGAGATATGCCCAGCTGAAAAAGAAAATCCTAGGCTTGGATACCATGAAGTACTGTGATTTGAAGGCACCGCTTGATTCTGAATATCTGCCTAAAACAACCTTTGAAGAAGCTTCTGAAATCATTTTAAAAGCACTTGCAGTCATGGGCCCTGAATATTCTGCAATAATGGAAAAAGCACTATCGGAAAGATGGGTCGACTTGGCAGACAACGTCGGCAAATCAACTGGAGCCTTTTGTTCAAGTCCTTATGTAGCCCATCCATACATTTTAATTACTTGGACCGATACGATGAGGGGAGCTTTCGTGCTTGCCCATGAACTTGGCCACGCCGGTCATTTTTATTTAGCCAATCAAGAGCAAAGCCTGTTCAATACGCGGCCGTCTACTTATTTTATAGAAGCTCCATCTACTATGAATGAAATGCTTCTGGCACAGCATATGCTCTCAACCACAAAGGATAAGCGAATGAGAAATTGGATCATCACCCAGCTGCTTGGAACGTACTACCACAATTTTGTCACTCACTTATTGGAAGGTGAATTCCAGCGCAGGATATACAAGATTGCAGAAGAAGGCGGCGCATTGACAGCGAAGACATTCTGCGAACAAAAAGCCGATGTTCTTTCAACTTTCTGGGGTGACACTGTGGAAATCGATGAAGGGGCAAGTCTGACCTGGATGAGGCAGCCTCACTATTATATGGGCCTTTACCCATATACCTACTCCGCCGGATTGACAGCTTCCACTGCTGCAGCCCAGCTTATTCAGGAAGAAGGCCAGCCTGCTGTAGACAGGTGGCTTGAAGTCTTGAAAGCGGGCGGCACTAAGACACCTCTTGAATTGATGAGGCATGCCGGCGTCGACATGAGCACACCTGAACCGATCAAAAAAGCTGTAAGCTATGTCGGTTCATTGATCGATGAATTAGAAAATAATTATCAATAAAGAAGAAAAGCTCCAGCGCCTCAAGGCGCTGGAGCTTTTCTTCTATTCATGATTTATAGTCAAACCTTCTTTGTGGCCTTTTGACATCTGCTTATCGATCTTTCGATTCTCCTTGCTGTCAAAAATGATGGAGAAATCGTAATCTGCTGGATAAAGTTCAGCACCGGAAATATAGAGTGTAAACCGTTTATGATTGATAGTATGTTTTTCCCCGCGAATTTGAACAATATAGTCCCCTTTAGAATCAGGACCTTGATATACAATTCCAAATTCATCCGAAGCAGTTATTTTCACATTATCCCCCATTTGATATTGAGCGACAATTTTTTCCCCTTCTTTTTTTGAAAGGACTGCTCTCGATTTCTTTCGTCTTGCATAGCGATTGAGTGCAAGCTGTTTATCCAGTTCCCTTTTATCAGAAGAATTCAGTTCACTTTCCCCATATGACTTTTCTTCTTTATAAGTAATTTTATGGGCTCGGCTGATAATGGCTGGATGGATACCAAGCCTTAAAGCGATAGCGAATGCCTGGCTTTCTCCCCCTTTTCCAACGAGCAGCCGATGTGTAGGCTTCAATGTTTCTATATCAAATTCCATCGAACCATTCACAAAGCCATCTGTTTGTTCTGCAAATTCTTTTATTTCATTGTAGTGGGTGGTTGCAAGGATCGTCGCCCCTTTACGATATAATTCATCCAGGATGGCAGTGGCGAGACCCATTCCTTCGCTCGGATCGGTTCCTGATCCAATTTCATCAATCAAAATCAGGCTGTGGTCATTTGCCTCTTTCAAGACCTCTATAATATTAACGATTCTGGAGCTAAAAGTGCTTAAATTTTGTTCGATGCTTTGGCCATCCCCGATATCGACCAGGATTTTCTGGAATATCGAAACCTCCGATCCCTCTTTTACCGGTATATGAAAACCCGACTGTACCATTAATGTCAAAAGGCCGACAGTTTTAATCGCTACTGTCTTCCCACCGGTATTTGGTCCTGTGATTACCAGTGCGTCATAATCCTTCCCCATCTCCACTGTCAACGGTACAGCATTCTTGCCCAGCAATGGATGCTTGGCTTCGAGCAAATGAATGTAATGGTGCTGATTGATCATAACGCTGCTTCCATCCATATTCAAACTGTATTTCGCTTTGGCGAATAGTTGATCATAGTGAATCATGGTCTCAACTGCAATTTTCAGCTCTTGTTCATTCGCTTCAACCAATCCTGTTAAATAACTTAATATCCTTTCGCATTCAATCGTTTCATTAGTATGAAGATAGGAAAGCTCTTCCTGAAAACCTGCCAGTTCTTCTGGTTCAATAAATAATGTGGAACCAGATGCCGAGGCATCCAAAATAGACCCTTTAATTTTCCCTTTATGCTCTTTCTTAACTGACAGGCAGTAGCGTCCATTCCTTTCACTGACTATGGCATCCTGTAAATAAGGCTTGTATTTGGCTGACTTGACCATCTGCCCGATTTTATCCTTCAGCCGCTCTTCCAAAATCAAGATTTGTTTTCTGATTCGGTTAAGCTCCTTGCTGGCGTTTTGATCCACCATCCCGTTTCGGATGCAGCGAATGATTTCTTCAGCTACTTGAGAAATTTCTGTCAACGAGTAAACGTACGAAGAAACACGTGGTGCCAAAAATTCTTTGTCTTTCATAAATCTCTTCAACTTTCTGCATGTATCAAGGAAATAATACAGCTTAGTCAATGCGTCCGGCCTTAATGGCACCCCTTTATGAAGCTGTTTCATGATCAGTTCGATTCCTTCAAGTCCATGTATCGGGACGCTGGCTGATTTGGCAAGGATCTGCTTAGCCTCTGTCACTTCATCAAGCCATCCTTCAATCTGTTTTGCATTCGTTACAGGATAAATATCCATTATGGCTTTTTTTCCTGATTCTGTTAAGGCATAATGTGCTGCCTCTTGTTTGATTTTTTCAAAATCCAATACTGTAAATGTTTGTTGATTCAATGTGATTTCCTCCATTCGAAAAATAAAAAAACCGCAATGAACAAATGCTCATTGCGGTTTATCAGGACAGAATTGCCCTGATTCATCTTATTGAAGTTCAATAAACAAAAATACACTTAAAAAGGATATGGGTAATAACCCTTTCCAATAAGGTCAATTTTGTTTCTTGATAAAACAAAGGGCTGTGCACGTATACACAGCCCCCTTCAATAGGAATATGCCAGCTATGATTATCGTTCTTAACATCTTGCCAAGGGCATAACAAATAAGCGTCCGTATGGCGCAATTTGTTTGCAATTGGAAAGACCGTATGAAATTACGGATTAGTTAAGAACGACTCCCAGCATAAAACATACTCCTTTAATTAGTTAGATTGGTGTTGGCTGAAATTTCAGCCGTAAAAATCATAAAATATTATTTCTTCTCTTTCAAGATATGGGAATTGGACAATAATGTCAACATTTTTCCACAGCTATCTTGAAAAAAGTATTAAATAAAACTCGTCTTTAAAGAATTGGAATCATTGACATCCGTATCGTTTACAAACGTAATCGGAATATATACAGCAGAAATGTCTCCATTTTCTTCTCCGATCCCTTGATTCCATTTCGTCGAGACAAATATATCAAATTGCTGATTGGGACCAACATTGACGATAGCTGATTTATCCACAACATTTACCTTAAAACCTAAAAAATTCACTACCATCGGAGCAAAATTCACTTATCCATCCTCCCTTTCTATAGGGGGGCAGGCAGATTCAAATGTACTCAAGGAATCCATTTGATCTCGGTCATCCACCATGCTCCTCGTTCCGATAAATCCACTTCCATCCCCGAAATTTTGGCCGAATCCTTGATTTTTTTTATCTGAATTGTGCCATTCCGAAAGCATGTTCTGTCCGATATTTACAGCGGAGGCATTTTCAAAGGAATTAATTTTGATCATGTAAATATTAATATTTACATAAGGAGTTGGCATTGACATCAAATCCCTCCTTCGTCAGTTAACTATATGAATAAAACACATGGAATATGTGGCAGGAAAGGGGGCAGTACTGATGGATTCAAATAAATTCAAACAATGGATGGATTTTGCCCAGCAAATGTACGGCCAGGATTTCTGGAATAATGTCATGAACAGTAATCAAGCAAGTGAATTTATGAATGATATCCATCGGAAAGGTCCTTTTCAAAGTCAAGAGCAAAAGTCTGAATTTCCACTCGTTGATATCATTCAAACGTCTACACATATTATTCTTTTCATTGATTTGCCAGGATTCCGAAAAGATCAAATTACAATCATTCTTAATGGGGAAACATTATTATTGAAAGGGGCTGCGGATACCTTTCCTGATGGAATTTCGGTTCTGCAGCGCGAAAGATTTCATGGTGCATTTGAGAGGAGGATCAAACTCCCTGTACCTGCAGATAAACAAAACTTTACGGCAAAATTTGATAATGGCATTTTGCAAATATCTTATGAACGATTTTTCATGGAAGGAGAAATCGTTGAAATCGAATAAGGATTATTTACAAGGGAAGCTTTTTTTGATTGAGTTATTATCCTCTATGTCCCCATCGTCTACTTCAAAAATAGGATTAAATGTAAAGACTTCATCTGCATTCTGTTCTCCGAATCCCTGGTTTTTTTTAATGACTGCATTTCGGTTAACCAATTGTGATTGCCCATAATTCAATACACAGCCCTGACCGATAATATTCACTTTCAGACCTTGAATATTCATTTTAGTAAAAGAAAAATTCATGTTCTCCGCCTCCCTTGAATAGAATAATAAGCAATCGGCGGGCTTATTGGACAAGCTCGCCCAAAAGATCAGTGTCCTTAATTCAAACAAATAAATCTAAGCAGGGATGAGTATGTTTTTAAAAAAATTATTCAGACCAAGTCCGAATTATGAAGAGAACTTAACCCAATTATCCAAAGAAATTAAAAAACTAAGAAAAGAAATAAAAAAGATATCTGAAGAAAATAAGCAATCCATTCTAATGGAAACGGTCAATATTGAAAAGTTGATAATTGAACGCTACGAAACGAACAACCATTTGGGGCAGCTTGGCATCAAGGAGCTTCATGGAAAGCTATATATAGGGGCTACCTATGGGGAAAATAGTGAAAGAAAACAAACCCCTTTCCCAAAAGAGGAAACAAATGAAATGATGAAAAAAGAAGGTAGATCCAAAAAGGAAAATGAGAGAAGCGGTCCGAAAATCAATATCAGATAAGGATAAAAATCTGTGATTGCTTCATCCTAATAGGAAAACTTCCAATAAAAAAAGAGGGATTAGAATAAAATGGTACCTGTAGGTAGGACACTCAAAAAAAAGAGTGTTCAGCCTACAGGTATTTTTTATATACTTTAATTTCAGAACATGGGGATTAGGAGACAACATATGAGTAAAATTACTTTTTCATCTAAAGAGATAAAAACACTTCAAAAAAATCCGAATGTACAACAGGTCAGCGAAAAGTCTATTACCTATACAGAGGAATTTAAAAGTAGATTTATTGATGAATATCAGGCTGGCAAACTTCCTCGCCAGATCTTTGAGGAGAATGGATTTAATGCGGAGGTCATTGGAATAAAACGAATTGAACAGTCAGCCCATAGGTGGAAGAAAGCTTATGAAAAAAATGGTTTGATTGGACTGACAGATTCAAGGAAAAATGCGTCCGGTCGTCCCTTACAACGAGAACTCACTCCTTCAGAAGTAATCGAAAGACAAAAGGCTAGAATTGAATTGTTGGAAGGACAGGTAGAGTTGTTAAAAAAGCTAGAAACGACAGAAAGGAGGCTGCAAGAGGCAAACGAAAACCTACATCCAAATAAGGCTTATCAATTGATTCAGGAGACCATTGAACAAAATGGATTTAGGGGGATGACCAAGTATCTCTGTAGTCTATTAGAGGTTTCGCGTTCTGGTTATTATAGCTACCTGAATGCTTCCTCTGTCCGGGAGGCAAGGGAGAAACTGGACCTTGAAGCCAAGGAACTCATATTAAAGGCCTTTAACCGGCGTGGATATAAGAAAGGCGCACGCTCCATTAAAATGATTTTAGAGAATGAGTATGGCATTATCTTCAGCCGTAGAAAGATCCGGAGAATCATGAGGAAATATGACATCGTCTGTCCTCATCGAAAGCCAAATCCTTATAAAAAAATCGCTAAAGCAACGAAGGAGCATCAGGTTGTCCCGAACCAATTAAACCGGGACTTCAAACAGGGGATCCCTGGGAAAGTGTTACTGACGGATATCACTTACTTGCCATATAACGGTAATAGTATGGCCTATTTGTCGACCGTGAAAGATGCCTGTACTAATGAAATTCTGGCTTACCATATATCTGACCGGATTACCATGGACATTGCGACAAGGACGCTCCATAAATTGAAGAACAATAAGAAAGTTACGCTTCATGAAGACGCCTTTATCCACTCGGACCAAGGAAGTCACTACACAAGCCCCCGATACCAAAAGTTATTAAAGAAATACGGCTTGGGTCAGTCCATGTCACGTAGAGGCAACTGTTGGGACAATGCCCCACAGGAATCCTTCTTTGGCCACATGAAGGATGAAGTGGATTATAAAACAGCAAAAACGTTGAAAGAATTGAAATCAAGAATAGATCATTACATGGTTTACTATAACAATTACCGTTATCAGTGGAATTTAAAAAAGATGACCCCTATTCAATATAGGAATCATCTTCAAGCTGCTTAACCTCTTTTTTTATTGTGTCCTTGACAGGGGTACCATTTTAGAATGACATTTCCTATTATTCATACAAACTTCTGGGATGCGGTTTTGGCCATCCCTGTAATCATGATACTGACTCAATTCATCAAGATTGCAGGCAAGCTCCCAAAAACTTATGTACCTGCTCTAGCACTGCTCCTCGGCATTATTATCTCTGTATTTTACAGCCACAAAGGACATCTCATCTCCGGCCTCTTTATGGGCTATTTTTATGGCTATGCCGCAATCGGCAGCTATGCATCCCTAAAAACCACCATTCTTTCATTCCGTAATAGAAAAGCGCAAGCGCCCTGAAAGCCCCGACCAGCATAAGACGGAACTCGAAGGAAATCCTGATTTCCGTAGAGGTACGGCTTATGACTCGAGGGGCTGGGCGCTGGAGCTGGACAATTAGAAAAGCGCAAGCGCCCTGAAAGCTCCGACCAGCATAAGACGGCACTCGAAGGAAATCCTGATTTCCGTAGAGGTACGGCTTATGACTCGAGGGGCTGGGAATTTCTGATTTATTTCCCTCCAACGAATTGAATTTCACTATAACAATATCCACTAAAGAATCCTTTATCAAAGCTATTAGCAATCCAGCCCGTTAAATGATATAATTTGCTAGATATTAGTTTTGGAGGAATTCAATTATGATTACCGTAAGTAACGTAGGTTTGCGGTTTGCAGACCGCAAACTTTTTGAAGATGTCAATATAAAATTCACACCCGGCAATTGCTATGGACTGATTGGAGCAAACGGTGCGGGTAAATCTACATTTCTTAAAATCCTATCCGGTGAACTTGAGCCGCAAAGCGGATCTGTTTTCATGTCGCCTGGTGAACGTTTGGCCATTTTGAAACAGAACCATTTCGAATATGAAGAATTTGAAGTTCTTAAAGTGGTCATCATGGGCCATACCCGCCTTTATGAAGTAATGCAGGAAAAAGACGCGATTTACATGAAAGAAGATTTCAGTGATGAAGATGGTATGAAAGCGGCTGAACTTGAAGGTGAATTTGCTGAGCTGAATGGTTGGGAAGCTGAATCTGAAGCGGCTATTCTATTAAAAGGGCTTGGCATCGGCGAAGATCTTCACTACAAAAAAATGGCTGATTTGAATGGTTCCGATAAAGTAAAAGTATTACTTGCACAAGCATTGTTCGGTAAACCAGATGTACTTTTACTGGATGAGCCTACCAACCACTTGGACATCAAGGCGATTCAATGGCTTGAAGAGTTCTTGATCAATTTTGAGAATACTGTCATCGTCGTTTCCCATGACCGCCACTTCTTAAATAAAGTGTGCACCCATATTGCTGACCTGGACTTCGGCAAGATTCAAGTTTATGTCGGAAATTATGATTTCTGGTATGAATCCAGCCAATTGGCTCAAAGAATGGCGCAGGATGCGAATAAGAAAAAAGAAGAAAAAATCAAGGAGCTTCAAAACTTCATTGCACGCTTCAGTGCAAACGCATCGAAGTCTAAACAGGCTACATCTAGGAAGAAGCTTCTCGACAAGATTTCCCTTGACGATATCAGGCCTTCTTCCCGTAAATATCCTTATGTTGGATTTTCTCCTGAACGTGAAATCGGAAACGACTTGCTGCGTGTCGAGAATCTATCCAAGACAATCGATGGAGAAAAAGTGCTTGATAATGTAAGTTTCATCATGAACAAAGATGATAAAATTGCCCTTATCGGCAAAAATGAAGCTGCAAAGACGGCATTGTTTAAAATCCTTGCAGGTGAGATGGAGCCTGACAGCGGAACATTTAAATGGGGAGTCACTACTTCACAGGCATATTTCCCAAAAGACAACTCTGAGTTCTTCGAAAACAGTGATATGAACTTGGTTGATTGGCTTCGCCAGTACTCTCCGAACGACCAAAGCGAGTCATTTCTTCGAGGATTCCTAGGCCGTATGTTGTTCTCAGGAGAAGAAGTCAACAAAAAAGCAAGTGTACTTTCTGGTGGAGAAAAAGTGCGCTGCATGCTTTCCAAGATGATGTTGAGCGGTGCTAATGTCCTTCTTTTGGATGAACCGACCAACCACTTGGATCTGGAATCCATTACGGCGCTGAATAATGGATTGATTGCTTTCAAGGGATCCATGATTTTCTCATCCCATGACCATCAATTCATCGAAACCATTGCAAACAGAATCATGGAACTCACTCCAGACGGATTGATTGATAAGCAAATGACATATGATGAATACCTTGAAACTGTTAAAGCGTAATGAACTAAAGGCTGTCCCAATTTTGGGACAGCCTTTTTAATCTGATTTTAAACGATTTGATTTATTATGCGATGCCAACACGAAGAAAAATAATAACAACAGATTCAAGGTAATCATCCATGAATCGGATATCATCACTGCTGATAACGGGATGGAAGCCATAGAAATAAAGCCAGAGATGGTATATTTTCGAAGAATTCCATAGGACACCATCATAACAGCAGCAAATACGAGAATTGAAAAAGGATATATATATAAGGCAGATGCCAGGTAGACCACTACCCCTTTTCCCCCTTTAAATCCTAAAAAGAGTGGGAAGAGATGTCCGACCATTAATCCAAGACAGCAGATTAATAAAATCAACTCATTATTGCCAGTACCAGTAATCTTGATGACAATAAATAGAGCTGTCCATACTTTTAGTGCATCTATAAGAAGAGTCAGTAAAAATCCGATTTTCCCAGCTGCCCTTCCAGCATTGGTTGCACCTGCATTGCTGCTCCCTATTAATCTCACGTCCTTACCTGTCATTGCTTTCACTACAAGATATGCTCCTGAGATGCTCCCTAACAAGTAAGGTAATATAAAACTAATAATATAATTCATCACGACAACTCCATTGATAAACTATCCATCTCTCAATCATTCAATAACAGAAAAGAAAGCGAATCAATTTTAGTTCGCCTCGATTCGCTTTTCACTGTTAGTTTGATTAGGTTATGAATGTGATGTTTGCTTATTGTTTGGTGAATATACCCGGTCAATAAATTCCTTCCCTTTTTCAGTCAATGATTTTGCCATCATGACTTGCGAGACGGTTGTTTCGAATCCGATTTCTTTTAATAGATCGACAACATCCGATTGTGAGTCCTGAATATAGGCGGCCATTCTTGATATCGAATCGCGTTCAGACTGGTAAAGTACATGGAGTAATTCTTTTAATGCCGCTTTTCCCATTTCATTCGACAGGGAATTCGCCTGAAACAATCCTATTCTTTGAATCTGGCCATTTTCATCTTCCATTTTTTTATAGATGGCATAGGCTAGGATTGATTCTTCATGGTCTAAGCAAACCATAATCTCAGCATCTTGTATATGTTCCCACTGTGCCTGCCACGGTGCGCCCGTTAAATACAATCCTGATCTCTTGACAGCAGACCAATCCCCTTTCTTAATGATAAACCCCTTATTTTCTATAGATTTGCTTAACTTCCAATCACCCTTAAGCGCATAATGCCTGATATGATCGACAATTTGATAGCCCATTTTTTTATATAGATTAATAGCTTTTTCATTTTCGAGTATTGCTTCTAATGTGGCTGCATCCACAGCTTCTTCTTCATAAATCTTAAGGGAATGCTCGATCATTTTTTCACCCATGCCTTTTCCCCTCTCCTGAAGTGCGACTCCTGTGCCGCCGTTCCAGGAAATAGTGGTTCCTTGAACATCCCTTTTTCCGCTTAAAACGATTGCTGAAGGAGAATCATTAACAAAACCAATGATTGACATGGAAGGAAGCATCCCCTCCGTTATTAATCTCTTAGTAAACTTGTCAACATCCGTTGTTGCATCAAAGAAATATCCTTCAAAACCTTTATTCCACGCCATTACCGATTCATCTAGAGTACACGTTGAAAGTCTTTTGATTTCCATTTTTCGACCACCCTTTCTAATTTATCACATAAACCGACTATACAGTTTATTTTATTCGCTAAAAAAATGCACAGTCCTCCTTGTGCATTAATTTTTTTTCAATAACTCCCTCATGATCATTTCGCCTGCTTTTTCAACCATTTGTTTATAAGGATAATCATCCTTCATTACGCCATAATAAATCGAAATTCCATCGATGATCGACCAAAAAAGAGTCGAGATCATTTTTGAATCTAAATCTCCAGGGAACTCCCCATTCGTTTTCCCTAACTCCAGAATATCGATTATCAACTTTTGATAGATATTTTTCATCCTGTCATCCAACATCGATTTCAGACTCTCATCCCTTGAGGATTGAAGCCAAAATTCAATGTGAACCCTAATCAGGTTTTGCCAATCTGGATTCCGTTCAATCTGATGGCTGTATATATTCAATAAATATCTCATCTTTTCTTCTGCCAAATCAAACTTTGACAGGTTTTCATTGATTTTATCGATGCTTTCCTTTGTCTTTTGCTCCATCAGTTCGATATAGATTTCATCCTTGCTTTTAAAATAATTATAGATGGCACCTTTGCTCATTCCTGAATTTTTAACAATGTCATCCATCGTTGCATTTTGAAATCCTTTTTCAGCAAAGCAAACGAACGCTGTCTCCATGATTTTCTTTTTCATTTTCACTTTATACTCTTCTGATACAATAGGCGGCATAAAAATCCTCCTCCAACTTAACCGACTGTTCAGTTTATTTTATTAAATCATAATCAAATTCATTGTACAATAGGCATCCATTAAAAAAGTCCCCATTCATTAGAAGGGGACTGACCCGTCAATCTTTGATCGGGCTGTTATTATCAACGACTTGGAGGACTTTCGTAGTTGACTCCATCGGGCTGCCGCAAAGTGGGCAGACAGGATCCTCGCTGCTTTTAAAATTGTCGCGGAGCCATCCTTTACATGAATCAGATGTACATTCCCAAATCTTGGTTTCCGCTGTAATAATTTCTTCTTCAGGTTTTCTTCCAAATGCCATATGGATCATACCTCCATTGGTTATGATGCGTTTTGCAAAAAAAGCTACCCTGACTGGATAGCTATTTAAAAAAACGGTTTGCTCGAATTAAAGTTTTACAACGTTAGCTGCTTGTGGTCCGCGGTTTCCTTCAACGATCTCGAATTCTACCTGCTGGCCTTCTTCAAGTGATTTGAAGCCTTCTCCAGTGATTGCAGAGAAATGAACGAATACATCATTTCCGCCTTCAACTTCGATGAATCCAAAACCTTTTTCTGCGTTAAACCATTTAACTGTACCTTTTTCCACGATGAATCCTCCATTACAATCAAAAATATTAATATGTTCCATTTTAATAAGAAAAGCGTAAGCGCCCTGAAAGCCCCGACCAGCATAAGACGGAACTCGAAGGAAATCCTGATTTCCGTAGAGGTGCGGCTTATGACTCGAGGGGCTGGGCGCTGGAGCTGGACAATTCCCAACTCAGGATATTATACTTTCTTATCTTTAAAAAAATTCACATATTATAAAAAGTACCGCACGCATCGATCACTTTTTATAATATGTGAATGGCATGCTTCAAAACTGAAAGTATTTATCCATTTATAATAATTATACAACTTTTAATATGAAAGTCAAACTCACCCAATTCCTGATAAAGGTTTGGTTGA
The DNA here is from genome assembly GCF_050990905.1 of Falsibacillus pallidus. Taxonomy (GTDB): domain Bacteria; phylum Bacillota; class Bacilli; order Bacillales; family DSM-25281; genus Falsibacillus; species Falsibacillus pallidus_A. The sequence goes on from NZ_CP158866.1 coordinate 2,234,606, forward strand.
TAAACACTATAATTGTTTCTTGAATTTTTATATAATAAAGATAATCTTTTCCATACAAGGAGTATATTCCCTTTGAAAATTTTCGACCAATTTAAAAGAAAAATGATAATTAATTATTTAATCGGTTCGATATCTGCTGTTATTGGCGTTGGAAGCATTTTTATTTTTCAAACCCTTAGATTGACTACTCATGAAGTCAAATTGATATGGATGATTTTGATTGCATCCATCATCGTGATGTTTATCTGTGAAATCCTTGTCTATCAGATTCATTTACGGCCGTTAACCCTGTACTATCAGCAAAATGAACGATCAGATATGATTAAGGATGCTTATGAGACGATTCTTCATTTTCCTTATTTGACAGTAAAAAGGATTCTATTGCCCCATTTTTTAGGTCTTGCCATCCCTTCTGTTTCAATAAGTTTGATTTTAATTAAAATGAACTGGCTCTCTATTCCATACTCCTTTATTGCTCTTGCCGCATTAGGTGCATTTATCATTGCATGTCTGCATGCAATGATCGAGTTTTTTCTAACTGAAAAATCAACCAAGCCGATCATTTTAGATTTACAGCATAAGCTAGGCGCCCAATTCATGTCTATTAATCATAAAAAGAACATTTTCAGTATTAAAAGGAAGCTTTTTGCCGGAGCTGGTTTTATATCGGTATTCCCCATTCTCTTGTTTTCAGTAGCCACACAGGTGCGCTTTATTGAAACTTCCTTGGAAATTGCTAAAGGATACCTAAGTTGGGCTGCACTCATCATTGCAGTAATTAGCATATTTAGTATTACAGCTGCAATTTTGCTATATAAAAGCATTCAAAAACCACTTGCTGAACTACAGAATGGCTTCCAGAATGTTCAAAATGGGCTTTTTCTGGCTTTGGATAATCCACACACCGATGAATTCAGTGACATAGTAAAGGGTTTCAATCATATGCTCCATTCCATTAAAATCAGGGATAAACGGAATGAGGAATTGCTGGACAGCTTCTATACAGTGATCGCAGCTGCTCTTGACGCCAGGGATCCTTATACTGCCGGTCATTCCATAAGAGTCGCCGAATATTCCTCTCAAATTGGGAAAGGTGCAGGATTATCAACTCAAGAACTGCAGTTGTTAAGAAAATCGGCTCTTCTCCATGACATTGGAAAAATCGGTGTCCGAGATGCTGTGCTTTTGAAGGATGGCAGATTAACGGATGAAGAATTCAACCAAATCAAGCAGCACCCAACCATTGGGGCAAAAATAGTGGATCAGCCGGAGCTCTCATTAGAAATGAGGCATTTATTGCCAGGGATTAAGCATCATCATGAAAGATTTGATGGAAAGGGATATCCATCAGCGCTTTCAGGACAGGATATTCCTTTATTTGGAAGGATAATCGCAATTGCTGATGCTTTTGACGCAATGACCTCTGACCGCCCTTACCGTAAAGGAATGTCATTTGGAAAAGCAATTTCAATATTGGCTGAAGGCAGTGGAACACAATGGGACCCAATCCTTATAGAAATTTTTCTTTCTCTTGTTAAAGAAACAGATTTACAATACAGTTCCACATCAAACTATTCATACTCTTTTTAATTGCCTGCATTCAGCAGGCTTTTTTTTATATTGAGAAATCAATATACGATTGCTGCATGTTTACCTTTTTGTGGGACAAACTTTCATTACAGGCATCGAAGGAATGGGGGGTTGATAGCATGTTTAAAGATCATTTTAAAAAAATAGAAAAAAACAGAAAAAAAGCGCATCGGCTGTCAATGGAGGAATTTAAAGATGACATGCGATCTGCCCTATCAAATAGCTCTGACCTTCTTTTTCGGGATGTCATTCATCATCAAAAAACCATCCTCCTTGTTTATTTAGAGAATAGCATAAAGGAAGATTTTTTAAGCGAGGAAATCCTAAAACCGTTAAATCAATTATACGAAAATTCCATTAGCATCAAAGATGTTTATCAATCATTGAATATCGGTAAACTGAGCCTTACTAATCAATTAGAGGAGATATCCCAAGGCCTTATCAATGGATACCTGTATATTTTTATTGAAGGTGAAGATTGCGGGATTCTTGCAGATATCGGTAAAAAGGAATCACGTGGATTTGAAAAGGCTGAAACGGAATCCATAGTATATGGTCCAAAAATCTCTTTTACAGAGTCTATTGCCATGAATGTAAATATTGTAAGAAATTATCTTCCCGATGAAAAGCTTGCTATGGAAGAAATTATGGTAGGGAGCCGTGTAAAACATAAAGTAAGTTTAGTATATATTTCTGATGTAGCTGATGAAGAAAATGTTGCTACCTTTCGTCAAAGAATTACAGAGCTGGACATTGACAGTGTGATTGACGCTTCGATCTTGGCCCAGCTGATTGAGGATAATTCATTCACACTCTTTCCCCAGCTGATGTCCACGGAGCTTCCAGACCGCTTTTGCATGAGTCTTTTATATGGAAAAGTTGGTGTTCTTGTTGATAGGAGCCCCATTTCTTTAATAGGTCCCACTTCGTTTTTTAGTTTTTTTGAAACAACAGAAGATGTGTATGTGAGATGGAATGTTGGAACATTTTTACGAATGCTTCGCCTCGCTTCCATTGTACTTTCCGTTTTACTCACTCCTGCATATGTTGCTGTTTTGACCTACCACTATGAAGTCATTCCTTCAGCTTTATTAACGTCCCTTGGAGAATCAAGATCAAATGTCCCTTTTCCACCCGTATTTGAAGCACTGCTCCTTGAATTCATCATCGAACTACTTAGAGAAGCTGGCGCCAGGCTCCCTACTAAAGTTGGACAGACAATGGGTATTGTAGGTGGTATCGTCATCGGACAGGCAGCTGTTCAAGCTGGCTTTACGAGCAACATTCTAATCATTATCATCGCTATCAGTGCGCTGGGATCGTTCACTACTCCCAGTTATTTAATGGGATCTACATTGAGAATATTGCGCTTCCCAATTATTCTTGCTGCAGGACTGTATGGAGGTGTAGGCATTATGTTTTCATTTTGCTTAATATTAATCCATTTATTGAAGCAGACGTCGATGGGCAGACCATATTTAAACCCTGTTTATCCACTTAAACTCGGGGATTTAAAATACAGTTTGATCCGGGCTCCCATCTTTTTTTACAGAAACCGGCCAGATTCAAATATGACTAGAGACCCTATTCGTTTTTCAAAGCAAGATGCACTCCAGAAAAAAGACTTGGATGAATAAGGAATGTTGCAAGTGAATCCGAACATCAATCCACCTAAAAAGCTACTATTCAATGCCTATTTGTTAATGTTCATTGTTCATACCGCACAAACAGGCGTTGGGATTGCCGGTTTGCCCAGGGTTGTTTTCCTTCAATCGGAAAATGATGCCTGGATCTCTGTATTGATTACCGGTGCAGTAGTCACGATCGTATTGTTTATCATGGATAAAACGTTAAAGATGTTCGAGAGTGCCGACCTCTATTCCATCCATGAGTACTTATTTGGAAAATGGGGGAGCAAATTGGTCAACTCTGCTGTTTCCATTTATCTGCTATCGGGATATTTCATTATCTTAAAAGATTATACAGAGATGGTTCAGGAATGGATATTCCCTACCCTGCCAACATGGATATTCACTTTGATGCTCAGCTTCCTTGCATTTTATGCAGTGACGGGAGGAATAAGGGTAGTGGTAGGAATATGCGTACTTTCCTTGATATTATCGATTTGGATAACTTTTATCATTGCTGTCCCGCTTCAATATATGGATTATTCTCATCTTTTACCGATATGGAACCATAGTTTCAAACAGATCATGATGGGAACATTTAAGACCAGCCTTTCCATCGTTGGGTATGAAATGGTCATGTTTGTGTATCCCTTTGTACAAAATAAAGAAAAGGTTTTTCGCTATTCCATGATTGGAAATCTTTATTCTACTCTTTTGTTTACCTTGGTTACATTTGTTTCAATCGGTTTCTTTTCATCCACTGGTTTAAAAAGGACGATATGGCCTGTACTATCCATGTTTAAAATCGTTAGGATTCCAAATTTGGAACGATTTGAATTCATCGCAGTTTCATTCTGGATGCTGATAATTCTTCCTAACATTTGTTTATACCTATGGTCATCAGTCAGAGGAATCAAAAAGGTATTAGGCATCACAGGGCGAAAAAGTTTGTATATAGCGCTCTCGATTGCCTGGCTTGGCACATTATTTTTAAAAGAGAGAATATTTAACAACCTTGCTTCAGATTATGTTGGGTATGCAGGATTTGCATTATTTTTCGTATATCCTTTCCTGCTTTATGCAATGGTGAAACTTAAAATGATTTGGAAGAAAAAAAGGAGTGTTTAAGATGAAGCTCCTGATGTTGATCATACCCATACTTTCATTTGTGATCTCTGGATGTGTAGAGCAAAAAAGCCTTGAAAATCTCGGATTAGTCACTGCCATCGGATATGATAGGAATAAAGAAGAAGCAGAAGAAGTGGAAGGAACACTTGCTGTACTTCAATTCAGTCCGGAAAAACAGAGCGTTTCAAATATCTTTTCTGCAAGCTCCATCACCAGCAAAGGGGTAAAAAGAAAAATCAATTATGAAACAAGCAAGAAAATTGCTTCGGGACAGCTGCGTGTGGCCATTTATGGTGATGAAATCGCTTCGGAAGGATTGAGCCAGTATGTTGATACATTAACGAGGGATGCATCCATCGGCAATATGGTTTACCTCGCAGTGGCAAGTCCTACAGCAAAGGAAATCCTCAACCATCAGGATCCTTACCAAACGGATAATATAGGAACATACTTATATAACATGATTCGCCAAAATATCGACAGAGAGCTTATTCCAAACCCCACACTGCAAGAATATCTGCGTACCTTTTATGATATCGGGAAAGATCCCGTCCTTCCCCTCTTAACGATTGAAAACGGGCATATCGTCATCAGCGGGCTTGCACTCTTTAATGACGACCATTATCTTGCCCCCTTGCCACAGGACGATATTTTCTACCTCCGGATGTTAATGGAGAAATATACAAGGGCCCTGACAGAAATCGATCTTCCTCGGCAAAGATTCAAAGCTTTTTTTACTGAAAACCAAACAGAGAATCCCACATATAAAGAAAAAAAAGAAGATGTCCATCTTACTCTGGATAACATTCACGCACATGAGAAAATCACAATGACGGAAGAAACAGGAAGACCCATTTTCTCCATTCACGTCAAGACAAACTTGCGGGTGCTTGAAGTCTCTGAAACCATGGACTTAGGAGATCCAGCTGTTGTAAGAAAATTGGAAACCGAAATATCAAAAAAGATGGAAAAGAAAATGAACGAATTGTCTGCAATGCTAAAAGAAAAAAATACCGATCCGATTGGTTTTGGGAATTATTACATGGCACGCCATCGGAGTACACATTTAACCAAACAGCAATGGATGGATATCTATAAAAATTCAAAAATCAATGTTACGGTAGAAACTTCCATTCAACGAACTGGTGTAATCGATTAACAGATGTAAATTCATTTCCCCTTTTCTTTACGTACAGAAAAAAAACCGTTATAATGCTAATAATGGAGCATAAGACTTAAGAGTCCTGGCGGCAACCAGAACTCTAGGTACAGTTTTCCTGCAAGCAGTGCAGCAGCCTTTAACCACGAAAAAGTAACTCACCCTCTATCCAACTTGCACGGGGTGGGTTACTTCTTTTTTTGTGCAATGGCAATGATGGCTATGATTAAAGATCCGAATGCTATCATAATCTGCATTGTATCAGCAACAGGAATCATCTCTTGCGACCACCTCCTTTCGGAAAGCAGCCGCTGCCCACCCACCTTTATGAACTGTACAACCTCATTTTAGCATACTTTTCCACGCGAACAAATGTTCTTGTGTCAAATCCTATCAAAATGGTCAATTCGGCCTAACTTTCACTAAACCGAAACTTCGCGACTGTCGCATAATTAATCCATTTATGGTGAAAATAAAGTTATATTTGAGGAGGTGTGTGGTAATGTCAAAACGAGTTGGTGTAGAACAATCCCTTTCTAACGTATCTGAAGTGCTTCGCGCAAAAGGCTACGAGGTGGTTGAACTTAAAAATGAAAATGATGCAGCGAACTGTGACTGCTGCGTGGTGACGGGACAAGATAACAATGTCATGGGAATACAGAACGTTGTTACGGCAGGTTCTGTCATTAATGCACATGGAATGTCAGCTGACCAAGTATGCCAGGAAATCGAAAGTAAATTTGTTCAATAAAAAAACGGCTTAATATAAGCCGCACTTGCTGTCGAGTTTTCTCGGCAGTTTTTTATTTGAATTATTTATTTAAGGATTCCAATAAAATAGCTTCTTTAACTGCCCCCAATCCAGCATTTCTTTCTTGATGATTCCTTTTGCTTGCCCATTCAGCAGTATCCAATATCGTTTCTTTTAATTGCCTTGTATTCAGGCCGGCATTTTTCACCTTTGTTATATCTGTGCCAAAATCCTTTATATGCGGAATCCACAAGGGAAGTTCAATCCAAGGCTTCACTTCATTCTTCAGCAGAAATTCTTCTGAAGCCCAAATGAATTCGGTTTCCCTGTTCAAGCACTTCCTGCATTCTTTTAAAAATTGGCTTAACGTCAATGGTGTTGTCGGTCCTGCGGCATTCCAAATTCCCGTCTCACCCATTTCAATGAGGGCTAAAATCCAATTGGCTAAATCACGGACATCAATGAACTGTATCTCACAGTCCTGGTTGTCAGGCGTAAGCGTCTTCCCTCCTCTCATCACCCTTTCTATCCAATAAGTAAACCGATCGGTAGGATCATGAGGGCCGACAATAAGTCCAGGCCTGATAATAAGTGATCTATCAGGAAGTTCTTCCATCACTGCACGCTCACATAAGGCTTTTAGGGCTCCATAATATTGATCTACCGGTAATGAACCATCAATCTCCAGCTGCTCTTTTTCCTCTGGGGTTAATTCAATGACTTCAGAGTTTTCTTCTATTCCCTCCTCCTGAAATGCGCCCTTATAGACGGATATGGTTGAAATGAATACATAGACACTGCAAGACCCTTTCAACATGGCAGAAGAGAGGGCGGCGTCTTTTGGCTGGTAGCCGCATGTATCAATGACGGCGTCCCATTTTTGACCACTTAGCTTAGCTAAATCCGCTTCGTTTTGCCGATCTCCTTTTATAAGGGGCAATTCCGGGAATATGGCGTCATTTGTTTTCCCTCTGTTGAATAGAGTCACATCAAACCCCTTTTTTACCGCTTCCTCTACAATCGCACGGCCGGCAAACTTTGTTCCCCCGATAATTAATATCTTCATCCCATCCCCCTCTTATCATTCAGACTCTAAAAAAAGCTTTCTCCTCATATGTTGGTACATATGGTTTTTGATTTTGCATCAGAAGCAGACCATGATAGGTCTGTAAATCATCATCACATGCTTCGCAAAATTCCTTTTCTTCTTCGTGCCAGAATGCTGCCATTGAATCATTTTTCTGTCTAATATGAGGGTATTCATTTTGCAAAGATTTTAGCTTTTCATGAAAAAATATTAGGGCTTCATGTTTTTCTTCGAAGGAATATTCGGAAACGATATCCTTTTCCCAGCCTTCAAAGAACCACCATGGTTCATTCTCTCCCTTCGTCAAAATGACTTTCCAGCTTGTCGACATTTCTATCACTCCTGTATGGTTCTACTTCTAGTTTACCGTTTGAATGCATTTTTGCAACAAATCAAGTCCGCACTCAATAGGTCGTAAAATGAAGGAGTTTCTGCAGTGCATATATGACACGCTCAACACCAGTGAATTCGATTTTGCGTTTCTTATATCCAACTGAATAGGTTCCCTCTTCATTATTCCAAATGCGATGAAAATAGTCATCCACATCAACAATGACCTGTTCCCTATTTGCTGCTTCCACTTTCAAATCCGTTTCAGGATTGAAATCATCCAGATTTCTCATTGTATAGTTGGCAGACCCGCCTATCACTGTGGAAGAATTCTGCCCTCTCACATAGATCAATTTTGTATGATATTGTTCTTTATGGGTGTTGTACCATTTCATTTGGATGTTTCCCTTGCCCTCTTCCAAGAGCTCAGAGACAACAGGATTATTCGGGAGCCCAGTTTTCTTATGGCCAAAAGCATTCGTATTTGGGTCCAAAATGAGCTTGATTTTAACTCCACGCCCTGCAGCATCCGTTAAAGCATTGACGATATCCCTATCTGCGATATAAAACATGCCAATCCAAATGGAATCTCCTTTAGAAGTCTTGCTTACAGTGTCTACTATCCCAGATTGAATTTTGCTTTCCGTAAGCAATTGAATCTTTATATTTCCTTTTTCTTTCATTGACCCTTTATACTTAGGCAGTTTTACATTTGAATGTGAAAAATCGATGATGGATTGTTCCGTTTTAAGGATATCTGCGATAATCGGGCCAGAAGTCTCAAATGCAATATTGGAATGATATCCACTGGCATCATGAGGATTGGCTGAAGAAACGATTGCCCCCTTATCTGTTGCAAGTGTCTTCCGATGATTTGCTTTTATATTCATCAGCTCCAAATAAGATCGGACTGTAAGCTTTGGTGCATTTGGTGTTAGAGGATTCCTTATCCATCCTTCCCCTTTTTGTCCGAACCACTGAAGCCCTATCCGCCAGATTGCAGAATACAGTGGATTGGAATCCCTTAATGGTTCTAGATCAGTAACGACAATTTCAATGCCGTTATCTTTCATTTCCTTTAATTGTTTCGATAAGAATGAACTATAGCCTGTATTTACAGGATCAGTAATGAAGACAATCCTCATTTCAGGATTTTTTTCTTTTTTATCAATCAACTTTTTTGTCAATGTATCACTGATAGGGGGGAAGAACATTCCTTTATCATAAAAGTCATTAAATAAGAACATATCAATTACGATAAATTTATCTGCTTTATCTATTTGGTCAAATATTTTTTGGAAGATCATTTGATCATGCATTTCTTTTTTATCTTTTTGATAAGTAAGATCGTATAAGAAGTTTACATTGTCAACATGATGCACCTTGCTTTCATAAGACAACCCTTTAGGGAGCGGCTTTTTGCTCTCGTAGAAGACCATCCCTAGATAAACTGCACACACAACTATGATTAATATATAAGTCCATTTCTTTTTCTTCCTTTTTTTCGCCGTCGGCACCCGTTAGCTCCCCCTTTTATTGAATAGGCTTCTTCTGTAGGTTGTCACATTCTTAGCCTATGTATAAGACCCTTATACCCAATCTGGCTATAGGTTTAATCAGGGAGGTCAAATATAAAAAAAACCCTGTTGGATTCTTAGCTCCAAAAAGGGTTCATGTGTGGTAAAGAATACATTATCCACCGATATACGACATTTCAATTTTCTTTCGTTTTACTGCAGATTCCTCAGTTCTTGCTTCCGAGTAGCGGTCATTTCGATTATTCCAGATTTGATTTAATTTGTTCATCAGCTCAATATCAGTCATTCCATTCCGCAGGTCTTCTTTCAAGTCCACTCCACTTTGTGCAAAAAGACAGGTATAGAAGGTGCCATTGGCCGATATCCGCCCTCTTGTGCATTCGCTGCAGAAAGTCTCTGAAACAGAAGTAATAAAACCGATTTCACTGTCTGATCCTTCTATAACATATCGTTTAGCAACCTCTCCATAATACTCCGGCTCAACGGGAATCAATTTATACCTGCTTGAAAGAATGCTCGTCATCTCTTTTTTCGTGACGATTTGATCCCAATTCCATCCGTTGGAATTGCCGACATCCATGAATTCGATGAACCTGAGCGGAATTTCTTTCTCCTTGCAATATTCAGCCATCGGGATCATTTCATTCTCGTTGACTCCCTTTTGGACGACCATATTGATTTTTACCTTTAGACCTGCATTAATGGCAGCATCAATGCCAGCTTTTACTTTTTCAACACTGGCTCCAACCCCATTAATTCTTTTGAAGAGATTTTCTTCAAGTGCATCTAGACTAATATTGATCCGTTTTAGACCTGCTTCCTTTAAGCGATCTGCATATATCGGCAAGAGGATCCCGTTTGTTGTCAGTCCAATATCCTCTATCCCTTCAATTTCATACAATTTCCGAATCAATTGATCCAGATTTTTTCGTATCAACGGCTCTCCTCCGGTTAACTTCAGTTTTCTGACCCCGAGTTTAACAGAAGCTTTTGTAATTCGTTCGATTTCTTCGAAAGAAAGAATTTCTTCCTTCGGCAGGAAAGCATAATCCGGACCAAAAACTTCTGCTGGCATGCAATAACGGCATCGAAAATTACAGCGGTCGGTAACAGAAATTCGCAAATCCTTAAAAGGACGCGAAAGTTGATCAATGGCTTTATTCATAAAACGCCTTCCTTTTCAACAAAATTGTTTGTTTTACTATAGCATTCTTTTCTAATAACGAAAAGAAATCCGGAGAGTACTGTCTTTAACAGTTCTCACCAGATTGGGGTTAAAGTCAAAAGTGAAACCCATTCATGAAAATTACTACTCTTCCAGCAAATCTTTTTGAGCTCTAAAGAATTCCATCCCATCATCCCGATAATATGAATGAAGTGCAATACTGTTTTGCATAAGTAAATTTAGCAGTTTTACAGAATCATTTAGAAACTCACCTTTATTCAGCATGATGCAGTCCGTTTGGCTTGCTAAGTAAACATCAGATATTTCAGCTCTTGTTGGCGCACCGTTTTTTGTCAATTCATTTAGAACCCCAGTTGCCCAGATGACAGGAACATGTGCTGCATGGCACATCCTTAGAATATTTTCCTGGATTGTAAGCAGATTTTGAAATCCTGCTTCGACTGCCAGATCTCCGCGAGCTATCATTACACCAAAATTGGAATATGAAAGGCCAGTTTCAATAATTCTGGAAAGCTGTCGGATACCTTCTTTTGTTTCGATTTTCGCCACTAAGCCAATATCTTCTCTCCCATAGGCGTGCAGAATATCTGCCATTTTCTTAATATCCTTTGGGTGATTTACATAGGATAGGCCAATGATGTCTGCATGTTCAATGAGAAAAGGAAGCAGCGAAAGATCTTCCTGGGTTGGTGTGGACAATAGTAAATGAACGAACGAATCAGGAAAATTGATCCCCTTTCCTTCTTTAATCTTTTTGCTTTTTTCATTTGGTGATAAGATTAGCAGTTCGATAAAATCCGGGGTCAATCTTTTGACTTTCCCGAATACGATTCCATCATCGAAATAGACGCTGTCATTCAACCCCACATTTTTCAGGGCATTGGGGTGGCTGACTGTTAAACACGCACATTGCCGATTCCCTCTCATTCTTCTAAAAGAGTCCCCGTTAAAATATATCCTGATGACACTTCCTTTCTTCACTTTAATAAAGGATGGAATTGTCTTGATATCAGTGATTTCCATCTCTTGACCACCAAAGTCAAGTTTAAATTTTTGATTGATTTCAAAAGTTCCTTCGGATTCCACTAAAAGTACTTGTTCACTAAGGATATCAACGACTTTTAATGTTCCATAACGGGTGTCAATTAATTTGATATGAATGTCATCTCCTGGACTTATCTGTTCAAAGAGACTAGATTGTTTAATTTCAATTTCAAAAAGGCAATCCTGCATATTAACGGTTGGCAGAGCATCTTTTCTTATAAGACCATATATAGGCTTCTTTAAATTCTTCGATTGAATTTTTACAGTGTACGGGTTATACAATATTTTCTCAATTCTTATTTTTGGCCCGGGGATATCCATAAATACCTTGCATCTTTTCGAATTATGTTCACTATTCCGTATGATTTGGATCAATCTCAGCCAATCCCCTGGCGAGCCATGTGCACAATTGATTCTTCCTATTTCCATTCCATTCTCAAGTAAAAGGTCAATCTCTTCTTTTGTTGAAGCATTATCTAGAGTGGCCATCACCTTTACATTTTTATCTGATTGGTATTGACCAAATAATCTTTCCGATCTGTCTCTTTTTAAATTCTTTGCTTTCCACCACTCATAGTCTTTTCCCAAATCTAATTGAGGGCCGCCCAGATTATATAGAATTTTCTTGAAGTAATGCTCTACATGAAAGTCGGCCATCTTCAAAGTTGCCATCCCTTCTGAATGAAGACTTTCTTCCAATACGAGATTATTATTCGACCATAACTTTAAAAAGTGTGATAAATTACGGGTACTGAATTCCCAGTCTGTTGAATAGACGTCAGTCTCGTGAATGATTTCCTTGAAAAGTTTATTCATTTTCTTATAAAGGCGATATCTCTCCGTCCAAGCTTCCATCCCTCTCCACCTCTGCCCATCTGCGAATATTATCACTATATTCCTCCAGGAACGAAGGGTGATTTTCCCTAATGTTAAAATTCACCAAGAGGATAAAAACTCCAAGTGTCTGCATATACATTTTTTATAAATTCATTTAGTCTGTCGGAATGATTGCTCACTTTTTTCTGAGCACAAATTAATCGAAGGAGGAATCACTTTGGCTAAATTTCAATTGAATGAAGAAGTTACACTTCACTATGAAGATCAAGGAGATGGAACACCCATCCTTTTCTTACACGGAGTATGGATGAGCAGCAGATTTTTTCATAAACAGCAACACTTCTTTTCAAAAAGCTTCAGAACGATTACGGTAGATTTCAGGGGACATGGAAAATCAACCAAAGTTCATTATGGTCACACGATTTCCATGTATGCAGAGGACCTTCATCAGCTTATCAATCATTTAAATCTTAAAGATATCATTCTTGCTGGATGGTCAATGGGGGCTTTCGTACTATGGGAATATTTAAAGAAGTATGGTCAGGAAAACATCAAGGGCATCGTCATTGTAGATGAATTAGCATCAGATTTTAAATGGGAGGATTTTCAGATTGGTGCTTTTGACTTCCCGACTTTAATTCATTTTATGCAGCAGATTCAGACCAATCGAAGAGAATTTGCAGCTGATTTTATCCCTTTGATGTTTAAAGAGCCCATATCGGAAGAAGACGCAATTTGGATGAATGAACAAGTAAATTTACCTCCGGAATCAGTGGCCAGTGCCATATTATTCGATCAATCCATCGTAGATTACAGAGATTTTTTATCCACCATTCGAATCCCTTCCTTACTTTGTTTCGGGCGTGAAGAAAAATTGATACCTGTAGCAGCAGGAGAACATTTAAAGAAGGAAATTCCACAATCTCAATTGGTCATTTTTGAAAATAGCTGCCACTGTCCTTTTCTTGAAGAAAGTGATCTCTTTAATACAACGGTGGAGGCCTTTATTCATTCAGTCCTTCCCAGATAGAACCTGTATTACTTTAACTTATCAGCCGATCCACAGCCATGTTTTTGGCTTATTCGGCTGTTTTTTATTTCCTTTTTGCTGTAAAATAAAATCAAATTCATTATGATTCGCAACTTTTCTCCTATTTTTGCATACTACAATGGATTGAACTAATAGGATTGGGGCTTAAAAATATGATGTCAATCATTCGTTTTGCAGTGAGGAGCTTACTTGGGGCATGCTCTGGATTCATCGTATGGCTCATCACTTATTTTAATATGGATTTCACATTTCTTTTTTCTTCATTAACCGCATTGGGAGCGTCTATATTCATCTATTTCATCGTAAAATGGATCCAACTGGCTAGAATCTATAGGAAATATGGATTGACTAGAAAAGAATATCAGTTCATCCTTAAAAACCTGAAGCAGGCAAGCGGCAAATTAAGAAGACTCCAAAGGTCCATCATTAATCTGAGATCAATATCTGCATTTCGCCAGTTCTATGAAACCCAGAAGCTTTCACGAAAAATCGTAAAGACCGTTAAAATCCAGCCGCAGCTATTCTTCACAAATGAAGAATTCTTTTATAAGCATCTGGATTCTGCTGTTGAAATTGCAGAAAAGTATTCTCTCTTATCAAGCCAGGCGCCAGTCAATCCGGATGTACGCCATACGCTTCAAGAAGCAAAAAAAAGCATCTCGATTGTCAATTCCAAGCTGGAGGCAGACTTGATGAAACTCATGTCCCATGAAATCCAAAAGTTGAATGTTGAAATAGATTACATTAAACTTCATAATCAATGGGACCAGGATAAGAATGGAATTAAAAAATGACTGGACCAAACATCCGAAACAGGCTGCATGCATACTCATCTGAACTTCTGACATTTTTGAATTCCAGCCGACTTCGTCAGGTCGATAAACAATTGAAACAATTAATACGGACAATTGAGCGGGCAGACTTTAAAAAATTATTGGATGACGGCGGTCATAGAAAATTTTTTCGAATGACTAAAGTAAAAAGATCACGCGCCACATTATCAAATTTCAAACAGCTGGAAATCCAAACAGATAAACTTCGTCTCCACCTCGAAATGATCTCGAAAAATGAGCTCATAAATGAACTGAATCGAATTGAATTATTGAAGATAAAATACCAGCAGCTATTAATTGAAATAACTGCGCATTCCGATTCTCTCAACGAGGAGGAAGTAAATTGGAATCAATCCTTCTTATCGGAAGCGTATTCACAGGTGTTATCAATGGAAGCTTCCTTGATTTACTTTCTAAAATCAGTTGATAAGGTCACTACGACCACTATCCCTGCTTGGAAAAAGCAATTTCAAGCAGCTATGGATCTTGCAGCAGATGCCGCCAGCATAAATGAAATGAACAAAATCCATTCTGAATTGCTCACAGACATTTCTTTAATTTCCTATCAAGAAAAAAACTGAACCTTTCAATCAAGGTTCAGTTTTTTTTGCCTAAATGTTTGAAGTTGGGATGGCAGGTAAAATGTATATAAACATAGATCTACCAGAAAAGGAGCGAGATTACAGTGCTGCATCTTTATAAATGCAAGGATTTAAATAAAACGAGATCTGTCATCCTACCAGGAAAATGGAGGGACTCATTCGGACTTCAGCCCGGAATGTTTGTAGAGATATTCCTAGAAAAAGAGTCAATCGTCATTCAAAAAGCAGGGGAAAATTCCACCCATAATCACAGAATCGTATCAGAAAAAGGAAGTGTACAGATTCCAAAGGAATTGCTGACTTTGATGAAGTTTGATGAATTTGAAAACTATTGCATCTTTATCGATGACCATAAAAAACGTTTCAAGCTGCAGCTTATGCCTTAATGAAGTTTTTCGGCAATTTGAACGATAGAATCAATGACTTCTTCGTGCTCTTTTTCAGCTACTTCGTTAGAAATTATTTCATCTCCTAAAAGTTTGTCAATTGCCTCATGTTCTGCATAAAGAACATGCTTTTGAAGGGTATCCAACTGTTTTTCTCTAAATGCAGGATTCGTTTCAAATAATTCATTCAACTGCGCTTTTACTACATCTTTTCTTTTTTCATATTGTGCAATCAACTCTCCGGAAACTTGCTCTGTTATATATAATTTTTGTTTGATCCGATGTATTTCCTGCACAGCTGTATCATAGCGGTGGAGTTCGGCAATCAAGTATTCGTATTCCACCATTTGTTCACTTTTTGGCTTGATTCCCAAAAAAGAAATCAACGGCTTCACCGTCAATCCTTGTACAATCAAAGAGGTTAAAACAACACTGAACGAAAGTATAACGATATTCTCCCTCCCTGGGAAGTCATGAGGAAGACTTAATGCAAGGGCAATGGACAACGACCCTTTCAAACCTCCCCAATTAATGAGATGTTTCCAATTTAAAGGGAAGCTCTTGATGAATAACAAACTGGTATATACGGCTATGCTGCGGGCAATTAATACAATGGCGATAGCTGCAACAATCAGCAGCCATTTATCTGCAAGATGTATCCTGGTTATCTCCAGGCCAACCATTAAAAAAACTAATGAATTTGCCAATAATGCTGCCACTTCCCAAAAATTACTGATATTCAGTTTGGTTGTCGGGCTCATCCCGATTTTTGCTCCAAAATTCCCAAAAATGATTGATGCAACTACAACTGCAATGACACCTGATCCTTGAAGACTTTCCGAAAGCAAAAAAGAGCCATAAAATAAGATGATGCTAAAGATAATTTCTAAAGGATAATCATCATAATACTTTGTCAAGATGGAAAAAGCATAGCCAAGTCCTCCCCCAACAATCAATCCTATCGAAATGACCTTGACGAATTCCAGAAGTCCGGAACCAAATCCACTCCACCCAGCATCTATGTATGACAATAGATAAAACGCAGAAATATTGAAGAAAACAACCGCTAATCCATCATTGAATAAGCTCTCTCCTTCTACAACAATGGATAGTCTTTTTTGGACGCCTAAATTTTTAAAAATGGATAGGACGCTTACTGGATCCGTTGCACTCATTAATGCAGCAAATACAAATGCTGTTGAAATATCGAAACCAAATAAGTAATACATACCGAAGCCCACTACCAAAAAGGAAATTAGCGTACCCCCGAAAGCAAGTGCAAAAATGGGCTTTTTATTCTCTTTCAAATGGCTGAAAGGAAGTTTTAAGGAAGCCTCTCCGATAAGAGCCGGAAGAAATAAAGTAATGACCACAAAATGAAAAATTTCACCCTGAGTAATGAATGTCTTTAAAGGCTCTAGTCCCGGAATGTTAAAGCTGCCAATCAATGCCCCGAAAACAACCAATACAATTGGATATGGCTGTTTAAATTTCTTGGCCACAGCTGTTATACCTGCTGCAATCATAATCATCAGTAAGCCTAACTCAAATACATAATGTGGATCTAATTGATGCAATTAACTCACCCCAACACTTCTAAGGAAATTGTTAAATCTATTATACCCATACTTTGCATTGGAAAAATAGTGAAATAGCAAAAGACCGCCTAAATGAAGGCGGTCTATTTTAGTGGCAATGACAGCTTGAACGCTTGGATAAAACCGGGACACTGCACCATAGAGGTGTTTTTCTTTGTTTCTTTCTATACTTCCACCCGTTTTCATTGATATGCTCAATATTTTCTTTCACTTCATTCAATTTTGCTGTCATCATGATAAATGTTCCATATTCCATATCAATCATCTCCTGTTCTTGATGATTTCATTATATGGAATCCACTATCCTGCCACATTCTCTTTCCGGATGATTTTCATTTCATTCCGAAGACTGATTTTTTCTCAGCCTTTTTAAATGCTTTTAAAAAGCAGCCTGCGAAGCAATGGAAAAAGGATTTCCGGAAGCTCTTCAATATTGTTTACAAACAAACTGAACCTGCCATACATATTTTGAATGACTTTCTTCTGGCTTTCTTCTATTGGATCCTTTGAAAGAAACACATTAATGACTTCAATGCCGTTTTTCCTTGCGTCCAATACTGCTTCATGTGTATCAACAATTCCATTTTGTTCATAGCCGGCTGCTGCAGGCTCACCGTCCGAGAATACAAGCAGGAATTTCTGTTTTTCAAATCTTCGATTCAGCCTTTCATGAGCTAGCCTTATAGCAAATCCATCCCTGTTATCTTCTTCAGGCTGCAGCTGGAGGATTTCAGGACCGCTTTGTTTCAATAATGAAGTTGAGAAATCGATGACCGTTTTGAAATAGTTTGGCTGGCTTTCTGCAGTTGCATCATTTGTATCCTCCCAGAAGCCCACAATTTCGTGGGGTACTTTAACTCCCTTGAGTGCTTCATGGAATAAAGTGATTCCTAACTTGGTTTCATCCATTTTATCAAACATGGAAGCGGAACAATCGACCAGAAGGCTAAAAACAGCATCGATTTCCCTTGATGGCTCAGATTTCTTATAAAAAAGCCGAGGGAGTTCGTCAGTAAAATAGCGAAGAAGCTTATTGTTCAGCCTCCCAGCATGCAGATCATTTCTGGGCTGAACCCTTTTGTGCTCCAATGTTTTTTCTATCATATTCTTTAGTTTCTTTTGAAAACTGCTTATTTCTGACACCTGCTTCTCATAAATAAAGGTGTCTTCCAATTCAGGTTTCTCAGGATCAAGATAGATAGGATAGGCAAATTGATTTTCTTTACCATGAGGATGATGCGATTCTTCTGCATCTTCCATCATTTTATTTCCTTCAGATTCCAGTTTGGAATAGTCCTCCCTATCCGCCTTTTTAGATGATCCCTGCACAATCCCCAGTGCTTGGTCACCCGCATCGCCTTCTCTGACCCCTTCACCTAGCAAATCAGTCTGAGTGCCTTGATCTAAATCAAACTGAAGGAAGCTTTTGCTCATATCCTTTGTTTCCCGATGCCATGTTTCCATTTTTTCCTCATGGACCTCTTCGTCATCTTCCTTTTTCTTATCTTGAATATCATGATTCTTCAAAGGATCTTTTCTTTTCAAATCATCAAAGTCCAAACTGGATGATTCCAAGGAAGAGTATACATTTTCGGGGAGATGGAAATATTCGTTCAGCATATCTCTCTCTAGAACTTCCTCCAGAACTTCAATGACTTCTAAACAAATCCTGATGGTGTCTTTAGTGGACTTGGTCTCATAAAATCTCATCATCTGCTGTTTTAAAAAAGCCATGGCCAAATCGATTTCTTCATTGAACGAGGGCACCTGTTCAATGGGTGAGTCAGATTGAAGCAGTAAATATAACGTATTGAAAAGGGCATCGGTGAACACACTTTTGACCATATTCACATTTTGCTGTGTTTCAAAGTAGCGCCTGTATATGGCCCTTCGATTCTGAAAAGATTTTTTAGTACCTGGACGCCCCTTTTTTACCAGCTCCTCGATTCTTAAGTCTTCTGCTGCCATGAATAGCTGCTTCCCAAAGCTTGCGCAGCCTGATTTTTTCAATTTAGAAATATAGGAAAGGACTTCATTGAAGTCGGTGAACTGGTGGTTTCCGACTGATCGGAGATAAACATCTGTTTTCATGCCGTCTCTCATATCCTGTTCTGATCGATGATCCCAAAAATGGCTCACAAACACTTTCTTCGCACTTACATCCAAGTAAGAATGTTTCCCAAACTCAACTTCCGTTTCTTCATCCCTTGTCAAAGTCTTGGCCAAATCAGCCAATTCCATAAAAAGCATGGAGTCAATTTTTTCGTCATTAAATTGAATAAATCTCTGCATGAGATCACCCTTGCTCAAACAATGTTTCTGCTATATTCAGGATGGCTTTTTTCTCTCTTTCATCCTCTACTTTATCGATGATTGCGCGTTTGATCGCCCTGAGCGGCGGCATGTAGACGGCTAGATCACACGCATCAAGAAGTGCACGGATTGATGCTGCCTCCTCCGTCACCTGGCCATTATGGACTTGCGTGACTAAATCATTGGAAAGGGCAACGAATTGATCGAGCATGTTTGCATCTTTCAATTTACTCTGTTTTTGGAGAACTTCCTTTAGCACATCATTTTGAATATAAGGAACTTCAATGACTACAAAACGGTTCATTAACGCTTCATTCAATGCCACTGTCCCGACATAGCCTTCATTGATGGCTGCTATTACCCCAAACGATTCAGAAGCCTTGATGACTTCCCCTGTAAATGGATTCGTAATCATCCGGCGATAATCCAGCACTCCATTCAATATCGGCAGTGTTTCCGGCTTTGCCATGTTAATTTCGTCAATATAAAGAAGCTGACCGCTTTTCATTGCTTTTACTACCGGCCCTTCTACAAAATCAATCACTGCTTTCCCCTCAGAATGATTGATCGTTTTATACCCAAGCATTGCTTCAGCATCCAAATCGACTGAGCAGTTGATGCTGTGCATCGGCTGCAAAAAGAAAGAAGAAATAGTTTCAGCAAGCTTTGTCTTTCCTGACCCGGTCGGTCCTTTTAAAAGAACATTCTTGCCAATTGATAAAGCAACTAATGCGTCAGTCAGAATGGAGACGTCAGAAGCTTGATATCCTCCTTCACCTATCAGCCTGCTTTCAACTGCACCCTTAAATTGTTCCCTTCTATTATTGATCACTTCTTG
The DNA here is from genome assembly GCF_050990905.1 of Falsibacillus pallidus. Taxonomy (GTDB): domain Bacteria; phylum Bacillota; class Bacilli; order Bacillales; family DSM-25281; genus Falsibacillus; species Falsibacillus pallidus_A. Next base: position 2,254,505 of record NZ_CP158866.1, read on the forward strand.
AATATCTATTGGTAAATTCAATTGCAAATCTTCTAAATTCATATCAAATAATTCCTCTCTTTACATACTCATAATCCATATTCCAAGAAGTATTCTACATGCTAAAACGTTTTCAATGCAAAGATTTGCGTTATTTAACTGTTCTGCAAGGAGATGTTCTAAATAATAGAACATAGCCATATGTTTTGAATAACATAAAGCAACTATTAAAGAAATTCAGAGAAAATATCAAAGTTAACTATTTTGTGAATTTTTTCACCCTTAAAATCCCCTTTATAGCGAAAAAGAATTTGAGAATGAAGGAAAAATAAGCTATACTCAAACAGACAATATAGAAGGTGGCGAAAGGAATGGATTATTTGTTCGAATGGACGAGCGATCCGGTCGTTTATGCCTTTTACGCAAGTATAATATTCAGCTTCGCTGTCTTTAAAACATGGCGTTGGTTCCAGAGCCAGCCGCTTGCACAAGATGGAGTGCGTCCTTCCCTGATAGGATGCTTTACAATTGCAGGAACAGCAGAAGAACAACTTTTCCTGCCTCACGTCTCTATTGCGGCGCGAATATTGAAAACGGTTAAAAGACTAGAGCGGCCAACTGATGAAGAAGATCATTTGCTCCTTCTCACTGAATAATATTATTTGATTGAAATTTTGAGGAGGATATATTTTGAAACGTATTATTACAATTTTAATGCTAGCAGGTTCTACGCTTTTACTCTCAGCATGTTCAGCAGCAACCAATAACGACAGCCTTTTTCATAAATCTTTGGTTTCCCCATTCGCTAAGGCTATTAAAGGTATCGCAGATATTACTGCAGGCAACTATGGGATTGCCATCATCATCATTACCATTTTGATTCGTACAATCTTGCTTCCTTTAACTTTAAAGACCTATAAAAACCAACAGCAAATGAAAAGCAAAATGGAAGTCTTGAAGCCCGAAATGGATAAAATCCAAAAGAAATTGAAAGCAGAAAAGAGCCCGGAGAAACAGCGTGAACTTCAGGCTGAAATGATGGGCCTTTATAAAAAGCACGGCGTAAACCCATTGAATATGGGATGTCTGCCAATTCTGATTCAAATGCCAATCTGGATGGGCCTATATTATGCAATCCGCAGTTCACATGAAATTGCAACACATAACTTCCTATGGTTCAATCTCGGTCAGCCGGATATTCCCATGGCTATCCTTGCAGGTATCGCTTACTTCTTCCAATCCAAAGTAACTATGGTTGGAATGACTGAAGAACAGCAAAAACAAATGAAATTCATGACACTATTATCCCCGATCATGATTCTGGTCATTTCCTTCAGTGCACCAGCAGCCCTCGCATTATATTGGGCAGTCGGAGGAGTGTTCTTGATCGCTCAGACGTTGATTGCAAAGAAAATCTACAATCCGAAGGCAGAAGTCAAGCCTTCTAAATAAGCATAGAAAAAGAACCTGGATGACAACCAGGTTCTTTTTAATATGCTTATTAATTTTATTTTGAATATAGGAAACCGATTCGATTGGGAGGAGCATGTTCCTCACGTTTAGGCAGTGCCATCAATAGAAAACTGATTTGACTGACATGCTGAATCAGCTTAACTTTTGAGCCATCATTCAGCATTCCCATAAACGATATGAGACTAGGGTTAATATAGCTGATGGCATCAACATGAAATTGCATTGCATTCCCAAAAGACACTAGTCTGAGTCCAACTTCCTCCTCTTCATTCAACTGCGATTCAAAAAGAAGGATCATGTCAATGATCTTGCGATAGAAAGCACTTGCCAATTCCGGATTAATGGATTCATCTTGTAAAAGGGCATTTTCCCTTTCAGTTTTGATGCTCGGTATTGTTTCCATATACGTGCACCTCCATAATGGATGAATCTGCCTCAGCATATCAAGCAGCTAATTAAAACATGCTTTTAGATCCTCCCTTCGACTTTTATTATTAATTCGACAACAAGCGACATATTTCCTTCTCGTCGAGCAGCATAACACTATGTAAAATGACTTCCTCTTACATATAGGCTGGTTTTAGCGTTTCGGCATTCTCTTCAATGCCTCGAGATCTTCATCTACATTCTCCATTTTTTGAATGACCATTTTCTTCGAGTCTTCAATCCCTTGGTTGTAAATACTCGGCCCTAGTTCATTAAGAAAAAAATGATACAGGTTTTCAGCAGCTAAATCTCCTATTTCTTCACCTCTATCTTGATAAAAATACGTCTGTATTTTACCAAGAAGCATCTGTTTTTCTTCTCTCGAAATCTTGATATCTATCATTTTAAAACCGCCTTTCTCATTATTTCCGTTTATTATAACACTGTTTAAATACTTTCCCTGCAAGATACCTGCTGCGTTTATTTATTATTTTTATGAATAAGAAAAAGGTATAATCCAATAATAACTGGATTATACCTTTCAAAAAGCTCTTTACATCATGGTTTGATTTCCGTCAGATGTACCAAGAGAATCTGCCTGATCGCATGCTCTCAACGCCTGTTGAATTGAATTTCCTACAGCCTGTTGGTTGTGGGGCTCTTTGCAGGCATTACAAGCTTGCTGTACTGCATGATGAATATCTCTCAACTGATCAGCATGGCTCCCAGCCTCCACAGAATTCATGCACGCCTTTAAGGACTCAACTGCCCTTTCCAGACTGTCGACGGATCCAAAAGCATCTTGGCCCGCTTGCTGCAGCGCCTGTTTTGCTTCTTGGATTGCTTGCTGTGCATTAGTATTTGCCATTTTAGTTCCTCCATTCGCATCTTCTTTAATAGTACAAAAGTTAAGATGCGACGGCAGGATAAAAAATATACTGGTTCCTGATTATTTTACTTCCTCAAAATAATCTTTATAAAATCCACCCATCTTGCCGCTGTTATCGATCACGAAATAATATTCTTCCGTTTCATTCTTAACTTCGTATACATTACCTGCTGTCAAAACATTTTCCACCATATATTTTTCTGCATTGGTATGCAGGCATTTCACTTTCTTGCCTCCATTGCGCTCAGTCCAATTATAATGAATCATTGTTTTCTGCACCCTCTCTATCTTCTATGTATATTTAAGTATAATTTTTTTTATTTCCAACGGCAACCTCTTTAACACCGCATCATTGTCGATTTTGCGCATATTTTATCAAAAACTTTTTATTCTGATAAAAATAATATTATTGAATTTTTAGAATATTAGTTGTACGATATATGTTGTAAGCGTTATCAAAACGTCATGTTTACAGCTACAACCGCAGCACCAAGACCATACATAACACTTCATTATCAGGAGGTAGAGAAAATGAGTCAATTAATGGTGAAAGTAAACAAAAAGGTAGAGGAATTCTTACAGGGCACTAAAAAGATGTATATCAATGGTGAGTTTGTCGAAAGTGCTTCCCAAAAGACTTTTGATACACCGAATCCAGCCACTGGAGAAGTACTGGCTACTGTTTACGAAGCTGGCCCTGAGGACATTGACCGCGCTGTAAAAGCAGCACGCAAAGCTTTTGATGAAGGTCCTTGGTCTAAGATGAGCGCTGCCAAGAGAAGCCGTTTGATGTACAAGCTTGCAGATTTGATGGAAGAAAATAAAGAAGAATTAGCACAATTGGAAACATTGGATAACGGTAAGCCAATCCGCGAAACGTCCGGAGCCGATGTTCCTCTTGCAATTGAACATATGAGATATTATGCTGGCTGGTGTACAAAGATCGTCGGACAGACGATTCCTGTCAGCGGGCCATACTTTAACTATACGCGCCATGAAGCAGTCGGTGTCGTAGGGCAGATCATCCCTTGGAACTTCCCTCTATTAATGGCTATGTGGAAGCTGGGAGCGGCACTTGCGACAGGTTGTACAGTGGTCTTGAAGCCGGCTGAACAAACACCTCTTTCTGCACTATATTTAGCAGAACTTGCAGATCAGGCAGGCTTCCCTCCAGGAGTATTGAATATCGTTCCTGGATTCGGCGAGACAGCCGGACAGCCGCTTGTCGATCATCCACTGGTAGATAAAATTGCTTTTACTGGTTCTACTGAGGTTGGAAAGGTAATTATGAGCCGTGCATCTAAAAACTTGAAGCGAGTCACTCTGGAACTTGGCGGAAAATCTCCTAACATCCTTCTTCCAGATGCTGATTTGTCCAAAGCGGTGCCAGGTGCTTTAAATGGCGTTATGTTTAACCAAGGTCAAGTTTGCTGTGCAGGATCCCGAGTATTCATTCAGAAAAAACACTTCGATAATGTTGTTGCTGACATGGCTTCCCATGCGAAAAATATCAAGCAGGGCTTCGGTCTTCACGACGACACTCAGATGGGGCCTCTTGTTTCTCAAGAACAGCAAAATAGAGTCATGAGCTATATTGAAAAAGGCCTCAGTGAAGGTGCAGAACTTTTGGCTGGAGGTGTGAAGCCTTCTGAACAAGGCTATTTCGTAGCACCTACTGTCTTTGCCGATGTAAATGATGAAATGACGATTGCTAAAGAAGAAATTTTTGGCCCTGTCATTTCTGCAATGCCTTATGATGACATTGATGAAGTCATCAAACGCGCCAATAACAGCGAGTATGGATTAGCTGCTGGTGTTTGGACAAGAGACGTCGCAAATGCTCACTACATTGCAGGCAAGCTTCGTGCAGGAACTGTATGGGTGAACTGCTATAATGCCTTTGATGCAGCATCTCCGTTCGGTGGATATAAACAATCCGGAATCGGCCGTGAAATGGGCTCCTATGCATTGGAAAACTATACTGAAGTGAAGAGTGTCTGGGTAGCAATGAAATAAAAATATTTATTTTAAGAAGAGCGTCTGATTTAGGCGCTCTTTTTTCTATTAAAATGGAAAAAATTCTAATGATTTCATAGAGTTCAACTCTTAGGTATGTTATCTTATTTGGAGAGCTACCGGGAGGAAAGTGTATGAAGAATTGGAAGATAAAACTCTTATATATTTGTTTGTTCGTTTTACTGATGACAGCAGCTTTGTACAGACCATCAAATGAAGACTTCAATGCATGGCTTTCAACAAATTTTAACGTGGTATGCCACGGTTCAAATTGCTATCAGGAAGAAATGAGCGAAAGATCTATCCCCATTCTCCAGACAGGTTCATTTGAAAAGAGTGGTTATTTATTTTTCAGTACGATTCAGCGGAACTTCGAAACTTCTGAAGGCAAACATGTCATCATTAAGGTTATCGGGATATACGGCCGTTTCATCCCGATCGTAGAGGAAAATACTCAATATTTATAATGAACCACTAAAAAATGAGCCGCAGTAAAAGTCTGCAGCTCATTTTTTTTATTCCAGGATTCTTTTTAATTCGGACAACTCATTTTGATTCATTTGTAAACTTTCAACTTGATTATATAAGTTCTTCAAATATTGTGAACTTACATATGGTTTGGCACCCCTCATGATTTCCCTGGCATAGTGAAGGGGAGGACAGGTTTCTTTATCTTTTTTAATTACAATAAAGGTTACAACATCATGAATTATCGCATTATCAGCAGTTGTGACATCCACTAATGCCGGACGATACCACCCAGGTGCAACTCCCTCTCGTTCGAAGAGATAGTCAAAAGCTCTCCAATCCACTTTATAAAGGACGCCTTCTACAGATCCTCCATCTTCAACAATATCTCCTCTGCCCCCATCATGGACAAGGAAGGTATACTTCATTGAAAAATTTTCTAAAGTCCCTCTCCCTACTACTTCTTTAAAAAGATGATCAACACTTGCTTTCGCAAATCTCTCATCATCCATACAAGAGCCGTATGCGAAATAATAGAGTTCTTGTTTTAATTTATCCCTAAAAAATTGATGGACCCTCCAATCTCCTCCTTCTATCAAATCCTTATTCATTTTTTTATTTCCTGATGTGTAGACGTGTGCTTCGTATTCTCCGATATCTGTATGTACTTTGCATATGGTTCGATTAAAAAGGCTCCCCTCTTCCCCATCACGATACCCTTCTAATTCATCCAGTGCAGGCAAAATTGCTTCATTAATTTCATAGAGCTCCCCATATACCATTGAACTTCCTTGCAGCTCCACAGTTGGATAGCCTGAACCGGTATCGAACATGGTTCCATTAATCCAAGCTTGGCTTGCAGCCAGTCTCTCCTTTGCTAGAATAGAATGATTTTTTTCGTGTCTTCTTAATGTTCCATATACAAACAATAGCTTTTTACTCATAATACTCACCCTTTAGAATAGTTTACATAATATAATTATGATAAATTTATTATTTTATTTATTAATACTATATCATTTTCTAATTATTCTGCATAATAAAGAGGCACCGAATCCTGTCGATGCCTTACATAAATAATCTATTTTTCATGTACTAGACTTACTGCCTGTTCCCTCAGCCTGAATTTCTGTATTTTCCCGGAAGCTGTCATTGGATACGAATCAGTGAATTCAATATATTTTGGGATTTTGTGTCTTGAAATTTGACCCCGGCAGAATTCTTTTAATTCTTCCGCCGTTGCCATTACACCTTCTTTTAAAATGACCCACGCCATTACTTCCTCACCGTAGACTTCGTCTGGTATCCCTACAACTTGAACATCTAATACTTTCGGATGTGTGTAAAGGAACTCCTCAATTTCTCTCGGATAAATATTTTCCCCTCCCCTGATGATCATATCTTTTAATCTGCCAGTAATCCGGCAATACCCATTGTTCTCTTTAACAGCCAAATCACCGGTATGCAGCCACCCTTGTTCATCAATGACTGATCTGGTGGCATCGTCATTTTTATAATAGCCTTTCATCACATGGTAGCCTCTAGTACAAAGTTCCCCCTGAGTGCCATCCGGTACTTCTATATCTGTTCCGGGATTGACTATTTTCACTTCTACATTCGGAAGTGCCCTACCAACCGTTTCCACTCTTAATTGCAGTTCATCATCGGTCCTTGTCTGAGTGATGACAGGAGAGGATTCAGTCTGTCCATACGCTATTGTTATCTCACTCGCACCCATTCGGTCAATGACGCCTCTCATGACTTCTATCGGGCAATTAGAACCTGCCATGATTCCTGTCCTCAAAGTAGATAAATCATACTTATCGAAATCAGGATCATTCAGTTCTGCAATGAACATGGTCGGAACACCATGCAGACCCGTACACTTTTCTTTTTCAACCGTTTCAAGAACGATTTTGGGACTGAACTCCTGGACCGGCACCATCGTAGCCCCGACGGAAACACATGCCAGCGTCCCCAGTACACACCCAAAACAATGGAAAAATGGGACCGGGATGCAAAGACGGTCTTCACAGGCTAACTTCATGCACCCCGCAATATTGTAGGCATTATTGACAATATTAGAATGAGTCAGCATTACACCTTTAGGAAAGCCTGTCGTCCCGCTTGTATATTGCATATTGATTACATCATGGGGATCAAGGTCCTTCATCCTGACATTTAAGGAGTTATCTGAAACCTCTCTTCCCCTATCTATTACGTCTTGCCAAGAAAATGTTCCGGGGAATCTCTTTTCTCCTAAAACGATTACATTTTTCAACTGCGGCAAACGCTCGCTATTCAGTTCTCCAGCTTTTGAATAGCCAAGTTCCGGACAAATTTCATAAAGCATATCTATGTAGGATGCATCCCTGAATTGGTCAATCAAAACGATTGTTTTGGAATCGGACTGATGTAGTAAATACTCTAGTTCTGCCCTTCTATAATTCGTATTGACAGTAACCATTACCAATCCTGCTTTTGCAGTGGCAAACTGGCAAGTAAGCCATTCTGGAGTATTCGTTGCCCAAACAGCGATATGATCTCCGTTATCCATCCCAAGCGCCATCAATCCTTTGGCTGCTGAGCGGCAATAGTCATCAAATTCCTTATATGTCCATCTGAGACCTCTGTCAGCATAGACCACTGCTTCATGATCAGGATGAAGTTGTGCCTTCTCTTGCAATAAATCCCCCACTGTATGCGTCAATAATTCTCCCATACTTTGCCCCCCTTGAATCCATTGAAATAGTATGCGCTTTCAACAATATTATCATATTATTTTGAAAATTAAAATATATTTACTCCTCCATAAAACAATCGAAAATTGGTCTATTCCCTTTCTCTTTTTCCAATTAGGGATAGTATAATTATTGATAGGCGGCTCCTCTGTATACAATTGTCTTTGGAAAAGGACTTGAAGTGAATTGAAGGGAAATTGGTCTGGAAAAAGGGAGGTTTAATTCCTTTCGGTTTTCAAAGATTAGATGAGTCCCATTTAAATCCAAGACAAATGGGTCCCTTGCCATTTTACCCCCTTCCAATCCAAAAGCTTTCTTCCATTCTATCATGTCGTTCTCCGGGTCATCAGAAGCCATCCTAATGAGTTTGATAGATCTGCTTTCATTCTCGGGGGATATTGCTCCAATTCTTTTTAACCTTTCTTTTCGTTCCTGGCTGCTTTCATCCCATTCAATAAAAAATGGCCACGGGAGAGCGCTTTTAGAGCTTTCGTCCAAAAAAAGCATTTTCCACTTTAAAATTGTGCCATCCTGTTGTGATCTATTTCCTTCAATGATGTTGCCAGTCCGATATCCTCTTTCTTTCAACTCTGCTTTTACTTTATGAATATCATCGCACCTAAAACATAATTGACCAAAACCTTCTCTCACTTTCAGATCTTCCACCATCAGTTGAATTAGAGGATTATTTGAGGCGATTGCTTTTTCTTCATCCCTAATAAAAAGATATTCTACATAGCTCAGTCCGGCATAAGATAAGATATTGGCCGTCCCCCAATCCGGGTGGGCACTGCCATTTATGGATTTCAGATTTAATTTCTCCAGCTCAGGTAATATTTCTTCTTCATTGTTTCCAATAAAATGAACAACATGATCCAATTCAAATGTCATTGTCCTTCCTCCTTAAAAAGGGCTTTACCCTTAAATCAACTATGTCATCATTCTCGTTTTTTTGACTTTTTTCGAACTTTTGGATTATTTTTTGAATAACCCCTTTTCAAATGATACTAAACACGTTAGAATGTTAGAAAATATAGAAAATTCTAATTTCACAAGGAGGGCTTCACTTGAAAATTATGAGTAATGAACAGTTGGTCGCAGCATACAGAGGCGCTGAGAAAAATGGTCAGGATCGTGATTGGGTAAGACTTTTAAAAGATGAAATTAGAAAACGCGGAATCAATCCCCTTAAACAACGTCGTTAACAATTAACTATGAATAACTTTTTGGCCGGCATGGATCTTTTCTTCCCAAGCCGGCCTTTTTAATTTAAAAAAAAGGCGCATCCCATCGCCTTATTCGACAACGGATGCGCCTTTATCATTAACCTTCTAGTAATAAATCTTCTGGATTTTCAAGCAATTCTTTTACCATTTTCAAGAATCCGACTGCTTCTTTTCCATCAATGATGCGGTGGTCGTAAGACAATGCAATGTACATCATTGGACGGTTTTCCATAGTATCTTTGTCAATAGCTACAGGACGAAGCTGGATGGAGTGCATACCCAGAATTCCGACTTGTGGTCCGTTTAAGATTGGAGTGGAAAGCAAGGAACCGAATACTCCACCATTCGTAATCGTAAACGTTCCTCCTTGAAGGTCGCTCAAAGCAAGCTTGTTATCACGTGCTTTTTTAGCCATACCAAGGATGTCTCCTTCAATTTCCGCGAAATTTTTACGATCGCAGTCACGGATTACAGGAACTACAAGACCATCTTCAGTGGAAACGGCAACGCCTACATCATAAAACTTCTTAAGGACGATCTCATCCCCTTGAATTTCAGCATTGACATATGGGTATTTTTTAAGAGCTGCTACGACTGCTTTAGTAAAGAAGGACATAAATCCAAGACGAACATCATGCTGTTCAAAGAAACGATCTTTTTTGCGTTTGCGAAGTTCCATTACCGCTGACATATCAATTTCATTGAATGTAGTAAGCATCGCTGCAGTAGATTGTACTTCTACAAGACGCTTCGCGATTGTTTGGCGTCTTCTGGACATTTTTTCCCTCACTACAGGCTTTCCGTCATTTTGAGCCGGTGCAGCTGCAGGAGCCTTCGTTTCTTGTTTAGCCGGTTTAGAAGTCGGCGCAGGCTGAGAAGAATAGTTTTCAACATCCTGTACACGTACTCTTCCCATTGGATCAACAGTTGGCACTTGATTTAAATCAATGCCTTTTTCACGTGCCATTTTACGTGCTGCAGGTGATGCGATTGGACGGTTTTTGCTGTCAGCTTCTTGTGAAGCAGCAGGCGCTTCAGCTTTTGGAGCTTCTTGAACAGCTTCTTTTTTAGGTTCTTCAGTTTTTTCAGGTGCTGCAGTTGGAGCTGCTCCGCCTGCCTGTCCATTCTGATCAACAATTGCAATTACTTCTCCGACTTGAACGGTATCCCCTTCGCCGGCTTTCAATTCTTTAATGATCCCGGCTTCTTCGGAAATTACTTCTACGTTGACTTTATCCGTTTCAAGTTCAACGATGTATTCCCCTTTTTCAACATGATCGCCAGGCTGCTTCAGCCACTGTGCAATCGTTCCTTCTGTAATTGATTCTGCTAATTCTGGAACTTTAATTTCAGCCACTTTGATGTCCTCCTCTAAATTATCGTGTTAAAGCTTTCTGTGCAGTCCTTGTGATCGCTTCGTTCACAATCCTGGCCTGTTCTTTTCTGTGTACAATCGGGTCGCCTTCTGCAGGACTGGATCTTCTGCGTCTACCCACATATTCTACCTTCACTCCGTTTGGAGCAGCTTCACACAATCGCGGCTCGACAAATGTCCAGCCACCCATATTTTTAGGTTCTTCTTGGACCCAGATAATTTCTTTCAAATTCTTATATTTTGCGAATTTTTCTCTGATGATTTCAAGCGGGAATGGATAAATTTCTTCCACTCTCAACACATGAAGCCAATCCATGGAGTCTTCTGTTTCTTTCAACTGATCGGCAATATCAATCATGACTTTACCGCTGCCAAGGACGATTCTTTCAACTTTATCTGCCTCTTGACCCATTCCAGGCTGTTCTAATACTGGCTGGAATCCGCCATTTACCAAGTCTGCTCCTTCAGCTGAGGCTAAAGGATGGCGAAGCAGATATTTCGGCGTCATGATGATGAGGGGTCTCACTTCTTCTTTCTGAAGGATTGCTGCCTGCCTTCTTAAGATGTGGAAATATTGTCCTGCTGTAGATAAATTGGCGACTGTCCAGTTGTTTTCAGCTCCCATTTGAAGGAAACGCTCCATTCTCGCACTGGAGTGTTCAGGGCCTTGTCCTTCGTATCCGTGAGGAAGCAGCATGACAAGACCTGACTTTTGTCCCCATTTTGCCCGGCCGGATGAAATGAACTGATCGAACATAACCTGGGCAACGTTTGAGAAGTCCCCGAACTGTGCTTCCCAGATGACCAGCGTCTCAGGAGCAAATACATTATAGCCATATTCGAAACCTACAACTGCTCCTTCAGTCAGAGGACTGTTGTATACAACGAATGAAGCTTTTGCATCATCGATATGGTGGAGAGGCAAAAGTTCTTCACCTGTTTTTTCATCATGAAGGACTAAATGGCGCTGAGCGAAAGTTCCACGCTGGGAATCCTGTCCTGTAAAACGGATAGGTGTGCCATCCTTCAAGATGGAACCAAATGCCAGCGTTTCAGCATGGGCCCAGTCAATTTTACCATTGCCATCAAAAACGTTTTCTCTGCGCTTCAGAATCCGCTCAAGTTTCTTAAACGGACTGAAATTCTCCGGCCATTTGAGTAGCTGAGAGTTCAGATTGCGGATATCTTCTTCGGCTACTGATGTATCTATGACAGGCAGTCCTTTTGCTACATCTTCCGGCGGCTCCATTGTCGTATCAGGGTTTTCTTCTTTTGCCGGCACCTTATCAAAGGCAGCCTGAAGCATATCCTGAATATCCTGCTCCATTTTTGCAGCTTCATCTGCTGAAATAACGCCTTCTGAAACAAGTTTTTCAGCGTAAAGTGCCCGGACAGTAGGATGTTTATGGACCAATTTATACATCATTGGATTTGTGACCATCGGCTCGTCCATTTCGTTATGTCCGAATCTGCGGTAGCCGATCAAATCTATGACAAAATCTTTTTTAAATGCTTTACGATACTCATAGGCAAAGAAAGCAGCTGCCAAGCAAGCTTCCGGATCATCTGCATTGACATGGAGAATCGGAATTTCAAAGCCTTTAGCAGTGTCTGAAGCATACATAGTAGAACGGGAATCATAGCTTTCTGTAGTGAATCCAATCATATTATTGGCAATAATATGGATGGAACCCTTTGTGTTGAAGCCTTTAAGGCCGCTTAGATTCATCGTTTCCGGTACCACTCCCTGTCCCGGGAAAGCTGCATCTCCATGAATGAGGATAGCAAATGATTTAGAACCTTCTTGAACCGGCACCCCTGGCGCATTGCGGTCTTCTTGAGCAGCACGAGTATAGCCTGCTACGATCGGGCTTGCTACTTCCAAATGACTCGGGTTATTGGCTAATGTAATTCTTGCTCTGGCAGTATCGCCTTTTTTCAATTCACGATCTCCGCCAAGATGGTATTTTACATCTCCCGTCCATCCGTAAGTAATGCCTGTTGAACCTTCTGACGGAATCATGTCCTTGTTTGGAGCATGCTGGAATTCCGCGAAGATCTTTTCGTAAGGCTTTTCCAAAACGTGCGCAAGAACATTCAAACGGCCACGGTGAGCCATTCCAATGTTGACTGTTCTCGTTCCACTTTGCACAGAATTTCCAATCATTTCATCAATTAATGGAACAAGAGTATCCAAGCCTTCGATTGAGAACCTTTTTTGACCCACAAATGTACGGTGGACGAATTTTTCAAATCCTTCTACTTCAGAAAGTCTTTTAAGCAATGCTTTTTTCTCATCTTGAGACAAATCACGGAAAAAGCTGCCTGTTTCTGCAGTCTTCCTTAACCAATTCTTCTCTTCCAGGTCATGGACATGATGAAATTCAAAAGCAAGTTTATTTGTATAAACATTTTTTAAATGGTTGATCGCATCCAGTCCATTTTTCACATGGGCAGGGGCATCTGCCATTAAGAATTCAATCGGTACGTTCTTGAGTTCTTCTTCTGTAAGATCATATTGAGATAATTCAATTCTGCGTGTATCCTTTTCCCTATCATTCAAAGGATAGATATCAGCGGCAAGATGCCCATAGGCACGGATATTGTCCGCTAATTTAACCGCAGAAACAATTTTATTGAACATAGAGGGATTCGTCGGCAGTTCATACGATGCATCCCTTTGTCCGGTTTCTGAGGATTCGGATGGAGGACCCCACTGCTCAAATAGAGCTTTTAATTCAGGATCGACACTTTCCGGGTCTTGCTGAAATTGCTCGAACACTTCCATTACATACCCAAGGTTAAAACCATTCAAGTCATGCCAAGGATTGTTTTGGTTCGATGCTTGCTGTCTCATAATGAAAAACCTCCAACCATTAACCTTTTTTAAGGTCCCTATTCCATAATTTTATAAATAGGTGTTTCTATAATTATTATTTCAATGTAGGAATAAAACGCTTTCACATTCATTTTATCACTCTAAAGCGTCAAGATAAAGGCTAAAAACAAATTTTAAACAAATTGTCTTAACCGTCATTCCTTGTTTTTTTACTATTTTTTCTTAATTTGAAAAATAGTAGGAAACTGAATAATCGATTATTCTGAAATAACAATTTATTCGTGTTTCTTCTTTCTGGTCACCTTCCATCAAGACTAGGAAACTAGCTATTTTTTTCATTAACCATCTTACTACTATTGCCTAAAAAAACCAAATGTTTTTTTCGAAAATTGTTAGAATAAATCGAATGGTGTGGTTAGACACATTTGTGGTTATCCCTCTTATCCTCTTCCCCTTTTCCACCAATTGACAAACCTCGATTAATTTACTTGCATCTTCCCTAATCTCCAACTCCAACGAACGCATGGGCATTTGCATGCATACAATACACCATCATGAGAAAAGGATGTGTGTGGATGCAGACAGTCATCAATATCTTCAGCATCAAGGTCAACAGCGTTTCCAACAATGGCTCGATCAATATCGGCGAAGCCCTCCACAACTCTCCTACAGCAAATCACAAATCACAAGGGCAGACAACGGCGTACGGAGATTATGCAGCGCCTGCTTCAGCAATGGAAAACGTATATATCGATCCAGATCTAAATGATCAAGGAGATATCATGGATAATACTCCGGTCATATCAAATCAAATGTAAAGGTCACTCTGAAGGAGGAGGACCATGCCTTTTCAAATTAATGTATTCAATATAAAAACGAACGGCCTGGCCAATAATGCGAATATCAATATCGGCGCAGCAGTCCATAACAGCCATACAGCCAACTCCAAATGGGTTGGAGCTACCTTTGGTCTTGGGGACCTTTCCACTATCGGCTCTCTCCTTGCCAACAGTTACATTGATTTTGATGTAAGCGATCAGGATCAGATTGCCAATCCATCCGCCCCGATTACAAATCAACTTTAACCGAGATTTCAGAATGATGAGAGGATGACATGGAATGTTTCCTTGGAATATGATGTTCCCATTTAATAAGGATATGAAAAATATGATGAAGGAAATGAAGCCGAATGAAGTGGAGGGATATGTTGAAAATATCATGTCAAAAATTTTTCCGGGACAGGGGCAATCGATGTTCAATCCAGGGGACATGATGAAGCAAATGAACATGAATCCCTTTTTCCAGCAAAATGGGGCAGGCGGAGCTTCAACATCACGGTCTGCAAATGAAATCCATGCAGACGTATTCGAAACATTTGAAGACGTATTTGTCCGTATTCCTGTAAAGGATGAAGAGAATATCAGCCAGCTTCGGGTTTACCACACTACAAATCAAGCAATAGTAGAAAATATCCCTAACCCGGGAGATCGTCATGTAATCACCCTTCCGGCACTCGTCAGAAAGAAAGGATCCTATGCTCAGTATAAAGACGGAATACTGGAAATTAAGATTCCTAAAAGCATTGACATGCAATTTACAGAAGTCGACGTCTCTGAAAAGGCTTGAGACGTCTTTTCTTTTATTATTCAATCATTACATACATGAATGACTTTCTTCTTTAATATTATTTACTTAAGAACAAATTGGGAGGCGCCTCCAGATGGATATGGAAAAGTTAAAACAATGGCTTGATCTGACGAAGCAATACCAATCAGAAAATTTTTGGCATCAGGTTTTCGATCAGAATTCGACAAGCGATGAACTGTTCGGCCCTTTTCCGCAGGGGCAGCAAACCGGAAGGAAATTCCAAGGAACAACATCCACATTCCCTCTTTGTGATGTCTATGAAAAAGACAACTTCTTATTTATCGAGGTCGAAGTGCCTGGATTAAGAAGGGATCAGTTGGATATCAAACTGGAAGACAACAAACTGGTTATAAAAAGTACTTTTAAAAACTTTCAGCCTTCCATCCGATATTTTAAGAAAGAACGGTTAAATAAAGAATTTGAGAAAAAGATACACCTGCCCTATGATATAGATCCAAGAAATATCAGGTCCTCCTTACAGCAGGGTGTATTAACCATCCATTGCCCTTTTGAGAAGAAGCAGGGCGGAGTCTCTATTCAAATTGATGAAGTGGATGAATCCACTTCCCCCGGCTGGCAGAATGATCTTTAATGCAGGAAGGCTTTTTGGAGGTGCTACATGTTTACATGGCGTAAGAAAAAGCAGTCAGCTGATTGGCACCGCCTTGAGAAGAAAATAGATCGTCTATCCCATTCAATGGAAAAACTCCTTAACACCCAAATTTCGATATTAGATCAATATAAAGAGGATGCCCATGGCGACGTGGAGAATCCTAAAATTAATATTGAAACTTTAAATGTAGATAAAGTGATTGTGGAAAGCCTGGAATACAGTAATAATTTCGGACAGCTCGGAATCAAAGAATTAACAGGTAAATTGAATATTGGGACCAGCTACGAAGGAAAAAGCAGCAAAAAACTGCAAAACAAGAAAACCAAACAAGAATCCGAGGAACGCGAAGCTGCTTCCCCCATTCCCAAATTAACAATGAAAGCCAAAAAATACGAAGAAAGACTGAAAGAGAAGACCGAAATGATAGAAAAAAAGATGACGGGAAAAACAGATAAAAAAAAGACCAGTGAGGACTGATCCTTACTGGCCATTTTATTTTATACTTTGAACGGGAGAACAAATTGGACTCTGGTGCCTTCATCGACTTGGCTCTCTGCATTAATATTTCCGCCATAGCCTTCTATGATTTGCTTTGCAATGGCTAAACCTAGACCATTCCCGCCTTTCTCACGGCTGCGTGCCTTATCGACGCGGTAGAATCTGTGAAAGATGCTGGAAAGCTGGTCTTCCGGGATGCCAATACCTTTATCCTCGATGATGACCTTCACATCTTGTTCCATTTCTTCTATTAATATTGTTATATTTTTGTTCTTATCTGAATATTTGACTGCATTATCAAGAAGGATGATGAGGACCTGCTCAAGGTGATGGTCGCTGATTCCTACCTGGTGGCTAAGGTTGCCTCTTTGATCAAAAATGAACGTATACTCCTTATGAAGGAGCTGAAAATTCTTCAATACTCTTTCAATCGTTGAAACAATGTCTGCAGATGCCTCTCCGTCCCCTTTTTGAATTTGCTCAGCACGGGACAGCTCCAGCAGTTCCTGAACAAGATATTTGATCCTGTCCAATTCCTGCAGGGAAGCAAACAATGATTCATCCAAGATAACCTCATCCTTTTTCCCCCACCTGTTCAGCAATGAAAGGTGCCCCTCCATGATTTGGATCGGAGTCCTCAATTCATGAGAAGCATCTTCGACAAATTGCTTTTGTTGAGCAAAGGAGCGCTCAAGTTTGTCCATCATTTCGTTGAATATAACTGTCAATTCTCCGATTTCATCATGTGAACGGCTTGGCTCCATCCTTTGCTGAAACCCTCTTCGCTGTATCATTCTCATAGCATTTGACAGTTTCTGCAGAGGTTTCAGGAAATTCTTCGCCATTACAAATCCAAAGACTCCGCTTAATACAAGCGCAGCCAACCCAAACATACTCATCACAAACCAAAGGTTACTCATCATTTGATGATAGCGGTTCAGCGGATAAATGACTTCAACATACCCATTGAACTGCCTGGATTGGATAGGCATTCTTCCAACATACAGCTTTTTACCGTTTGTCTGAAGCTGCATAATTGTCTTTCCATCTACCGGCTGAAACGGGATATAGTAATAAGGATCCTGTTCATTATGGACAACAAACACTTCTTTTCCGGATGTATCTGTGATCCTGATCGTCTGGTTTTTCTCTACGATTTGCTTGATTAAATCTTCACTGTCTGAAAGATCGGCCATGTCGATATCCGGCCCTCTTTGTTTATAAAAAATAGCCAATTCATCAAGAACTTGGCGTACATTGTTTTCCTCTTCATTCAGAAGCCAATTGCTGATGACATGATATTGAAAAAAGCTGAAAATAAAAAAGGTGAAGAAAATAGCCGTACTGGCCCCAATCGACCATTTCACCTTGAGGGAGCAGTTGTTGAACCAATTCAGTAATTTTGTCATTTTCTCATCACATAGCCCGTCCCGCGTACAGTTTGTATATAGCTTTCTTCACCGGGATTATCAATTTTGTTTCGAAGATATCGAATATACACGTCTACCACATTGGTTTCAACTTCTGTTTCGTAGCCCCAGATTTTATTGAGGAGGGCTTCCCTCGTCATCACAATGTTTTCGTTTTCCATCAGAGTCTGCAAGAGTTCATATTCCCTCTTGGTTAAATCGATTACTTCTTCGCCCTTTTTTACAATCCTTGATTCTTTCTCCAAAGTAATATCCCTGAATGTAAAAACTGTCATGGTTTGTTTCGCTGGAACTGAAGTTTCCATCCGGCGGAACACAGATCTGAGCCTCGCCAGCAGCTCTTCAATGGCAAACGGCTTCACTATATAATCATCTGCACCATGATCAAGCCCTGAAACCCTGTCCATCACACTGTCTCTCGCTGTGATCATGATGACAGGCGTTTCCTTCACATGACGAACCCTCCTGCAGACTTCCATACCATTAAGACTTGGAAGCATCAGATCAAGAAGAATGACATCCCAGTCCTGTTCAAGTGCCTGTTCGAGGCCTTCCCTTCCATCATTGCAGACAGCAGTTTCGTAGCCCTCATACTGAAGCTCCAATTCAATGAACCTTGCCAGATTTTTTTCATCCTCTATAATTAAAACCCGCTTCATTATTCACACCTGCTTTTTTCGACAATAGGTCAATAGTATAATGCCCTTATTTTAACCGACTTTTTTGAAAAATTAAATCTGTAATTGCATGTACGATCTCTATAGATTGAAAAGCTAATAGCGAAATGGCTGATAAACTGAAGAATGCAATCGGTATAAGTCTAATCCAAAACATATCCATACGCCTCCTTCTTTATACATTCCATTGTGTCAAAAAAACATTAAAATCAAATGAAAAACTGTTAATAATACCTTAAAAAAAAGAGGGTTGATCCCAGAATCATAATGATTCCGGATCAACCCAAAGCAGAAACTTTAGAATGGGTATTATAAGGATAAAACACAAGTGCAGAATAAAACCGGCTGCTAATGGCCTATTCTACATTCATATAGTTCATCCAGTCCTTAAAAAGGGGGCTGCCATCCTTGTCCTAACTGAACACCATAGTCATCATAAGACATAAAAAAGAAAATGGAATGAAAGAAAGATTAAAATTTAATTAGAAAATGTGAATTTGAAGTATATTAAACTAAAATCTCAGTGTAATAGCCCCTCAATCATAAACTCCATTAAACTAGCAATTGAAAGTTCTGAATGAGTTTGATACCATTAATGCATAAATTTCAGAAGATTACGACTCAATTAAGAAGGTGTCTGCTTTGCCAATATCCTATCAAGCATTTCCTTTAGGCGATTCTGCCATGATGCTGAAATTCGGCCAATCCATCTCGCCTGAAATTAATAAAAAGATCCATTTGGCCTGCACTATGATCGAGCAGGCCAATTTTCCTTTTGTAAGAGATATAGTACCCGCTTTTACCACATTGACCATTCATTATGATCCATTTCATTTTGACTCAATTCATCCATATAAAAAGATGGAAGATTTGATTGCTGGTGTTCTGCTTAAGGAAGAGTCAAACATTCCGGGTCAACAAATACAAATTAAAATACCTGTTTGCTACCATTCCAAATTCGCATTGGATCTCGAGGAATTAACAATCAATAAACAGCTGTCGAAAGAAGAAATTATTGAGGCGCATATATCACCGGTCTATTCTATGTATTTCATTGGATTTTCACCGGGATTCCCCTTCTTGGGTCCGGTTGACAAGAGAATTGCTTCCCCTCGGAAAAGGACTCCCAGAATTTTAGTGCCAAAAGGTTCTGTCGGAATTGCCGGGAGCCAAACAGGCATTTATCCTGTCAGCAGTCCAGGAGGATGGCAGATTATCGGAAGAACTCCAATCGACCTTTTTCACCTTGAAGATTCCCCTCCTGTAAAATTAACACCTGGAATGGATGTAAAGTTTTATCCAATAACATTAGAAGAATTTGAGAATTGGAGGGAAGATTGATTGTCGATGAAAATATTAAAAGCAGGCTTAATGACCACCATTCAAGATTTAGGGAGATTCGGCTATCAAAAATATGGGATTACCCGATCAGGCGCCATGGATCCCTTTGCTGCGAAGTTGGCTAATCTACTTGTCGGCAATAACATGAATGAAGCAGTATTAGAATTCACTTTAATCGGACCTACAATTAAATTCTTGCATGACAGCCTCTTTTCCATCGCCGGAGGAGACTTTTGTCCTCGTTTAAATCATCGTCCTGTTCCAATCGGAGCTCCAATAATAGCTAAAGAAGGCGATATTCTTGAATTGAAGAATTCCAAGACCGGTACCAGAGGATATATTGCCTTAAAAGGAGGAATTGATGTTCCGAGCTCCTTGGGAAGCAAATCGAGTGACTTAAGACTAAAATTGGACGGACTGTCAGGGAGAAAGCTTGAAAAAGGCGATTGCATCCCAGTGCCGGAAAAAAGAGTGTTTCCACCCTTACGGACAAATTGGCGGCTTAGTCCGCAGATTTTTTCTTATCTCGAACAAGAAGAGATCCGTGTTACAGATGGTCTGCAAAAAAACTGGTTTCAAACGAAAAGTCTTGACGCTTTCTGCAATAACCCCTACCAAATCACTTCTGAATCAGACAGAATGGGTATGCGTTTAGATGGAGAAAAACTGGAACGGAAAACTGATGAAGAGTTATTGACCGAAGGAGTGGCTATGGGTACAATTCAAGTCCCCCCTTCCGGTAAGCCGATCGTGCTTATGGCCGACTGCCAGACGACAGGCGGCTATCCGAAAATTGGACAGGTCATTACAGCCGATTTGCCGATCTTAGC
The DNA here is from genome assembly GCF_050990905.1 of Falsibacillus pallidus. Classification (GTDB taxonomy): domain Bacteria; phylum Bacillota; class Bacilli; order Bacillales; family DSM-25281; genus Falsibacillus; species Falsibacillus pallidus_A. Next base: position 2,274,973 of record NZ_CP158866.1, read on the forward strand.
TCAAAAAAGACCAGGCGAGTGCATATATTTTTCATTTATTACGGTTGATAAAGCACATCAGGTGATGTTTGAACAAAATAGTCTACTTAATGAAATAAAATCATCCATTCAATTAAGAATTAAGGAGATGACTTAATGTTTAGCATTGATTTGAATTGCGACTTAGGAGAAAGTTTCGGTTCTTATTCGGCAGGAAATGATGCAGAAATCATGAAGTATATCACATCAGCGAATATTGCGTGCGGGTTTCACGCCGGTGATGCCATGGTGATGAAAAAGACTGTCCAATTGGCAAAAGAAGCTTCCGTTAAAATTGGGGCACACCCTGGATTTCCTGATCTGCAAGGATTCGGGAGGCGCCAAATGGGATTATCTTCAGAAGAAATATACTCCATCACACTGTACCAGCTGGGAGCACTCGAAGGATTCCTTCGCAGCCATTCCCTCAAGCTAAATCATATAAAGCCTCATGGAGCCCTATATAACATGGCAGCAGACCACGCTCCTTCCGCCAATGCAATTGCAAAAGCAGTCAATGATTTTGATAGATCATTGATCTTTTATGGACTATCGGGTAGTGAATTGACAAGAGCGGCTGAAGCATATGGATTGAGCGTGGGCTATGAAGTCTTTGCGGACAGAACCTACATGCCTGATGGAAAATTGACGCCGCGCACCCACGAAAAAGCGTTGATTTCGAATCTCGACCAAGCAGTTGCTCAATCGTTGCAAATTATTACGGAGCAGAAAGTCACCTCCGTTGATGGCACTATCATCCCTATGAAAGGGACAACGATTTGTCTTCACAGCGATGGACCAGGTGCACTTGAGCTGGCCAAAAGATTGAATGAAGAATTGAAATCTGCAGGGATCACTGTCAAAAGCTTAGAAAAGGAAGCATCTTTATGAGGATGCTTCCTTCTTATGTGTTGAGTGATATAATTTTTTGTCACTTGGTATGTTTTGCTTGAAAAGCAGCAATTTCACTATATCCTTTTTCGAACATGACAGAAAGCCGTTCAAATATAGGGTAAAGCTGTTTATAAACATCATTTGTTTCTTTTATTGGCTGATGGGCATGTACAGAGCCCACCATCTGATCGACGATTGACAAGTCATCGATTTGACCAAGTCCATACATCCCCAGCACAACTGCTCCTAAACAAGAACTTTCAAAGCTTTCAGGAACATGCACCTCATATCCAAATACATCAGCCAGCATTTGCCTCCATACCTTTGAGCGGGCAAATCCGCCTGTAGCCTGGATCTTCACCGGTACTCCTGTCAACTCTTCCATTATGAGTAAAACGGAATAGAGATTCATTACAATTCCTTCAAGTACAGCCCTGACCATGTGCTCTTTTTTGTGGTGCAAGCCTAATCCGAAAAATGATCCCCTTGCGTCTGCATTCCATAAAGGAGCTCTTTCCCCTGATAAATATGGGTGGAAAATCAACCCTTCCGCCCCCGGGGATACGTTATCAGCCATCTCAGTGAGCAAATCATACGCATCCACACCGAGCCTTTTAGCTGTTTCTATTTCTGATGCCGCCAATTCATTTTTCGCCCAACGGAATATCATACCGCCGTTATTGACCGGACCACCTATCACCCAATGTCTATCCGTCAAGACATAGCAGAATGTCCTCCCCAATGGATCTGTCCGCGGATGATCGACCACAGAACGGATGGCACCGCTCGTACCGATAGTCAGCGCTGCAACACCTGGTTCAATGGCATTCACTCCAAGGTTGGATAATACACCATCACTTGCTCCGATAATGAAATTCACCTGCGGATCAATGCCCATCAATTCAGCAAATTCAGGCGATATCCCATTAATCGAATAGGTAGTAGGCACTAATCGGGATAGTTGACCTGGATGGATTTTCGCTAGGTTCAATGCTTCACGATCCCAATCCTTCTCTATTAAGTTAAATAAGCCAGTTGCAGAAGCGATTGAATGATCGATGATAAATTCATTGAATAACTTATAAAAAATATATTCTTTAATCGATATAAATTTCTCAGTCTTTTTTACCAATTCCGGGTGCTCTGCGTTCAACCAAAGCAGTTTTACCAGCGGGGACATCGGATGGATTGGTGTACCTGTCCTTAAGTAAATCTCATGCCCACCGTTATTTTTCAAGTATTCAGCCCATGCAGCACTTCTATTATCAGCCCAAGTAATGGAAGGAGTCAGCGGCTTCCCATTTTCATCTATGAGTATAAGGCTATGCATGGCAGAACTGAACGAAATAAAATCCAGCTCGCTGCTGTCTATCCCAGATTCTTCAATGCATGTCTTGATTGACTGTTGGACAGCCAAAAAAATTTCATCGGGGTCCTGCTCTGCTGTGGAGGGAGTCGGAGTATGGAGTGGATACTCTACCCCAGAGCGGTGCAGTGCTTCGCCTTTTTTATTGAATAGGACCGCTTTCGTACTAGTGGTCCCAATATCTACGCCGATCATATATGGTTTTAAAGTCATTTTCATTCCTCCCTAAAAGCAAGTCAAAGAAAAGGAAGAGAGGCGGGCCCCCTTCCTTCATACAATGATTTCATTTTATGCAATAAATAATCCGATTACAAACACTACGATAAATCCGGTGAGTGCTACAATGGTTTCCATGACGGTCCATGACTTCAGAGTATCTTTGACATTAAGGCCAAAGTAGCGGTTTACAAGCCAAAAACCTGAATCGTTGACATGTGAGAAAATGGTTGCACCAGAAGCGATGGCGATAACAATCAGTCCCAGCACTGGACCTTCAAGCCCCATAGTGGAAATCAGCGGGGAAATCAAGCCTGCTGCCGTTACCATGGCAACCGTTGCAGATCCTTGCGCCACACGGACGACAGTGGCAATGATGAATGCCAAAAGAATTGGAGGCAAATTTGATCCTGCCATCATATCACCAAGTACCTGGCCAACACCTGAATCTATCAATACTTGTTTAAACACGCCCCCAGCGCCTGTAACTAAGATGATGATTCCAGCCGGCTCCAGTGCTTTTGTAGCAATTTCCTGCACTTCATCCCTTGTGTATCCACGTTTAGTTCCAAGCAGTATAAACGTCAATATTGTGGCAATCGTCAATGCGACAAATGGATGGCCCAAGAAGGTAAAGAATGTCCGCAGATTATTCCCTTCAGGAAGAACAGCACCTGTTACAGTGTTCAATAGAATCAATACCAGCGGAATGGAAATCAAAGATGCAATCAAACCGAAACTAGGAAGATCCTTATCATATAATTTCCCTTCTGCTGCCTGATCCTTCATATACTCAGGCATTTCAGCGTGAATACGCTTCGCAATGAACTTCCCGAATACCGGTCCTGCCAAAATCATCGCAGGCACACCGGCAATAGCACCGAATAAAATGACCCATCCTAAATCCGCGCCAATTAGATTAGCTACAGCAATAGGACCTGGCGTTGGCGGAATGAAACTGTGTGTGACAGCCAACCCTGCCAGAAGCGGAATGCCATAATACAAAAGAGATTTCCCCGTCTTCTTTGCTAATCCATAAACAATTGGAACCAAGATAATGAAACCTACATCAAAAAATACCGGGATGGCTACCAGGAATCCTGTGATTCCCAACGCCCACTGGGCATTTTTCTCACCAAACTTTCCAATGAGTGTCTGTGCCAGTCGTTCAGCACCGCCTGAAACTTCAAGCATTCTTCCGAACATTGCTCCTAAACCAACAACCACAGCTACAAATCCAAGGGTCCCCCCCATACCTTTTTCAATGGTTTTTACAACATCGCCAAGCGGCATTCCGGCTGCGATCCCGACTAAAAGACTGACTAAAATGAGCGCTACGAAAGCATGGAGCTTCGTTTTCATGACTAAGAATAACAAAAGAAAAATACCTGCAAGCGCTACCAAAATTAACATGCTGTCTGACATATCTATTTCCTCCAATCAATTTTACTGCACAATGCTATGTAAATTATTTGCTCCGAGAAAAAAATTCGAACTAAATCTAGTAAACTAGAAAAAAATTTCTTCCCCGCATTTCTAATTATAGAAAAATATTTTTCTTTTGCAACCGTTTTCATGAAAATATTTTTCTTTATCCCATTCTGTTGTATAATAATTATGAAAGCACTTTCAGGAGGTAAGCCCTGTGAATCTATCATGCATAGGCAGTATTCGATCAAATTATCCCATTCTAAGTGATACAGAAAAAAGGATAGCGGACTTTATATTGAATAATCCGGAGCAGATCATTCATCGCTCTATCAACCAGTTGGCAGATGAATTAAACGTAGCGGATTCCACTGTTTTTCGTTTTTGCAAAAGAATCGGCTTTAAAGGCTATCAGGCATTAAAAATTTCTCTCGCTTCAGAAGTTATGAGCCCTTTAAAGGATATTCATGAGGAAATCAGGCAAGGGGATAATGTTTTGACTGTATCCGAAAAAGTTTTTCAATCCAATATTAAAACCATTGAAGATACCATGCACCTTCTTGATCAGATTACCTTAGACAAAGCTGTGGACGTACTCTGCCATTCCAAAAAGATTTTCTTTTTTGGCAATGGGGGTTCTGGAATAATCGCAATGGATGCTTATCACAAATTTATACGAACCGGCCTTCCTGTTTACGCCTCGACTGACAGCCATATACAGCTCATGACCGCTTCTCAGATGACGCCGGATGATTGTGCGGTTTTCATATCACATTCCGGTTCAACGAAAGATATTCTTTTAGTGCTTGATATCGTAAAAGGAACAGGTGCTTCTTCCATCGGAATCACCAATTTTTCAAAATCACCGTTAAGCAAAAATGTTGATATATCCCTTTTCACGTTATCGGATGAAACTGATTATCGTTCAGAAGCATTATCCTCACGAATCGCGCAGCTCACGCTGATAGATGCCCTTTATGTAAATATCATGATGCAGCAAGCGGACAAGGGACAAGCAGCCCTTCAAAAAATGCGGCAAGCCATCTCACTGAAGCGCATATAAAAACGCAGCCTTATTATTAAGGACTGCGTTTTCTTTATGATTAAGGCTGTTTTCGTAAACAATGTTGTTAAAATCTTACTGCCGATTTTAACGTAAAACTAGCTGTCTGGTGCGCTGAGATGGAGTATCCAGGCTCTTTTCGAGGTAAATCTTCAGCATAGATCGCATAAGTTATCCTGTTTTAATGCATAAAGCAAAAATCTTTGAGAAAAGAGCCATGATCAAACCCCTTTTTTATTTCCCCATACATACGTATGAAGCTGCGGGAGTACTCTCACGTCATTCAATTCAGGGGAATCCATTACTTTATCGATCAATTTTTCGTATTGATCCACCAGTCTTCCAAGGAGCTTTTCATCATTCGTCTCTGTCAATGAATCATTGCCAGTCTGCAGATAAAATGGGACGTCCGGATATCTGGTATGGACATCTTTTGCATACGCCAAGTCTTCATCATTAAAGATTACCACTTTTAAGCTGAAATTTCTTTCATTTGCCTGCAGCTTTTCTACGATATCGGAAAGAATCGAGAAATCCGTTTTCATCAGTGAACTCGGAGGCTTGGGGGAAATCGTCAATTCATCGATTTGTAAAAACCAATCCTGCCACTTGCTTCCCTGCGTTTCTAATGCCGTCTTTATGCCATTCTCATGAAGTATATCAATGAGCTGGTGAAGATCTTTCAATAAGGCAGGGTTCCCGCCGGAAATAGTTACATGTGAAAAGCGGTTCCCTCCTGTTTCTTTTAACTGGGAATATATTTCCTCGGCCGTCATCATATTGATATCTTCCTTGGCGGAGCCATCCCATGTAAAAGCTGAATCACACCATGAGCAGGAATAATCACATCCTGCTGTCCTGACAAACATCGTTTTCTGGCCAATCACCATTCCTTCTCCTTGAACGGTGGGACCGAAAATTTCAATTACCGGGAATTTTTTCATTAAGAATTCCCCCTCTTAGGACGATAGATGACATAGCTTGTTGGGGTTTCTCTTAAAAACACCTGCAGACAGACCGGCCTATTAGGCAAGGTATCCAGGTGCTCCTGAATAATTTCTGCCACCTTCCTTGCAACAACCTCGGTCGTTGGATAATCCGCTGCATTCTCATCAGAAAAGAGATCATCTTCATTGAGTAAGGAATGATCAAAACGATCATGGATCAATTGTTTTATCTTTTGAAAATTGATCAAGAATCCCGTTTCATCTAATAGATCCCCTGCAATGGTCACGTTGGCAAAATAAGTATGACCATGTACATTCATACACTTTCCTGCCCTTTCATCCGGTACGTAATGAGCAGCAGCGAATTGAAAATCTTTATTTAATTCATAGGAGTAGTTATGGTATGGTGCAGGATAGATTTGCTGAAGCATCAAGCATCTCCTCCTTGCCGTTTTTCCAAATACTGCTCCAATCCACGGGCTCTCAGCTTACAAGCAGGACATCCACCGCATCCATCGCCCTTGATTCCGTTATAGCATGTCAGCGTTTTTTCACGGATATAGTCAAATGCACCGAGCTCATCTGCCAGCTCCCACGTTTCGGCTTTATCGAGCCACATCAATGGTGTATCTATGACAAACTGATAATCCATCGCTAAATTCAGTGTGACATTGAGGGATTTGACAAATACATCCCTGCAGTCCGGATATCCGCTGAAGTCGGTCTCACAGACTCCAGTAATAATATGCTTTGCACCTTTCTGCTTCGCCAATACAGCAGCGAATGACAGGAATAGATGATTTCTTCCATCTACAAATGTACTTGGAAGTCCACCTTCACTTTCTTTTATTTCTATATCGGTCCTAGTCAGGGCATTAGGTGCCAGCTGATTCAATAAGGACATATCTAAAATATGATGTTCGATATTCAATTCCTGTGCAATTTCCTTTGCACATTGAAGTTCCTGATTATGGCGCTGGCCATAGTCAAATGTCACAGCAATGACTTCCTCAAATCTTTTCATAGCCCAAAACAGGCAAGTAGTGCTGTCCTGGCCACCGCTGAAAACAACAATTGCTTTTTGATTTTTCATGATCCTCGATCTCCTCCCATAATTGTCAGCATAGCGCTTCAGGAAAGAAGAAAGAGATTCTCTGAACGGCTCTACGTAGTTTAGAAAATAGAAAAAAACCATATCAAAATGATACCGTTTTGATCTTAGTTTTTTATAGAGGGAGTTCACGAACCTCTCCTGCCATAATGGCAGAGTTCTTCTATTAATTCCTTTGTACTATATCATAAAACGAACAAAAACGCACCCTTTGCCAACTATGTAAATTAATTAATTTTTTCGAATGGGTATGCATGATTTCTATAACAATCCTTTAAGAATACTCCGCATGCACTAATTTTTATTCAAAAGAGTGCATGCCTGATATTTCAGAAAATTGAAGAGGAGACAGTATTGCAGTAAAATAGTTCAATGTGTCTAAGACCGGATAAACATTTACCTATATTTCCAAGGAGGAGAAAAACGATGGCTTCATATGCAGACATTTTTGCTCCAACTGAAGAAAGATCAAAAGAAGAGCTGCTTAAAGAAAAGGATCAATTGGAAATACAGCTATTCAGGATGCAGCAGAGCATGCAGGAGATTGCAAAAAAATGGGATGTCCTCGGAATTGATCAGACAAAAGAAGACAATTGGGTCGTGGTTTATGCATTAAATGACGGGAACCAATGCAAGGTAATGGTGAATGATTGTGAAACGACCTTCCATGGTGTTTGGGACTTTTCCATTCATGCAACTTATGCAGATAATGATTCCATTCATATCGGTGATATTAAAGGGCCGGCTGATAAAGGCTACGGTTCAATCTGTATGAAACATTTAAAAGAAATAGCAAAAGATCAAAATATTCCTTCTATCACAGGTGATATCGCAAAGAGGGATTGGGACCACGTTGACAGGCTCATCCACTTTTATGAGAAACATCAGTTTGACGTAAGCATCGATAAAGATACAAAATCCGGAGAAATCATCTGGGTGAACGAATAAGAGGGCATCCCAAGGCGGATACCCTCTTTTTCAACGTATAAATCCTCCCTCTGAATGGATGACTTGCCCCGTGATCCATTCAGCTTCAGGACTTGCCAAAAATGATACCAGTCTTGCAGCATCCATCGGCTGACCAGGTCTGCCAAATGGAAATCTTCCGCTTAATTCTTTCTTTATTTCTTCTGTCATCCATCCAGTATCTGTCGGACCTGGATTGATGGCATTCACCGTAATGCCTCTTGGTGCGGCTTCCGCTGCGAGCGTTTTAGTGAATGCTTCAACTGCTCCTTTAGAAGCGGCATAGGCTAATTCTCCAGGCATAGGTCCCAGAGACTGCCCTGAAGTCATATTGATGATTTTCCCTTTTACACCTGCCGGGATGTTTTTACAGAATCCGCTGCTCAACAGTGCCATGTTCCTTACGTTGACAAAATAGTGTAAATCCAGTTCATCAGCATCCAACTCTTCATATGTGCCTCGAGTGGAATAGGCTGCATTGTTTACAAGCACACATAATTTGCTCTCAAACCGGTTCACACGTTCCAAAATGTCTTGAAAAGCATTTTTACGGCTAAGATCAACCTCTATCCCTTCAGCCCTTACTCCCTTTTCGACTAGTAATTCACGCAGTTTCACATGATCATTTTGGCTGTATTCATCATGGTGAATACGGTCATAATTAGGCCAATAGGTGTAAAGGATATCGAATCCTCTATCCGCGAGAGCCAAACTTATTGCTGCCCCTATTCCTTCCAGACGGGTAGCACCAGTTACAATAGCCAATTGATTTAAAGCTCGATCACCATAGTTCTTCATCAAGCTCCCCCATTCCGATTTCATGAAGTTTTTCATCGACTGCATCTTTATAGATCTTTTGCAGCCACGCAAGTTCTGTTTTCAGCTGCATCCAGACACCAATAATGATATATAGCTTTGCACGATCCTCGGATTCCCTTTTAACTGAGTAAAGAAATTTGATTTTTTCAAGGAAATCTTCCGTGTCCGTAATCCTTTTTAAAAGTCTTTCCTTTACCTGTTCTGGATTGGCATAGTTAGCAAATGAAAGGGCAGCAAAGATTGGTTTTGAAATCTGCTCCTTTTGACCAAGCTGCTTCATCAGAATGGATTCGAATTCCCTTTTACCTTTATGAGTAATGCGATAAATCGTTTTATCTGGGCGGTTGGTGTCTGTTACGACCTCCGCCACTTCAATGAACCCATCTTCTTTTAGTTTATCAAATGCATAGTAAAGAGATCCAGGGGCCATTTTGATATAAAACTTCATTTGACGGGACTTCACTAGCTGTTGTATTTCGTAGGGATGTTTTTCTCCTTCCATCAACAACCCCAGTACAATCAGTTTCATGCTCATGCACGTCACCTTTTTCTATTATTTCGAAGCTGAATTATTTGTTTTCATCGTTTCTTTACTTGGTTGAAGTCTTGTTCCGCCCATCAGGAATACGGTAACAAATGCCAGCGCCAATGGGATCAAAGCATATGCAAAGGCAGTTGTAATGGAGGATGACATAGCATCTGTAATTTTATCCAAAACAAATCCAGGAATTTGCTTTCTCATTTCAGGTTGGAATATCTCTTGTGGATTACCAAATTTAAACCCTCCGCCGCCTGACATACCTTTAAAAGCATCCTGAAGGTTGTTGGTAAACACTTTAGACTGGATCGCTCCAAATACCGTAATGCCGATGGTCATACCGAATGAACGGAAAAAAGCATTCGTAGAGTTGGCAGAACCTCTATATCTTGGATCCAATTTATGCACCGTTGCGTTAGGCAGCAGGGAAAATGAAAATCCTACCCCAAATCCGGATAGTATCATAAATATCGTCAACAGGATGCGGCTCGTGTCCGGCGTCATGGTAGCAAGAAGCACCATCCCTGTAATAAACGATATTATGGATACAAGCATGATATTCCGATAGCTCGTTTTTGCCATGAATATCCCTGCAAAGGCGCTGCCTACGACAGAGCCAAGCATCAACGGCGTCAAAATGAATCCAGCATTCGTAGCACTTCCTCCGTAAACGGCTTGAACAAAAATAGGGATGAAGATGGTCAGGATAATAAAGGATGCCCCATATAAAAACGCCAATATTTGAGACGTGGCGAATAGCCGTCTTTTAAACATCCAAAATGAGATGATCGGACTTTCAGCTTTTCTTTCAACGAACATGAAAACAACGAAGAATAGGACAAATGACACAAACAGTCCAATAATCTGGATTGATGCCCATTCAAACTCTTTGCCGCCCAATTCAAGAGCGAACATAAGGCTGACCACTGAGATGATTAATGTGGAAGCACCCCACCAATCTATTTTTTGCTTTTGGAGATTTGATTTTTCTTTATAGGCAATTAATACAAATATTAAAGATAAAATTCCAATTGGGACGTTGACATAAAAAATCCAATGCCAGCTGATGTTATCTGTTAAATAAGCACCGATCAATGGCCCAAAAACAGAAGCTGAACCGAAAACTGCACCAAGCAGCCCTGTGATCTTCCCCCTTTTTTCCGGAGGGAATATATCAAATACAATAGTGAATGCAATCGGCATCAATGCTCCGCCGCCGATTCCTTGAAGCGCACGAAATAGACTTAGCTGCGTAATGGTTTCTGCCAGTCCGCACAAGGCAGATCCGATGAGAAAGATCGCCAGCCCAAAAATATAGAATCTTTTTCGTCCATACATATCCGACAGTTTTCCGAATATCGGCATCCCTGCCATGACAGCAACCATATAGGCAGAAGTCACCCATACAAATTTATCCAGTCCTCCTAAATCTGAAACGATTGAGCCCAGGGCTGTCGCGACGATTGTATTATCCATCGCAGACATGAGGATGCCAAGCAGGAGCCCAGCCACAACAAGCTTTACATTGCTTTCTTTTTCGATCATGATACTTGCTCCTTTCCATTATGTAGTTGGTTCTATTTATTATATTCAAATTTGAGTAATAAACCAATACGTAATGTGCTCAAGCGTTTAAAAAATCTCCAACGAGTGTATAAATACAATATACCCTGGGGGAGGTGGCTCCATTGTCTATTATTTTTAATGAGCAATTCGAAAATCCAAAAGGGTGGATGGGAAAATTAGCCGGGAAAATAATGGCATGGGACAATCGAAAGATAAATCGGTGGACGATTTCCCAGCTGGACATACAAAACGGTGATCTCATACTTGAGATCGGTTATGGACCAGGCTATTGCATTCATTCTATATGCAAGGAAAAAAAGAATGTAAACGTACATGGCATCGATATTTCCAACACCATGTTTGAAGCGGCTTCAAAAAAGAACCAGCGCTGCATCGAAGAAGGTAAAGTCTGCTTATACGTAAAAGACATCGCTCAATATCACCCTCCACATAAATACGATAAAATCTTTTCTGTTAATAATTATCCGTTATGGGAAAAAAGAAAAAAGTCCCTTGGTGCGATGTTTGAAATGCTGAACGTCGGTGGAAAAGCTGCGATTACCGTTCAACCAAGGGAAGAAGATGCCGATGCAGAAAAAACCCACCGGCTGGCAAAAGTTATTTCAGATGAACTTCAGCCCGCAGGATTTACCCATATCAGAGTATCCTTTAAAAAAGTGAGACCCGTTCTGACTGTTTGCGTTACGGGTATGAAAACTGAAGAAAAAAAGGAGTGATCCCGCTTATCTCAACGGGACCACTCCTTTTTCATTTTGCTGCCTTTAATAATGAATAGATTGATTCTTTATCTTCTTGCTGGATCAGTTCGATGATTTTGCTCCCTACAATGACGCCGTCGCAATAGCTTGCCATGGCTTGGACCTGTTCCGGTGAAGAGATTCCGAATCCTGCCAGGACAGGGACAGGACTGACTTTTTTTATTCTTTCTAAATAATCTCCTACCTCTGTTCCAAACCCATTCCTTGCACCAGTGATTCCCTTAACGGTCACAGCATAAAGAAAACCTTCAGATAGACTTGCTATTTTTTCAATTCGTTCCAATGGGCTTGTAAGAGTCGCTAATTGTATCAATGCGATTTCGGATTTTTTTAACTCATCAGCTAAAATATCCAGTTCTTCAATGGGAACGTCAGGTACAATTACTCCTGAAACACCAGATTTCCTGCACTCCCTTGCAAAATCTTCCACACCAAAGACAAAAATGGGATTGATATACGTCATCAAAATGATCGGCACATCCAGCTTACCCTTGAATGAATATAAACGTTTCAACACTCCACTTAGGCTGGTTTGCGCTGATAATGCCCTTTTGCCTGCTTCTTGAATGGTAGGACCATCTGCTACAGGATCGGAAAAAGGAATGCCCAATTCAATTGCCGTGGCACCTGCTTCCTGGAGGAAAAGAATTTGCTCCTCCAGCTTTTCAAGTCCTCCGTCCCCTGCCATGATATAAGGAACGAATGCTTTTTGTCCTTTTTCGAGTGTATTTTGAATAGCCTGCTCTAATTTCGCCCTACTCATTCTCATTCCCTCCAAGCACTTGTTTTACTGTTTCGACATCTTTATCGCCGCGGCCGGACAAACAAATGACCATTGTCTCATTTTCCGCCATCTCTGCTGAAAGTTTAATAGCATAGGCGATTGCATGTGAACTTTCCAGAGCCGGAATGATCCCTTCCATTTTGGCTAGGAGTTGGAAAGCTTCGAGTGCCTCTTCATCTGTAACCGAAGTATAAACCACCCTGTTTTCTTCCTTTAGAAAACTATGTTCCGGCCCCACTCCCGGGTAGTCAAGTCCTGCAGAAATGGAATGTGCTTCTTGAATCTGGCCATTTTCATCCTGAAGGAGATACATCATGGATCCATGGAGTATCCCCACTTTTCCTTTTGTCAAAGAAGCTGCGTGCTTCTCAGTATGAAGACCAGAACCGGCTGCCTCCACTCCATACATCCTTACAGCCTCATCTTCTACAAATGGATAGAACATCCCCATTGCATTGCTTCCTCCACCAATGCATGCCACTAAGGCATCAGGGAGCCTCCCTTCCTGGTCCAATATTTGTCTTTTTGTCTCAGAACCTATGACACTCTGAAAATCCCGGACAATCTGCGGAAATGGATGAGGACCTAATACCGATCCCATGATATAATGCGTATCATCCACATTGGAAACCCAATAGCGCAGTGCTTCATTGACGGCGTCCTTCAATGTGGCGCTGCCTTGGCTGACACCCCTGACTTCCGCGCCGAGAAGTTCCATCCTGAATACATTCAATTTTTGTCTCCTGATGTCTTCGTTCCCCATATAAATGACACATTCCAGTCCAAGGAGGGCACATACGGTTGCAGTGGCCACCCCATGCTGCCCGGCACCTGTTTCTGCCACAACTTTTTTCTTGCCCATCCGGACTGCAAGAAGTGCCTGGCCGATTGTATTATTGATTTTGTGCGCCCCCGTATGATTTAAATCTTCCCTTTTTAAATAAATCCTGGGCCCGCCAAGTTTTTTTGATAGATTCTCTGCATAGTAGAGCGGTGTCTCCCGTCCGACATATTGTTTAAAATAATAATCTACCAGCTCCTTGAACTCTGGATCGGCAGAGGCTTCGTTATAGGCTTCCTCCAATTCAATCACAGCCTGCATCAATGTCTCCGGAATATATCTCCCTCCAAATCTCCCGTAATGTCCTCTTTCATTTGGCTGATTGTATATTTTCATTTAATTTCCCTCCAATTGATTGAATGCTTCCTTTGCCAACTCTATAAATATTTGCATTTTTACAGGATCTTTTTCCCCATCCGATTCCACACCGCTTGAAACATCGATCATTTCCGGCTTTACGATTCCGATTGCTTCCATCACATTTTGTATTGAAAGTCCACCGGCTAAAATGATGTTTCTTCCTGATTTGCTGAACTCCGATAGTAATGACCAATCAAATGAAGTCCCATTTCCGCCCCTGTATTTCCCTGCAGGACTATCAAGCAGATAATAATCCACTTGATATGCTGATAATTGAATAAGGTCCTCTTTCTTCCTGATGGAAAAAGATTTAATGACGGGAATGTTAACTTTGCTGCAAAATTCAGGTGCTTCGTCTCCGTGCAGCTGAACAAAATCTAGATTGGCTTCCCTTATGCAGCGGTTTATCACTGCCAATTCTTCGTTGACGAATACCCCGACTTTCTTGACATGCTGGGGCAGTGCCATTGATATCTCCCGGGCGGTTTCAATCGAAATGCGCCGCTTGCTTTCAGCAAAAACAAAGCCTATTGCGTCAGCTCCTGCCTTTGCTGCTTCAAGTCCCGCTTCTGATGACTTAATGCCGCAGACCTTTATTTTCATATTGCCTCATTCCTTTTAAACGGCACTTTTAAATCTTTCATTGAAAGAGCAATGTCACCAGACCTCATCAATGTTTCCCCGACTAATATCCCCTTTGCTCCCGCCTTTTCTGCACGTAAAGCATCGAGTGATGATTTCATGCCGCTCTCACTGATAATTAAGATTTCATCTCCATTGATCTTACCTGCCAGCTCTTCTGTTGCAGCCAAATCAACGATAAAAGTCTTCAGGTCGCGGTTATTTATTCCGATAATGTTCGCGCCTAATCTAAATGCCGTTTGCAATTCTACGGCGTTATGCACTTCAACCAACACTTCCAATCCTAGAGATAAAGCTTCCTTATAAAGACTCTTCAACTGATGTTCCTCTAATGCAGCGACTATCAGCAGGATGACATCCGCTCCGCTTGCTTTCGCAATTTGAATCTGGATTGGGTCAATTATGAAATCCTTGCAGAGTATCGGGATGGAAACATGCTCCCTTACTCTTTTTAAATCCTCCATGCTCCCCGAGAAAAAAGGGCCATCCGTCAGCACCGAAATGGCATCAGCGCCAGCTTCTTCATACAAGACAGCTTGCATAACAGGGTCCACCCCGCTATTGATTTCCCCTTTAGAAGGAGAAGCTCGTTTGATTTCAGCTATAACATTCATTTTTTTGGAAGACATAAATGAATCGTACACAGACTTCACTGGTTTTCTCTCAAGGACTTCAGGAAGTTTTTCAGATTTAAGCCTTTCCACTTCGTTTCTCTTCTCTGCAATGATTTTGTCAAGAATAGTCATGTCAAATCACCTTCCTGTCACTTTTAGCGCTATAATCGATCAAATACTCGAGTTTAGAAAGAGCAGCTCCACTATCAATGCTTTCGGCAGCCAGATGGATCCCTTCCTGGATTGTGCCTGCTTTACCGTTGGCAAATATCCCGATGCCTGCATTGAGTAGAACTGTATCCCTGAATGCTCCTTTTCTGCCTTTTAGCACTTCCAGTAAAATTTCCGCATTATCAGAAGCATCTCCCCCAATGATTTCTGAGTTGTCATACATCGGGAGTCCCGTTTCTTCAGGGTGTAAAGTGAACTTGATAAGCTCTCCTTCGTCAAGGAGGACCAAATGGTTTTCGCCGGCTAGGGATGCTTCATCCATGAATCCGGCTCCGTTCACTGTGATGCCTCTTCTTCTACCCAATTGATGGAGAGCCATCGCCATCTTCTCAAGCATATCTCTTCTATAGGTGCCGATCAGCTGAGTATCCAGGTTGACCGGGTTCGTCAATGGCCCAATCATGTTAAATATAGTCGGGATTTTTAAATCATTTCGCACTTTCATGATTCGTTTCAAACTCGGATGGATTTTAGGAGCAAAAAGAAATGCAATTTCATTTTCCATCAGGATCTCTTCCATTTGTGCTGAGTGCAATTCCAGGGAAACACCTAAATGTTCAAGCACGTCAGCACTCCCTGTTCTGCTGGATACACTTCTATTTCCATGTTTCGCAACAGGGATTCCTGCCCCTGCGATGACAAAAGCAGCCGTTGTACTGATATTGAAACTATGGGAACCGTCCCCGCCTGTGCCGCAGTTGTCCATGACACCCATTGGCGTCTGTTGGATCTTCATGGCCCTGTTCCTTAATACAGATGCAAGTCCGGTCATTTCTTCTACGGTCTCTCCTTTTGCCTTGATACCCATCAGGAATGCAGCAATTTCGGCTTCTGCCACGCTTGGAGAAAATAAATATTCTGCAGCCTCCATCATTTCCTCCAACGTCAGTGACTCAGCTTCAGCCAATTTTTGCAGATGCTTTTTCATTTCCCACGACCATCCTTTCCACAAGATCAATGAAATTCTTGATCATTTTCTTCCCGGAATTTGTCCCGATTGATTCAGGGTGGAACTGAACTCCAATTACCGGGTACTTCACATGCTGAACCGCCATGATTTCTGAATCATCCATGGCACTTGCCGCTACTGTCAGACACTCAGGGATACTTTTCCTCACCAGCACAAGCGAGTGGTATCTCATGACTTCTACAGGCTGCGGGAGATATTCAAAAATCCCCAATCCCGAGTGTTTAATCAAAGATGTCTTTCCATGCTTTGGCTCTGCTGCAATGCTGACTTCTGCACCGAAAGCTTCTCCGATAGCTTGATGCCCCAGACAGATCCCTAATATCGGAATCTCACGGTAAAATTCCTTTATCAATTCCAGACAGATCCCTGCCTGCTCCGGATGGCCTGGTCCAGGAGACAACACAATTGCTTCAGGCTCAAGATTCCTTATTTCATCCAAAGTCACTTCATCATTTCTCTTTACAACCACTTCTTTATTTAATTCCGCTATATATTGAAATAAGTTATATGTGAAAGAATCATAATTATCTATCAATAAAATCATTTAGAAACCTCCAGCAGCGCTTTCGCTTTATTCATGGTTTCCTTATACTCAAGTTCAGGGATAGAATCATGCACGACCCCTGCACCGGCCTGAACATATGCTTTTTGATCTTTTATTACCATCGTTCGAATGGCCAGGGCAAAATCCATATTTCCATTTCCATCAATGTAGCCGATAGCTCCGGAGTATACTCCCCGCTTGTTTATTTCAAGTTCATTGATGATTTGCATGGCACGTATTTTAGGTGCTCCTGATACGGTTCCTGCAGGGAGGCAAGAAATCAATGCATCAATGCCAGTCAAACCTTCTTTGAGAACACCTGTTGCTTCTGACACTATGTGCATTACATATTTATAGCGTTCAATCGCCATAAACTTTGGAACCGCAATGCTTCCGACCTCACAAACTCTTCCGATATCATTCCTGCCAAGATCTACGAGCATTTTGTGTTCTGCAAGTTCCTTCTCATCGTTCAGCAGTTCTTTTTCGAAGAATAAATCCTCTTCTTGCGTTTTACCCCTTCTCCTTGTTCCCGCGATAGGATTCGTAGTCAACGTCCTTCCATTCAGCTTTATGAAACTCTCGGGAGAAGAACCAAAGACTACGTAGTCATCAAAATCTAAATAAAACATATAAGGGGATGGGTTTGCCTTTCTCAATTTCCTATATAGTTCAAATGGACTGCCGTTGAAATCAGCTTTAAGCCTTTGTGAAAGTACTACTTGAAACACATCTCCATTTTTGATGTATTCTTTAGCTTCTTTCACCATATTTTCGAAATCTGCTTGCGAAATTTCCTCTTTGAACTCCATGGCTTTATCAGCAGTCTCATTGGTACCCGATTCCATTTCAATCATATTTTTTATCTCAATTGCTTTCCTTTCAAGTTCATCGCCTGTACGGTCCCCTGTCAGGGAAGTGCAAATGATATTCACTTCCTGGCTTATGTGGTCAAATATTATGACATCTTGATAAAGCATAAAGTGAAGGTCCGGCATCCCTAGTTGATTTTCTTTTTCATTGCCGATAAATTCATGCTGCCTGATAATGTCATACCCAATGTATCCGATGGCACCTGATGAAAATGGATAATCTTCTGAAACATCAAAGCGCGGCAAAAACTCTTCAAGTATCCGCAATGCTTTACCGTTTTTTTCGAGCTCTGTACCCTGTCTGTGGTTGACCATTTTTACAACTTCACCAAATGCTTTTACTTCCCTGGCCGGGTTGAAAGCGATAAAAGAATATCTGCCTGTTTCTAAGTGCTTCAAGGAACTTTCAAGTAGACACTTTTTCTTTCCTTTCACCCGATGAAAAATGGAAATTGGAGTCAAAGAGTCCCCTTCCATTTTGATTACTTTACAGCTCTGCTCTACTTTCTCTTCTGTTGTTCTCATGAACCTCGCCTCACTATTCTCAAAAATAAAAAAGTCCCCTGGATGCACAAATGTATTGTGCTTCCAGAGGACGATATTACCGTGGTGCCACCTCGTTTGGTTCAGGACATGAGTAGAAATGTCCTGAAACCCACTCTTCAAATACGGGAGCCTTATCATCGAAGGATGTTTGGTTCCGATATTCTATCCTTTTAACGGTGGAAATCCGTGCATCCCTACTCTCATTCAGGATGCCGCTCGCAAGCCCATTCAACAAAACCTATCGTACCGGGTTCTCACCACTCCCGGCTCTCTGTAGCGAATCAGTCAAGTCTACTCCCCTTGCTCATTGTTTTATCCTATTCAATTGTCAACTGCGTTAAAAAAATACAAAAAGGCCCCTCTCCATAAAAAGGACGAGGGACCGTGGTGCCACCTTTATTAGCTTAAAAAAAGCCATCTCAATCGCATCCTGCATGGACATAGCCTGCTTTAATGCGTGCCTCTTGTAACGATGAGGTTCATTCGCCAAAGCCTACTGATCTTCAAAAGATGTTCGGTCTGGAAGCTCGGAAGCCCATTCATCCATGCGCCCACACTGGTTTGCACCGGCCACCAGCTCTCTAAAGTGTTTGCAGGGACTACTCTTCTTCGTCTTCGCTCAAATCATTTAATTGATTATTATGTTAGTACGAAACCTTCACACTTGTCAAGAAAAAATAATAATCACATTTTATGCAGATGCAAGTTTAGGGGTGATTGATCAGGATTTCAGTGAATCCAGTTTTTTATTCAGTTGGAGCTTCCACGCTTCTGCAAGTTCATTCACATTTAGAATATTATGGATTCTCTCTTCATTTTTAAAATCATGAAAAAGCGTTTGGTTCGCCTCTAAAATACTGATTTCTAATGGATGGCGGTCAATCAGAATGATTTCGGAATCCTGCCGGATCATCCCTTCCTTTAATACTTTTCCAAAGTAGCCGGTATACCCGGTTTCAAATACTCGCTTCAAAAAGCGATCTTCATGATTATGTTTTGAAATTGTGGAGCACGGAATACGACCTTGGGTAATTTGTATGACTGCTTCACCAATTTGATAAATATCCCCAATGAAAACGTCACTTTCCATCATTCCCTCAATCGTTAAATTTTCTCCGAAAGCAGGAATTCTCAAGGAAGTCTTAAACTCCTCTTCCCACATAGCATAGTGCTCAAATGGGTAAAAACAGACCGCTCTTTCCTCTCCGCCATGGAACTCTGGGTTTGCTACTCCGTCGCCATTGAAGCAATCTTTTGCTAAATACGCCTCTGGAATCGAATCCTTCGAAATCCCCGACACATATTTTTTGGATGTATACATTAGATTTTTAGGTTTCCCAACACTTAATTGGATAATTTTCATCTTCATTCCCCTTAAATAAAAATTTGCTCATTAGAGAATTATATTAACAGCGACTATCAGGAAAGGACTCATTGATTATGGATCATACAGAAACATTCCCTTCTGCTTCAGGATGTTCTCCAGCTGATAAGAAAATCAAGAATAAAGGCCTTCAAAATCAACGCTGGGCAATCATTTCATTGGCTTCCATACCGCTGATCATGACACTTGGCAATTCCATGCTCATCCCTGTATTGCCTGTTGTGGAAAAAACCATGCATATCAGTTCACTTCAATCCAGTTTAATCATAACGGTCTATTCACTTGTTGCCATTTTTCTCATTCCAATCGCAGGCTATCTATCCGATCGCTTTGGAAGAAAAATTGTCATCGTCCCCAGCTTGATCATTGCAGGACTTGGAGGGCTTTTATCTGGATGGGCTTCCTGGTCATGGGCAGACCCCTATAAATTCATCCTGGCCGGCAGGGTTTTGCAAGGAATCGGAGCAGCAGGAGCAGCTCCGATAGTGCTTCCACTTGTTGGTGATATGTTCCAGAATGATTCCGAAGTAAGCTCCACATTGGGTATAATCGAAACCGCCAATACTTTCGGGAAAGTTCTAAGTCCCATATTAGGGGCTTTTCTTGCGAGCTTTGTATGGTTTCTTCCATTTTTTTCTTTTCCGGTTTTCTGTTTGATTTCGACTTTACTTGTATTACTCCTTGTAAAAAAGCCGAAAAATCAGAACGAAGCCTGCTCATTTAAAGTTTTCCTTCAAAACACAAAGGAAATCTTCAAAAAACATGGAAAATGGCTTTTTGCTGTTTTTCTGATTGGGATCATCCTCATGTTCATTCTATTTGGCTTATTGTTCTTTCTTTCAAACGAGTTAGAAAATAAATATGGATTTGAAGGCATCAAAAAAGGGTTTATCCTTGCCATTCCACTTGGATTCCTTTGTGGAGCCTCATACATTACAGGAAAAACCATTAAAGAAAACATGGTCTTGATGAAATGGATAACTGTATTCAGTATTGTACTCACAGGAATTTCTGTAATATGTATAAACTTCATTGATTCTCTTCTATTTCAGACAGTTTTGTTTTCTCTAAGCGGGATAGGGATAGGCGCTTCCCTTCCTTGTCTAGATGCACTAATCACTGAATCGATTGAAAAAAATGAACGGGGCACCATTACCTCCATTTATAGCTCCATGCGTTTTATCGGTGTTGCTGCCGGCCCCCCAATAACTGCAGTCATGATGAAAAACAATGATATTTGGATATTCGTACTATTTGCCGTACTTTGCGGGGCAGCCATCATCATGGCTGCCATGCGAATTAAACCGGATAAAAAAGCTGCCGTTAATCAATGATGAAGCTGATAAAAAAGCTCGCCCTCTACTCATATAGAGAAGCGAGCTTTTTATTCAGTCAAACTTGATCATAGTTGAATCAGCAACAGGTTCATACCCTATTTCCATGTATATTTTATTTGAAGTTGGATTATCAAGGTCTGTGTACAATCCACATGAATCATAGTCCTTTAAAAGGGTTTGGCTTAATTGAGATACGACAGCGGATGCATACCCTTTTTTTCTTTCATCTTTTGGGGTAAAAACAAAGTTAATGACAGCTACATTTTTTGTGCAACGTGCCTTTCTTGCCATTGAGACAATTTTACCATTATGTTCCCATAGATAAATGGATTTCTCTTGAATCATCGCAGCCGCGCGTGCTTCTGCTTCTTTCTCGGTTAGGGGATGTTCGCCTGTGTCTTCTATAAAAGAAAGCAGCCAATGCGTCAGCAATCCTGACTCTCTTTCATCAGCAAGCCTCATGTTCCCCTCAGATACGGGACTCTTTCTGACTTCCCTTAATTGATAGATTCTTTGTCTCATATGAATTTCCGGACTTTGACCCGTCGTGCTGGCCAACTCCTCAGCAAAGAATGAGGCTGTTTCTTTTTCGGCCACAACCCCAGGGATCTTGATGTCTGCTGCCTGGAGACTTTCCACCGCTTGCTGAATGGAAGATTTCCATTCCTTCTCTTTATCGACGCTGATAATTAAATTATGCGGCGGTGTCATCAATAAAAAGGCTGAGAGATCTTGACCATCTTCAATTGCTGCAATAAGAACATCATTTCGTTCCGATTTTTCCAGCTGATACATTAGCCCAAGTGGAAGATTATTTTTAGCTTCTTCCTTCATCAGCAATGCTTCAGCCCGTTCTTTGATTTGAGATATTGTGTTATATAATTTCCATTCCATGGTAAGCAACCTCCATCTTTTATGACAATATATTTAGATGCTGGATCTAAATAATCCTTTTTTTCGGAGATTGTTTTTTTTACTTTAAGATTTATAAGGGGATGTACTCATTTTTCTTTTGAAAAGCGATGGAAATCAAACAATATAAGACCAAAGAGATAAGGATCGGAAACACCACTGTATTCATTCCCAGAAAATTAGGGGCAAACTTATCAAATAACATATAGGATGCCATTCCTCCGACCATGGAAGATAAAGCACCATATTTGTTTCCCCGCTTCCAGTAGAGTCCTAATACGATTGGCCATATGAATACGGATTCCAACCCTCCGAATGCATAAAGATTAAGCCAAATCAGTAAATCAGGCGGGTGGATCGCTAACAAGAAAACGGCAATCCCTACAATGGCGGTGATAATAAAACTTGTCCTCTTCACATTTTTTTCTGAAGCTTCAGGGTTGATATAATTAATATAAATGTCTTTTACTACTGCGGATGATACCAGGATCAACAGCGAGTCGACAGTAGACATGATTGCTGCCATTGGGGCTGCCAGAACAATTCCAGCAAGCCATCCCGGCAAAACCTTCAAAGCCAGTACAGGCATGACTTTATCGCCTATCTCAATCCCTGGAACGACTGCTCTTGCCAATACACCAATCAAATGCATACCGAGCATGATCAAACCAACAACAATGGTTCCGATAATAATTGCCCTATGCATGGCAGTTGCATTTTTGTAGGACATTGCCCTGACTGATACTTGCGGAAGGCCAACAACCCCCACCCCGACCAATATCCAAAAAGACGAGATATACAGAGGCGTCAGACTGTGATCATTTCCATATGGCGATAAAAGATCTGGATTTTCACTACGGAGTGTATCCATGATATTTTCCATTCCTCCGCCAGCAATAATCGTTGCAATCAAGAGGATGATTGTCCCAAGCAGCATGACCACGCCTTGAATACTGTCAGTAATGGCAACAGCGCGGAATCCACCTATAATGACATAGATTAAAACGGAAACCGCAAAAATGGCGAGAGCGGTAAGATAATTGATTCCGGTTACTGATTCAATCAGCCTGGCACCGCCAACCCATTGGGCTGCCATGGAAGAGAATAAAAAGATAATGATGCTGATCGCTGCAATGATGCTAACCCATTTGCTTCGATACCGTTCCTTTAAAAAATCAATCAACGTTATGGCATTGTATTTTCTAGCCATGATCGCGAATTTTTTCCCCAATACCATCAAAACAAAATATCCTGTCACTACTTGCGACATAGCAAGCAGCACCCAGGCAAGACCAACATTATAAGCGGCGCCTGGGCCCCCAATAAAGCTTCCCGCACTGCCATAAGTCGCAATCATCGTCATGGCGAGAATGAATCCTCCCAGCTCCCTGCTGCCAAGAAAATATTCTTGAAGAAAGGACGCTTTCGTATTCACGAATCTTGAAGCATAGGCACCTGCAATAAAAACGAGAATCAAAAAAATAAGCAAGGGGATAACAACTTCCCAATTCATCGTTCGTTCCCCTCCTCTTCAAACGGAACATCTTTAAATAGGAATTTTACTGATAAAACAACTAAAATCGTAATGAATACAAATCCTGCAATGCAGCTATAGAAAAACCATGCAGGCAATCCCCATATGTATTTATAGCCGCTTACCGGTCCTTTGCCCATCCCATAGGCAAAACCAAACCACCATAAAAAATGAATGACTGCCAATAACAAGCCGATTTTCAACTCACGATCAGCTACTTTAAATCGCCAGTCACGCTTCTCTTTTTCTTTCAAGACTAACTCCCTCCTATGGTCATTGCATATCATCTTAAAATGCTTTTATATAATTACTGTAAACAAAAAGGAGCACAATTAAGCGCTCCTTTCAATATTATACATTTTTATATTAAATTTTTGCAGGCTTTTTAAGCAGCCCTGCTATCAATGCTGTCACTACAGACCCGATAAGGATGGCAGCCAAATATAAGAATGGATTTCCTTCGACTACCGGGAAGACAAAGATTCCTCCATGTGGAGCAGGCAATCCAATACCAAATGCCATAGCCAATGCTCCTGCAACAGCAGAACCAATCACAGAAGCAGGAATTACCCGTAATGGATCCGCTGCCGCAAATGGGATTGCCCCCTCAGTTATAAAGGATATTCCCATGAAGTAGCAAGCGAAGCCCGCCTTCCGTTCAGCATCGTTGAACTTCTTCCTGAAAATAGTCGTTGCGATTGCCATGCCAAGCGGAGGAACCATCCCTCCAGCCATAACAGCAGCATGCGGAGCATAATTGCCTGCTGAAATCATGGCCAAGCCAAATGTAAATGCAGCTTTATTGATCGGACCACCCATATCGACAGCCATCATACCGCCTAATATTAATCCGAGAATAACCAGATTCCCTGTTCCGAGTCCTCCGAGCCAGTCCTGAATCCCGGTGTTGATTGCACTTAAAGGAGATACTAGATAGAACATGATGATTCCTGTCAAAAAGATTCCAAGAAGCGGGAAAATCAAGACAGGCTTAAGGCCTTCAAGAACTTGAGGCAGGTTACGGAAGACACGCTTGATGCCTACTACAATATAGCCTGCTAAAAATCCAGCAATCAATCCTCCGAGAAATCCCGCATTGCCATTTGCCGCCATTAATCCCCCAACCATACCAGGTGCAAAACCAGGACGGTCCGCAATACTCATCGCAATGAAACCTGAGAGTACAGGCACAATCAAGAAGAACGCGTTGGCTCCACCGATTGTGTTCAGAATTTCTGCAAATCGATTATATTCATCACTCTTGGGATCGGCAGAATGAATTCCAAACATAAAGGAGATTGCAATCAATATTCCTCCGCCTACAACAAAAGGAAGCATATTGGAAACACCATTCATCAGGTGTTTATAAAATCCGTTCCTGCTTTCTTTTTCTGTTGATTGATTATCCGAATTTTGTTCATTGCCTCCTGCATATTGTGGGGCATCTCCATTGACCGCTTTCTCTAATAGTTCCTGTGGCCGCTTTATCCCATCTGCTACAGGCACTTGTATAACTGGTTTTCCTTTAAAACGCTCCATTTCCACCTTGGTATCTGCTGCAACGATGATTCCTGGTGCCGCTGCAATTTCCTCTTTGGTCAAAATGTTTTTTGCCCCGCCTGATCCGTTTGTTTCAACTTTCACATCAATACCTAGCTCTTTGGCTTTAGCTTTTAACGCATCAGCAGCCATATAAGTATGTGCAATCCCAGTCGGACATGCGGTTACTGCCAATACTTTCCCCCTTGGATCTGCCTGTAATGGATCCTGTGCAGGGACTTCCTCCTCTTCTTCTTCAGCATCATAACGGTCGATGATTTCAAGCACTTCATCTTTCAAAGATGCGTTTAGCAAAGCGTTTCTCGCTTCAGGATTCATCAATATTGTAGAAAGCCTGCTCAATGCTTCAAGATGGGTTTGGTTAGCTCCTTCGGTTGCAGCAATCATGAAGAATAAGTGTGCTGGCTGTCCGTCAAATGAATCGTAGTCTATTCCGTCAGCTGATTTCCCAAAGGCTATTGCAGGTGATTTTACTGCAGAAGTCTTGGCATGGGGAATTGCCACACTATCGCCGATCCCTGTTGTACTTTGTTCTTCCCTTTTTAAAATAGCCTGTTTATACGAAGCTGCATCATTCAACTTACCTGCATCCTCAAGGATGGAAACTAATTCACCAATCACTTCATCCTTTGACGATGCCTGTAAGTCAAGCATCATTGTATCTTTTGTCAATAACTCTGTAATCTTCATTGGTGTCACTCCTCTATTAGCTCTTTGATCTCTATTTGGTCCAATAGGCTTTTGATATCTTGTTCATCTGCAAGTCCCATTGAGAAGGCTGTAGCTGTTCCGGCAGCTGCGCCCCATCTGAATGCTTCTTCGCTCGGAATGTTTTTAGAAACAGCGCTTAGAAAACCGGCTACCATTGAATCCCCTGCTCCGACAGAGCTGATGAGTGTTCCTTCAGGGCTCTTGGCATAAAAGACCCTGTCTTCATGAAACAATAGCGCACCCTTTTCAGCCATAGAAACTATCAAGTATGAAACCCCTTCGGAAAGAAGCTTCTTTCCATAGTGAACGGCATTTTCTATTGTCTCAATCTTCACTCCATAAAAGTCTCCTAATTCATGGTGATTTGGCTTTAGAAGAAATGGGTGATATTCAAGCACAGGCTGAAGCAGTTTCTTTTCAGCATCAATGACCAGTTTCACTTCTTTTTCAGAAGCAATCTGCGCCATTTGGCGATAAAAGTCGTCAGGCATAGAACTTGGGACGCTTCCCGCCAAGACCAAGATGTCAGTCGATGTCATTTGACTGATCATTGACAGAAGTTCTTCTGTATTTTCACTTTTTATTAAAGGTCCGTTTGCATTCAATTCGGTTTCTGTATCCGTTAAGACTTTGACATTGATTCGTGATGTGCCATTTACATTCACAAATTTCGTCATTATTCCTTCATCATTGAGATACTCTTTAATAAATTCTCCTGTAAATCCCCCGGTAAATCCTAATGCTGTACTCTCGGTATCAAGTCTCCGCAAAATTCTTGATACATTTATTCCCTTGCCTCCCGGGAAGTAGTTTTCCGTTCGCGACCGGTTCAGACTGCCTTCAAGCAGTTGATCCATTTCCATCAGATAGTCGACTGAAGGGTTTAAGGTAACCGTGTAAATCATGATGTCACAACCTTTACTGTAGTGTGTTTAGTGTAATGTTGATCTTCCAGTTTCTCATCAGTGATGATTACAGCATTCTTTAAATCTTCTATTTTTGAAAAGGATATTTCTCCAAATTTGGTATGATCCACAAGCATATAAGACTCCCGGGCCATATCCATTGCTTTCTTCTTAACCTCTGCCTCTTCAGGATCCGGCGTAGTGTACCCATATTCTCCGTGAACCCCATTCGCTCCCATAAAGGCTTTATCAAACCGATAATCCGTTAATGAGTTCACTGCTCCCCTGCCGATAAGGGCATTGGTTTTTGACTTGATAAAACCACCTAACAGATACGTTTTGTAACCAGCTTCCAACAGCTGCTGGCCATGGGCTAATCCATTAGTGACTACGACTATGTCCTTTTGGGGTAAAAAAGGAATCATGGAGAGTGTGGTAGTACCTGCATCCAAGTAAATACTGTCCCCTTCTTCAATGAGGCTTGCTGCGAATTTCGCAATTCTTTCTTTTTGATGAAGGTTTTTGGATGCTTTCTCCGAAACGCTCAATTCATTCAGCTTTCCCTGCAATCTTCCGGCTCCGCCATGAACCCTTTTCAAAAATTTCTTTTCTTCTAATTGAGTTAAATCCCGCCTTATGGTGGATTCTGAAGCATTGGTCAACTGCATGATTTCTTGAACCTTGACAATATCCTTTTCTTTCAGGAGTTGAAGGATCAAATTTTGCCTTTCTTCCGTGAGCATGCTGTGATTCTCCTTTGAGTAACTTCATTTAAGCATATTGTAATGGAATCGCTTGCAATAATCAACCATAAACAATCAAAAACATTCAAAAACAACCAACAACACCCTCACTCTATTCAAAATTGGACATGAAATAAAAAAAAGACCCGGTGCAAGGGTCTTTTTCTCTTAACTCATTTCACGGTAAATTGGACAGGTTTTACTGTTTCATCGATGATTTTTAATTCGCTATTATTCTTCTGGAGATATACAAGCAAAGGTTCCAAGTGTTCAAGTGTGGATGGTTTATCGTGAAGAAGTATCACTTTATGCTGCTTGTATGGAAAGGATTTGATTTGATTGATTGTATTATTGATAAATTCTCCATCAGGGAATTCCCAGTCCTCGCTGTCGATATTCCAGTCCCATAAAATGAAACCTGCATCCTTTACTGCTTTTGAATAATCAGGTTTCATGTACGGCGCCGATCCATAAGGTGTTCGTATTAAGTGAGTATCAATGCCCGCCATTGATTTCAGGGTTGTTTCCCCTTTTTTCATTTCACCTACCACTGATTGTGGAGATTTATATATAATATCCGCACGATGAGATACTCCGTGAAGCCCAAATCCTTCTCCATTTGCCTTTAATTCTTTTATAGCATCTGGATATTTCACCATGTTGGGTTCAAGCATGAAAAACGTGGCTTTTGCGTTGTATTTGTTCAGCAAATCGATTATCCCTTGGGTCGCTTGGCTCGGACCATCATCAAATGTCAGATAAACCGCATGATCGGGAAGTGATGAGGGAGCTGCTTTTTCGGCGTTTTCGCTATCCGGTTTTTCCTTCGTGATATTATTATTTACCGGTTTCTTAATTTCTTTTTCTTTATGTATAGGATTGGTACCTGGACTATTCTCTGATTGGCTGACAATAGATTTCGCCACTTCATTATTTTCCCTCAGCGGCTTAGATTCATCTTTGACAGATTGTGAATTATTTTGCTGTTTCCCTGGTGATTCATTAGTTGGTACATCACCTGTCTTCGCTGTTATTTTTTGCAGAATAGCTTCCTTTACTTCAGGAACAAGAACAATTGAATATTTATATGACCATGTTGGCAGCTTTGC
This sequence comes from Falsibacillus pallidus, assembly GCF_050990905.1. Lineage (GTDB taxonomy): Bacteria > Bacillota > Bacilli > Bacillales > DSM-25281 > Falsibacillus > Falsibacillus pallidus_A. The sequence goes on from NZ_CP158866.1 coordinate 2,303,283, forward strand.
TGAGTATGGCTCATATTCATTCCATTCCACCCTATTAAACGGATTATGATATAGCACGGCAACCCGCGCAGTAACTGGTGTCGAGTTTATCCCACACAATAACGCCAGCACAACCATTCCGGCCGCCGCATGCGGAAGCCCGTTTCTTTTTCTTCTCTTTCTTTCTCTTATGGACTGCAGCACTCTCACTTTTGTCAATCCTTTCACGATTGTAAAAAATACAAAAAACTTGTCGAAAATTCCATTCAACTATTTGGACGATTGACAACTTCTAAAAGTTTCAAAGATTAATAGATATTTCTTATGTTAAATTCAACCAAATCTCATGGGCAAAAAAAGAGACAGCCAAAAGAAGGCTGTCTCCGCATGCACAAAAGGGATGGTCAAATCATTCCCTAACTAAAAGAGGGGTAAAAAGTGAGATGCATTGTCTTATCAACAATTGCATGACGAGTTATCGAGAATGATTTTCATTAATATTATAGTAAACATCAGACAAAAAATCAAAAGTAATGATTCCCATTCCTCCATGAATATGGTATGATATCCACAACATATAGTGGATTTTATCCATTTTCCAACTATATATTGAATCCGCTATAGGTTTCCTCTTTTACCGCTCAATTGGGCGGTTTTTCTATTGATCCCAAAAAAGCACAAATAAAAAGACGCCTGAAATCCGTCAGACGTCTTGGTTGCAAATATTGCGGCGATAATTTTCCCGGGCCACATCCCGGTTGAGCTGCAAGAGCTCTATTCATCGACTTACGCAATTAGCTCATCGCTCAAATAATATAACACGCAGCTACAGATAAATCAATAGTTAGTTTATTGCTGCTCATGAGCCATCCTATGTCGTTTCCTTAAATATTTCATGCCAAAAATAATGACGGCAATGATGAGGAATATTCCTCCTGCCCACCACGACACATGATTGATCATCCCGTTGATTGCTTTAATATTTCCTAATGTGCCTAAATAAACGAAAAGGACAGCAAGTGGATAGACTCCAATGAATGTTAATAGAGCATACTTCATTGGTTTAATTTTACAGAAGCCGCCTATAAACGCAATATAGCCCATACCGAATATTCGTCCTAGCGCAATGGACCAATCTCCGTATTTATCAATCCAACTCATTGCTTTTTTCATTTTCTTTTTGGATATTTTACTTTTCAATTTATCTTCAAACTTTATGCTCAGCCAATAGGGTACAAAGCTGAAAATGATATATACCCCTGTAATGAGTAAACCGATCAAGAACATTTCCAATAATCCCGGCTTCAGCATATAGCCATAAAATACGATAAAGAAAGATGAAGGAATTGGGATGGAAAGTGCTTCAAAAGCCACTCCAATCAACAACCCGATCCAACCAAGTTGAACGAGGAAATCTATTATTGGCTGCATCATTCCCTTACACCTCCTTAAATTAGATGACAGTTTAACGTCTTCAGTCCTTAAGTGTTTACCCCTTTAAAGAGAGAAGGAAACAATAGATTCAGCAATTAATTTGGCAAAGGATACACACATTTTTATTTAAGTAAAAATTATGTAATCGCAACTAATCTCATTTAATATTTTGCCGGAAAATTGGTTGTAGGGCATCGCCTGATTGCGATGCCCTACTTTGTTTACTAAATGAATTCTCTTTTTAGAAGTTAATTTATCAATTCAAATTTCCATCCGATTTGATACCTAAAACGATGAAAGCCCTACCTCTCTTTCATCCTTGCGGTTCCGAGACCGCGCCAGTGTGAGTCAGGTATGTGATACAACCTATATACCCGTTTAACTGATAAGTAATCCTTTTGCTTAATTGAAAAATAATTGGATTCAATAAGGTGGGGTAAAACGATGCTTTTGAAGAACTATCCTCTTCCTGGATAGTTGGTGCAGGTAAAAAATCCGTGAGAAGTATTTTCCGCTGTCTTGCTAATAAAAATTGTTAGACATTCGTTGCAATGTTTGGCAACTCTATTGCAGCATCGCCTTCATAGGCTGATGATCAATCCACTTTGGATCGAGTTATATTATTATTATTCACTTAAAGACCTCTAAAAAGAGTACAGTATTGTTCAGTAAAAACAAATTCGCAAATGCCGTTTATTATCAGCTGCAGCTTCAAAAAGATTGACTATCGCGTGTTTTTACTCAACAAACTATTACTATACATCAATTATCCGCCTATGTCAAACCACTATTCCTAATTTAACTTTTCTGGATTGTCATGATTTGATTTTTTCTGCTCTATTTCTTCGAAAATTGCCCCTGCTGGCTGTTCCGTGTGTTTTAAAACAAGCATTGGAAGCATTTTTTCAAAATCTCCCACAGTCAAAGGTTTGGCATAGTCTTTCAATTCATAACCAATCATCCCATTGGATTCCAAAGTAGCCATTTTAACATCCTGTAAGCTCGAAACCCCTTTTTGCCGAAGGTGCATTTCGAGTTCATCAACGGAAAATCTCAATTTTTTTAAATTTTTTACTTGTAATACACCATCCTTGATAAGAATGATTGAAGTCCCGGTCAGAAAACGTTCAAAGAAATTAAATTTTATTTGTAAAAATTCCATAATAATTAAAATCAATACAAACACACTCGCTGCTACAATCGTCCGAAATACATCATGGTAAATAAACGGCTGAATAATGATTGAGCCTACCGCAAAAATTATGACGGTCTGTGCAACATTCATTTGACTGATTGACTTCCTGCCCGCTATCCTCAATAAAATTGTCCCTGTGAGGATCATAACGATGGCTTTCCATATAACTTCAATCATCCACTCACCCCACAGTATTTAATGCCCCAGTTTTACCGCGTCATTGAAATCGTTATTCCAGTTTCTTCTTAAGTCGGTAGTCGAGAAAGCTGTAGCCAGTTATACATATGAATGTCCAAGCTGCACCCGCTGTATATCCCCCAACAATATCACTCGGATAATGGACGCCGAGATAAATCCTGCTGATTCCGATAGACAACACCAATATGGATACGAGAAACACCCCGGCGATTTTTGCCCAGCGATTTTGATAAAGTTTGAATAATATGAAGGCCAAAGCTCCATAAAAGATAAACGATCCCATTGAATGTCCACTCGGAAAACTGTATCCCTGTTCTTCGATGATGGGTTCAATATCTGGCCTTTGGCGGTGGAATATGGACTTCAAAATCCAATTGAAGGCCCCGCCAAGGGAAACCGCAACTATGACGTATAGACAAAGAATGCGATGTTTGAACATTAAGAGGATCAAAGCTGTTGCGATGCTTAATATCATGATCCATCTAACCGATCCTAAAAAAGTTATGCTTACCATCACCTTTGTCCAAAATGGGGAGACATGTCCTTGCACTGCTGCAATGACGACAGAATCGAAATGTCTAATCTCCGCTTCTTTATAATCATCGGCAATCTCCAAAAATGACTTCGTGAAAATGATGATTAACGCTGCTATTATTCCGATTTTTATCCACGTTTTACCGTTCCTGCTAATCTGGATCACCTATTTCGATTATTATTAATGAATCCTCCATACGTATACTCTCGGCAAGGATTCACATTAATAAGTACCACAGTTGCATAATCGGGTAAACGTAATACCGCTTATTCTGCTTTTTTCTTCCCCGTAGTTTTCCGTTTAGCAGCAGCCTTTTTTGTTTTTTTAGGTTTGGATTGATCGATGGACGCCTGGAGGGCACTCATCAAGTCACTTACATTCGTTTTCTCTTCCTTAGGTTTTGGCGTCACTACTTCCTTCCCTGCTTGTTTGGATTCAATCAGTTTCAATAATTTTGAACGGTATTCATCCTCATACTTTTCAGGCTCAAACTTTGTTGTTAATTGATCAATTAAAAGGATAGCTGTTTCTAATTCTTTTTTTGACACATCACTCTTCTCAGGAACACTAGGCACATCCTCCACGCTTCTCACTTCATCAGGAAAGTGGATGGTTTCCATTAAAAGAGTATGGTTATACACCCTTATCACAGCAAGCTGTTCTTTTGACCGCATTACGATTTTGGCAATCCCGGCCTTTTCGGTTTCTGTCAGTGCTTCCCTTAATAATGAATAAGCTTTAATGCCTGTATCATTCGGGGACATATAATAGCTTCTGTTGAAATAAATCGGATCTATTTCCGTTAATTTTATGAAATCGACAATCTCCACCGCTTTTTCTTCTGTGGCTTTTTTTAGTTCGTTCAGTTCTTCATCTTCTATTACAATGTATTTCCCTTTTGTTGCTTCATATCCCTTCACAATATCATCTTGTGATAATTCCTCTTCACATACTGGGCAAATTTTTTCATATTTGATGGGAGTGTGGCATTTTTTATGAAGGGAACGCAGCTTGATATCCTTGTCCTCCGTAGCTGCATGAAGTTTAATTGGGATGTTGACCAGTCCGAAGCTGATGCTCCCTTTCCAAATTGTGTGCATGGCAGATTCCCCTTCTTTTGTTTTCTTTTAATTTGGGGTAAATAAGCAGATTTTCATACTGAATAAGTTTTGGAAATAGAGGGGGCCAAATAGGAAACACTAAAATAGGGTGATGAATATGAAACCGATGCTTCCAACACTGACATTCAATAATTCTCCTGAAGGAAATTGGTCTTATGAAATTAAATATGACGGTTTCAGGGCTATTCTCTATCTGGACAAAAATCGCACATCTTTAATAAGCAGGAATGGAAAAGAGCTTCTCGCTCAATTCCCTGAAATAAGAATATATTTGGAAAATCACAAATCCAGAATCCAACAACAGCTTCCGCTGATTTTGGATTGTGAATTGGTGCTGTTAAAAAATCCTTATGCCTCGGATTTCGCTGGACTTCAGGTACGGGGAAGAATGAAGTCTTCCAGTAAAATACAAGAATCCTCTCAAGTTAGACCTTCCCATTTGATGGTGTTTGACCTGCTTCATGTAAAAGGAGTGGATTTGTTCAATAAACCTTATTCTATGAGGAGGAGGCGTTTGGAAGATTTGTTTAAAACCTGGGATTTAGGACCTGACTCCTTACTCAATTTGGTAGAAACCTTTCAATCGATTGAAGATATATGGCCGATTGTCGATTTACATGAGAGCGAAGGCATTGTCATCAAAAAAACAACCAGCTTGTGGTCTGCAGGGAAAAGGAGTGCCGATTGGCTTAAGTATAAAAACTGGCGTATCCTCTCATGCTTCATCTCCGGTTATTCAACGAAGAACGGCTATTATGACATATCTATACTCAAAGAAGGAATGGCCTTCAGGATAGGGCAGTTCCTTTCAGGGGTTTCTCCTGAACAAAAAAATGCACTAAATGATGTGATTCGCTCCAACGGGGTAAAAAAGAAGGATGGAACTATTGAAATCCCACCGGGCATCTGTGTCGATATTTACTATCTAGAGGTGATGGATAACGAACTGCGGGAAACGAGGCTGAAAGAATTTCGCTTTGATTTAAAACCAGCCGACTGCACATTTGAAAAATTCCTGTTCGATTTTCAGGATTTCCCTAAACAAACAACAATCACTCATTTGGATAAACCATTGTGGGATAAACCCGCCATTGATAAATTTATGTATCTATCCTACCTTAGACAAATTGCACCATTTATCCTTCCATTCCTCAAGGATCGGGAATTGACAGTGATCCGCCTCCCTCACGGGATCAACGGAGAATCATTTTTTCAGAAAAATTGTCCGGATTATGCCCCCGACTACATCCAGACTCATAAAAATGACAATATCAATTACATTCTCTGCAATGATTTATCTTCATTGATATGGCTGGGCAATCAATTGGCTATAGAGTACCACATTCCATTTACCCAAGCTGGAAACCCTTTTCCTGAGGAAATCGTTTTTGATCTCGATCCACCCGGCAGGGAATATTTCCATCTTGCCGTTACTGCCGCTCTCAAACTGAAAGAACTATTCGACGGGATGAACCTGATCAGTTTTGTTAAGACTTCTGGAAATAAAGGGCTGCAAGTATTCGTTCCCCTTCCTTCCAAAAAGTTCACGTGGGATGAAACGAGACTCTTCACCGAATTTATTGCGAATTATTTAGTCTCGAAACACCCTGAACTATTTACAATTGAAAGGTTGAAGAAAAATCGCGGCAAGCGGCTATATTTTGATTACATACAGCACGCCGAGGGCAAGACGATCATAGCCCCCTACTCAGTAAGGGCCAATTCAGATGCACTTGTCTCCGCTCCTTTATTCTGGTCTGACGTTTCTACTGAACTAAATATTGAAGATTATACAATGGATTCTGTCTTGCACTCCTTTAAAAAAAGAGGCTGTCCATTCTCTGCTTTTTTTCAAAGCAAAGAAAGACAGCCGTTTTCACCTATACTGGAGTTTTTAAAAAAGGGAGGAAAATAATCCTCCCTTAAATTGGATTTCAATTAAAAAAGATTTTTTCTTCCAGATATTTCTTCACTTCTTCGCTTAGCCTTTCATATTGGTCCTGTTCATCGAATTCCTTTTTTTCAAGAACAGTGAAGTTTTCCGGCATTTTCACATCCAATTCCACAGATGCCCGGAATAGATAAGTGGCGTTTCCGATCAGTCTGATGGAATAATCGCCGTTTTCCTCATTTTTCACAACCTTACACTGTACTTTCCCGCCGTTATTATAGACATCAATGGCCTCTTCAGCAGTATTGATTTTGAGCATAGTGGAAATCAAGCTCGAAGCTGACATTGCCGTACCACAGGCATTTGTAAATCCTACGCCTCTTTCGAACGTCCTGACATAGATTTTCTGCGGGTCCAGACTATGGACAAAACTGACGTTCACCCCATCAGGAAATAAATCATTTGGTCCATTTACATATTCAGATATTACCTTTTGCTCATTGGAGCGAATGGCAGCTGTGTCAACAAAGCTGATTAAATGTGGATTGGGAACAGCCACAGCAGAAAACAGTAGTTCATCTGAAAGCTGTGGAACCATTTCATTCAATAATTTCTCTTTATTCAAATTCATAGGCAATGCTTTCAAATCAAATAGAACCGGTGAGATTTCAACACTGAATGTAGGGATTTCTTCAAATAATGGCTGGGATGCCTCAACGGTCAGATCAGCTTTCATAGTCTCTATGAGCAGTACCTCTTTTTTCATCAGTTCAGAAGTGTATCTTGCCACGCACCGAAGCCCGTTGCCGCACATAGAAGCTTCGGATCCATCAGAATTGAATACTCTCATTCTCGCATCTGCATGTTGACTCCTCATGACAAAGAGAATTCCATCAGCCCCTAATGAGGTCTTCCTGTCACATAGAGCAATGGCTAAATTTTGCCGATCCTCTTCAGAAAATTGGTACTCGTGAGTAATCTCGTCTATCAATAAGAAGTCATTTTCAGAACCATGGCACTTATAAAGCTGGATATTCATTATTATAAACCTCCGAATTTTGTACACTAACAAAGTATTCTTTATGATTATACATTGCCACAAGACAGGCCTGAATTCAATAAATTGCTTCACATCCGCTCTCCAAATATATCTTCCATGCTGAATTAGAAATTTACATACAATTCCAATTCCGGGTATAACTATAGGAATAATTCCTACAGTTATAAAGAAAGTTCTGAATTTTGTGATATCATTTCCGTAAAGAGGAGGGATACATAATGACATTAAAAAACAAATGGATGTCAGCAGCAAGTGCAGTCGTATTATCAGCAAGCCTATTATCAGTAGGAGGTGCCGCTTCGGCAAAAGAAACCGATCCTGCAGCAAATGTGAAGGCGGATTCGAAAATTAATTGGAGTGAGCAGTTCTCCGGCAAGGTGCCGTCATTTGCAAGAGGCAAGTTAAGCAGCAAAAGTGTACACAATGAGAAGGATGTAAAACAATTCTTCAAAGAGAACAAGGATTTATTTAAAATTGATCCTGACATGAAACTCACTTTTGTTAAGCAAGAAACGGACAAGCTTGGAATGACCCACTACACATTTGTTCCATCCATCCAAAATGTCCCTATTGATACTTCCAGAGTGATGGTTCATACAGACAAAGAAGGAAATGTCGTTGCTGTGAATGGGGAGCTCCACCCAGGTGCCCCGGATAAAGTGAAACAATCAAAAAAATTATCTAAAAAAGATGCATTAGCCACTGCCTGGAAAGAGATTGGAGTGGATAAAGCACAGGCTGACAAAAAAGTGAAGACGCTGAAAGGAGAAAAAAGCACCCTTACAGAAAAATCTGATCTTGTTGTCTTTAACGAGGAAGACCAATACACTTTAGCCTACCACGTACAGCTCCAATTTGCTGAGCCATATCCGGCAAACTGGCAAATCTGGGTGAACGCAGAAGACGGTTCGATCTTGAAATCCGTCAATCAAGTCAACGATGCCACAGGAACCGGAACTGGCGTCCTTGGAGATACAAAGTCTGTCAATACGTACTACTATAACAGCACTTATTATTTATTCGACATCTCAAAACCTATGAATGGCGTCATCGAAACGCTGGATAACTATAATGGAGGAGATTCGTCTCTCCCTGGATACTACATCACTGAAACGACCAATAAATTCACAAAAGAAAGAGAAAAAGCAGCGGTAGATGCCCATTATTATGCAGGAAAAGTTTTTGATTTCTACTATAATAATTTTGGCCGGGTGAGCTGGGATAATCAAGGATCGGACATCACATCATCGGTCCATTACGGCAGCAATTATAATAATGCTGCATGGATTGGCAATCAGATGATTTATGGAGATGGCGATGGGTCAACTTTCACGTATTTATCAGGAGCAAATGATGTCGTTGCCCACGAATTGACTCATGCAGTGACGCAAACCACAGCTGGATTGAATTATGAAAATCAGCCTGGTGCATTGAACGAATCCTTCTCGGACGTATTTGGATATTTCCTTGATCCGGGCGATTGGCTGATGGGTGAAGACGTTTATACACCGTATAAAAGCGGGGATGCCCTTCGCAGCCTATCAAACCCTCCACAATATGGACAGCCTGATAATATGAGCAATTATCAAAACTTGCCAAATACCTCCGCAGGAGATTGGGGCGGCGTCCATACGAATAGCGGAATCCCTAATAAAGCTGCATACTATACAATTAACAGCGTGGGATTGGCAAAAGCAGAACAAATCTACTATCGTGCACTTACTGTCTATTTGACTCCTAACAGCACTTTCTCAGATGCTAAGGCAGCACTTGTACAATCCGCACAAGATCTATACGGTTCATCGACAGCTTCTTCCGTAACGGCTGCCTGGAACAATGTAGGTGTTTATTAATAGATTGATAGGGTATAATAAAAAGGCTGCAAATATGCAGCCTTTTTATTACTATATATAGGTGATGAAATATGGTCATTCAAGAAAATGATTACCGCTTTCAGTTTACTATCAAAGAAGTTCAAGATAAACCGGATCAAACTATTGAAGAGAAAATCGTTTTGGTCGACACGGTCATCACATATAAAGATGGGCGCTGTTTGTATGATGGCCAGCTCAGAGTGAAGTGCAATGCGTTCGGCATCTATCCCTTCCCTGCTGATATTGCCAAAGCGGCATCGAACCCTTCCCTTAGGCAGACAATATCCTACCAGCTAAAACGGTTCATCCGTCCAGCAAAACCATTTTTATAAAATCACGGAACAAGCACGATGTCATCTTTCAGAAGCTCTTCTGCCCAAGAACATGAAAATGTGTAGAATTCAAATAGCTTTGCCGGATCAGAGTTTATTTTACCGGATAAGACAAATACCTTCTCCCACTCTGCTTTTTCAACTGCTATAACCAAATCCAAAACGTCCTTAAGATCGTTCTCCTTCCCTTTCAATGCATCACTGATGATATCCATCAGAGGCAATTCTTTCACGATATGCTCCATCGGCATTGAAAGGATGGCATCAAGCATAGAAAACATCCCCGTCAAAAAATACATAGACGACTTTTTTTCCTCTTTCTTATTGCCTGCAATCAATTCACACATTTTCGCCCTGGTCAGGCACGTCCTGATTATTTCTTCTGACATCTTGTTATCCAACGTATTCCTTTCCCTGACCGCTAATACATAAATCCACTTTTGAATTTCGATCAGCCCCAGCAAGACAATGGCCTGTCTGATAGATGAGATTTTTTGCTTTGGCCTGTATGCAGGAGAGTTGATGAGTCGAAGCAATTTATAAGAAAGTGAGACATCCTGTTCAATTAAATTCGTTATGATCTGAATATTGGGCTCCGATACGGATAAATTCTGGATAACACTATAATAGGAATGAAAGTAAGCAGGGACGTCATGGGAAGAGAGGATGATCGGCTTACTGAAAAAATACCCCTGAAAATAGGAATACCCCTTCTTCTTTGCTTCATGATATTCTTCCATTGTCTCAACTTTTTCAGCAAGGAGCTTTACATTCAACAGTTTGGCAAGCTTCTCAATTTCAGTACGTTTTTCAAGGGACGTATTCAAGAAATCCACTTTGATAATATCTGCAAGCCTCATCAATTCATGATGGTCTGCACTATTCTCATATAAAATAAAGTCATCCAACGCAATTTGGTATCCTTGAGACTTTAATTCCGAGCAAATTTGCAGGATGCTTTTGGAAGGCGTGACATCTTCCAGGATTTCAACGACTATTTCCCTCGGCCTGAAGTAAGAAGGAACTTTAAGCATCAACAGATTTTGCGTAAAATTGATAAAACACGGTTTGCCATTAGATAATTTATCGATCCCAATGGAAAGAAAACTATTGATCAGCACTTCTGCAGTCGCCTGGTCTCCATTGATTGATGGAAATTCATTTTGGTGATTTCTTCTATAGAGCAGCTCATAAGCGATTGTCTCTTCTTTTGCATTAAAGATTGGCTGCCTTGCAACAAAAACTTCCATACCCTTCTTCCTTTCCACAGAACCCGACGATTTTTGTCTTAAAATGTAAAAATCGAACGAAGATTAATCCATACTTTCAGAATACCAAATTTTACAGATAAGTCCATCCTTTTCTATGGGATTTAATGTAAAAAAAGACAGCCCCTTCAAGAGACTGTCTCCGATCTACTAAATATAATGAATTATAAAATTGACCAAGAACAAACCAGCAATGATATAAAGCGGTGCAGAAACTTCCTTTGCCCGTCCTATAGCAAGTTTCAAAATCGGATATAGAATAAATCCGATGGCAATCCCATCCGCTATGCTATAGGTAAATGGAATCATCGCTATAATGAAGATGGAAGGAAATGCTTCTGTTAAATCGCTGAAGTTCAAGGTGCGAATATTTTCAATCATAAGTCCGCCGATGATCATCAAAATTGGCGCTACAGCATTATCCGGCATCATTTTGATATATGGAATGAAAAGGATAGAAGTCAGGAACAATACGCCCGTTGTGACCGCTGTAAGCCCTGTTTTTCCACCGGCTGCAATTGCAGCACTGCTTTCAACCGTTGATACCGTAGGACTTGACCCAAGGAGTCCGGATATTAGAGCAGAGATCCCATTGGACTGAAAGGCACGCTCAAATTTGTGAGGCTGGCCCATAAACTTGGTATGTCCATGCACTAATCCGATATTTTCAAAGACAAGAACCATTGTGATGGAAAAAGCAGCCACCCAAAATGGAAAAGATGCCACTTTGTCGAAAGACATGCCTCCGAATACATCCTTATACGCCCCAACGGAAAAGTGAACGGCCTCTTGGTGAGGCAGCAACCCAAATACCCAGGCAATCCCTGTACCAATTAAAATGCTCCAAAGAAAATTCCCTTTAACATTGCGTAGAAAAAGAACGATTGCAATGACAAAAGTCAGAATTGTGGCAAGCACTTTTCCTGAGCTGAAATCTCCGAGAGCAATGATGGAACTGGTTCCCCGAATGACAATGCCGCCTTTTTCCAATCCTATCAGCAATAGAAAAAAGCCTAGCCCGATTGTAATCGAATCCTTCAGTGATTGAGGAATCGCATTGCTCATCAAACGCGTCAGAGGAGTGAAGGAAATAATGGTAAATGCTGCACCTGAAATAAATACCACTGCCAAAGCTTCCTGCCAGGTAAATCCCATTGATTGAACAAGGGTATAGGTAAACAAAGCATTGATCCCCATCCCTGGCACCAGCAGGATCGGCGCATTCGCCCAAAAACCCATCACCATGCACCCTGCAAAAGACGTGAGGATTGTGGCAAGCACTGCTCCTTCAATCGGAATTCCTGCCTCAGCGAGAATGAATGAATTCACAGCAATGATATAAACGATTGTAAAAAAACCGATTAAACCAGCCATCATTTCATTTCGCGCTGTCGTATCATGGCGCTTCAAATCAAAAACACCTTTTGGAAATAATTGCTTCATACTAAACCTTCTATTAAATTGGCCCTCTCCCTACCCGCTTTCCCTTCCTAAGAAGGTAAGCCACAAATAAAAATTTTAGCAGAAAGAGGACCGTTTGCCAATGTATTTCAGTCAGGTTTTAGCATTAAAGGATGATGCCAACGGGTAGATTAACCTTCAAATGTTTTATATAGGTTTGCCATCTCAATTGCTGTGACCCCGGCTTCCCATCCTTTATTTCCAGCTTTAGTCCCTGCACGTTCAATAGCCTGTTCAATCGTATCTGTTGTCAGCACTCCGAATACAACAGGTACACCGCTATTCATTCCGGCGCTGGCCACGCCTTTAGCTACTTCATTGCTTACATAGTCAAAATGCGGAGTTGCTCCCCTGATGACGGTCCCGAGCGTAATGACAGCATCATACTTATTGGTTTCTGCCATCTTCTTCGCTGTAAGGGGGATTTCAAATGCCCCTGGAACCCAAGCTATATCCACGTCTTCCATATCGACTCCATGTCTTTTCAGGGCATCTTCAGCACCTGACAGCAGCTTTCCTGTTATAAATTCATTGAACCTCGAAACGATGATTCCCACCTTTAATCCTGTACCGACCAAATTGCCTTCATATATATTTTTCATTTTCATTCATCCTCCTCAAAATTTCAATAAATGCCCAAGCTTTTCGACTTTTGTCTTCAAGTATTTCTCGTTTGATTTATTGCTTGGCATTTGAATTGGGACCCGTTCTACCACTTGTAAACCGTGCCCTTTTAAACCTGATATTTTTCTTGGGTTATTCGTTAACAATTTGATTTCTTTAACACCGAGTTCTTTTAATATTTGTGCACCTATTCCATAATCCCTCAGATCATCTGCGAATCCCAGCTTATGATTTGCTTCAACGGTATCATAACCTTGTTCCTGCAGCTGATAAGCTTTCATTTTATTGATCAGTCCAATGCCTCGTCCCTCTTGCCTCATGTATAAAAGAATTCCGGCTCCGGCTTTTTCTATCTGATGCAGGGCAGCTTCGAGCTGCGGGCCGCAGTCGCATCTTTCTGAGCCAAACACATCGCCTGTCAAGCACTCTGAATGAACCCTTAACAATACTGGTTCATCCCCATTTATGTCCCCTTTAAGCAATGCTACGTGCTCTTGGCCAGTCAATACTTCAGTGAATCCGATGGCTTTGAAATCCCCATATTTTGTAGGCAGCGATATTTCAACTTCCCTCTTAATGAGGACCTCCCTTTTTCTCCGGTATTCAATTAAATCTTTGATTGTAATCATCTTCAATTGATGTCTTCTTGCAATCACTTCCAAGTCAGGGACTCTTGCCATTTCACCATTCTCTTTCATTATTTCGCAGATGGCTCCCCCTGCTTTTGCTCCTGCAAGACTTGCCAAATCAACGGCAGCTTCCGTATGGCCCGCCCTGCGCAGCACTCCTCCCTTTTTGGCGACAAGAGGAAACACATGCCCCGGACGTTTGAAGTCAGCCGGGATTGCCTCATTCTCCATCATCTTGGAAATGGTGTGCGCCCGTTCAAAAGCACTGATGCCTGTTGTAGTACCGATATGGTCAATTGAAACTGTAAAGGCTGTACCATGGGTATCTGTATTCTGTTCAGTCATTGGGAAAAGGTTCAATTGATCAGCTCTTTCTTCCTCAATGGGAACACATAAAAGCCCTCTTCCTTCAGTCACCATAAAATTGACAATTTCCGGGGTGATCCCTTCTGCCAATGCCACAAAATCTCCTTCATTCTCTCTATCTTCATCATCAACCACAATAATCACTTTTCCGTTTTTCAAGTCCTCTATTGCTTCTTCGACTGTATGAAACATCCATTTCACCTCATTTTATAAAAAGCCCTTTTCACTTAAGTAATCAAGCGTAATGCCTGTAGGAGAAGAAGTGCTTTCTTTGGATAACATAAGACGTTCTAAATATTTCGCCAGCATGTCACATTCAATATTGACTGTCTGCCCCGCCTTTTTTTGGCTAAGGATTGTTTGATCCCTCGTATGCGGGATCAAGGATATCGTAATGGTATTGCCGCTCACCTTAAAGACAGTCAATGAAGTGCCATCTACTGCCACAGATCCTTTTTCCATGACATATTTCATCCATTTCCCATCGAGCTCTATCGTCACATAAAGGGCATTCTCAACCCTGTTTGTTTTAATAATTTTCCCAGTGCAATCCACATGCCCGGAAACAAAATGGCCTCCTAGCCTTCCATTTGCACTCAGAGCTCTTTCGAGATTGACATGTGACTGGGGCTGAAGCTCTTTTAGCGATGTATGAACGAATGTTTCCGGCATTACATCGGCTTCAAATCCGCCATCGTTGAAAGAAGTGATTGTCAAGCAGACGCCATTCACGGAAATACTATCCCCTAAATTGGCATCATGAAGGACTTTACTTGCTTCAACAACCAATTTCATCGAATGTGCGCTTCTTTCAATTTGTTTGATTTTCCCTATTTCCTCTACGATTCCAGTGAACATGCACCCACCACCTTTGTTAATGGCCTTGCGGTAATTTTAATATCACGGCCAATTCGTTCTACACGACTGAATTCCAATTGTGTGGCTTGTTCCATTCTTTCAAATGACTCCCCGCCTATGAACGGGATCGATTGATTTCCACCGAGCAGCTTTGGGGCGAGATAGCAATGCAATTCCTGAAAGAAGCCTCCTCTGACGAAAGAAGTATGTATTTTACTTCCTCCTTCGACATACAAAGAAATAATATTCAACTCTCCAAGCCAACCCAATACTTCATCTAAATGAATTGCATCAGAAGGAAATCTTTTCACCTGGATCCCTTGTTTATTAAGCCAATTTTCTTTATTGACAGAAGCATTTTTGGAACATATTACAATAGTCTTTGCGGTTTTATCAGTAATGACTTTTGCATCATCCCTGATTGAAAGGGATGTGTCTAAAATAATACGAATGGGATTTCTTCCGCCTCGGGGCAGTCTGGCGGTCAGTAAGGGGTTATCTTTATTGACGGTACTGATGCCTGCTAATATGGCATCATGCAGATGCCGTGATTCGTGGACATCCATCCTGGCTTCTTCTGAAGTGATCCATTTACTGTCACCAGTAAAGGAAGCAGTTTTCCCGTCTAACGTCAAGGCAGTCTTGAGTGTTACAAAAGGCTTTTTGTGCTTTATAAAATAGAAAAACATTTTATTGATTTCCAGCGCTTCTTCTGCACATAATCCGACATTTACCTCGATGCCTGCTTTTTTCAGGATTTCCATACCTTTGCCTGAAACTAGAGGGTTGGGATCCAAAATGGCAATGAATACCCGACTAATACCAGAAGCAATAATCGCTTCTGCACAAGGTGGTGTTTTCCCGTAATGTGAACAAGGCTCAAGCGTTACATATAAATCTGCACCTTTTGCATTCTCCCCAGCCTGATTCAACGCATGGATTTCAGCATGTTCAGTACCTGCTTTGAGATGTGCACCCATGCCGGCTACAGCTCCATCTTTGACAATGACGCAGCCAACCGAAGGATTCGGACTGGTCTGACCTGATGTGTTTGCGGCCATAGAGACTGCAAGCTTCATATAGGTTTCTGGTCCAATCATTATTTTACCACCATTTCTACATAAAAATAGCCCCGGAAAAAATTTTCCGGGGCTAATTGACATACTTAAATAAACGTTAAAAAATCATTCTTTTTAACGTTCTGTTCCTTCTCCCATCCAGACTTTCACTGTCGGCTTTGGAGTTTCACCAAATCCACCGTTATCCTGAAATAACGGGTCACGGACTGAGAGGACTTGATCCTCATCACCGCCGGTAGGGAATTTCACCCTGCCCCGAAGGAATCCTATTCGATTACCTTCATTATCAAGGTAAAATAAATTATTTGTCAAGGACGAGCAGTTTGGAAAACTTCTGCCCTACTGAAAATCAAGCAATCATTTTCCTGCATTCCCCTGCACAATAAGAGCAAGCTTTTGCACAGTCTATGCAATGGCGGTGATCGTGCATTTTACATTCATCAGCACATTCCTCACAAATCAAGGCGCATAACTCACATATTTTCAATACGAATTTGCTGCTTCTCTGCATTGAATTTACAGCAAGTGTGCAGATCTCAGCACATTCTCTATCCAATTCGATGCATCTTCGCATCATCCCTATATTTTCTTCCTTTAGACATGCATGGTAGCATACATTACAAGCTTCAATACATTTCAGGCAAGCCTCTATACAGGCGTCATAATTTGCATTCATGGCTGCATCCTCCCTTAAAATGATCCTGATGGAATTACTTTCACCAAAAGGACCGATTTTAAACAAGAAATGCTGCTAACCATCACGATTGAACCATAAGCAGATCAAAAGGGATACGACCAGCCACTGTTCTTTATCTTTAATCTTTTCATTGAATGATAAAATAGGCGTATTAATGGGGAACAACTGTTGAAGGGTCATAGGCATATATCCTTTTGACAACTGAGCAATTTTACGATTATTGATAACAAAACTGTGTCCGTTTCCCTCTTTGTGGATTTCAATCCTGTCACTTCCACATTCAAAGACAGCAGCTTTTCGATTATCCCTTAAATATTCCAGTGAAATAGAATTCTTTCCGAACTGACCATTGATCAAGTATGTCTTTGGATTTAACGTTATCTCTCCGACTGCTTGTCCATCCCTCTTTTTTACTAAGAATGAATTGGTTTTCCATTCTCTGAATGAAGCAGGTGTGAGCCAATTCCACCATCCAGGAAAAGTGTCACTTATTTCAAGTTCGCAAAGTCCCGAATATGAAAAAAGCTTTAAATTAAACCCTGATGATGGATCTTTTATGAGTAGATACTCCCGTATCTCCATTGCTCCTTCCTGGATTCGGGCAGCTGCTGCTTCATCCATCGCATATGGTTTCGTTGAAGAAAATCGACCCGCATAATAGACATACTTAATAATACTTCCAATTAATGCAGCGAATAGGATTACGAACAAGGAATAAAAAATGGCGCCAGGAATGCGAAAGTGAAAATTGACCAAAAAAATGAAAGCGGCCATTAATGAATATAAGACCACTTGATAGAGGTATATAGCTGTCTGCTTCCTGAAATAATCTTTTATATTCATTGAATCCCTCAAATACAATCTGTTTTTCTTATTATACGGCTCTATTAAGCCAAATATGATAGAGAGATTTACACATTGAATATAATAGTAAAGAGACCGATGGCGACTTCCGTGCAAGTGCTAGAAAGCAGATACTATTTCTTTCTCTGAAAAAGCCTTAATGGAGCCAATTTTTTCTTGTGCATCGTTAAACCCTTGTAAATATAGACTCTCCAACTTCTTAGGGTTCCTTTCCACCCTGCTGACCTTCAGGGGCTCCATCGGCCTTATGATAATGGTATTTCCTTTAGTCTCTTCTTCTTCAAGGAGAGCAATCGTCTGATTATATTTTTCGTACCGTTCCATCATTGCTTTCATTAAACCTGTGTACTGAGGGTACTTTCTCTTTACTAAAAAGCTGAATCTGGAAGGTTTTTTTAGATAACCCTTATTCCTGGTCAACACCACAATATTCTTGGTGTATCCATCGCTTTGCGCTTTTTTGATTGGAATCGGATCACTTATCCCCCCGTCCAGCAAAATCTTATCTTTAAAATGTATCTCTTTTGCTACAAACGGAAGAGAGCTTGAAGCACGAATAGCTGAGAGGAGGTTTTCAGCATAATCCTCTTTATGCAAATAAACTGCATTTCCAGTGATGCAGTCAGTTGCACCAATCACAAACTCTGCTTCATTCTGAAAGAAGGCATTATAATCGAATGGAACGATTTTATTAGGAATTTCATCAAAGATATAATCCATCCCGAATAGCTCCCGGTCTTTCCAATAATTTCTCAAAGAGATATATTTGGGGTCTTTTATGAAACCGATGTTCACTCGTTTATTTCTTCCTTTTTGTTTTGAGAGATAAGAAGCTGCATTGCATGCTCCTGCAGAAACTCCCACTACGTAAGGAAATTCTATATCATTTTCGAGAAAACATTCCAATACGCCTGCTGTATAAACTCCTCTCATTCCTCCGCCTTCCAGGACAAGACCAGTATCGGATAGTAGCATCCCCATTCACTCCTTCCAAAATAGTTAGTTGTATTAAACAATTATTAGGACGAATCTATTTTCTCATAAAACCTATTTGAATCCAAAGAAATAAGCCCTCCAAAATGCAGGGCTTATTACAAATGGGCATTATAATAAACGGAAAACCAAAGGAATCTTATATAATTTCCCTTCATATGCCTGAACCGCGGCAATGATCGTAAAAATAAATGCCATTATTCCCACTGCCCATAGCATTAACACTCCTACGAGGACAATTATTAAAATCGAGCTGATCAATGTGTAAATAGCATAGGAAATCAAAAAATTAAAATATTCCCGTCCATAATAATCAACAAAATCTGAGTCATCCTTCTTAAGCAGCCAGATTACCAGTGGCCCAATAAATGTTGTAAAAAAGCTTAGAATATATATTCCAGCAGCCCAAAGTCTTTCTTCTTTCGTCGGCATTCCCATTCTCCTTTTTGTTTCAGGTTCCTGATTTCCAGCAAATATCAAAGGTCCCTAAAAATCCATTTACTTATACTACTGTATACGATTCTACTTCCTAAAAGATTCAATGTGATTGGTTTTTTCATTATTTTTTGTTCTTCCCTCCCAAACATGAAAATAGGATTCTATTATAGGATTGTCCTTTGAGGGAGTTGAGTTTATGTCTAACTTACAGTCGTTTATTTTAGGGATCATTCAAGGATTGACTGAGTTTTTGCCCATCTCGAGCACCGGGCATTTGTATTTGGGCAGGCATCTATTTCACCTTGATGATGCCGGTATATTCTTAGATACAATGCTCCATATCGGAACCCTGCTTGCGGTGATAATTGTTTATAAGGATATACTATGGCAGATGATTCGCAGACCTTTTAGCCGATTGACCGCCATCATGGTCATCGGGACTCTCCCTGCAGTCGCTGCCGGGCTGCTTTTCTCTGACTTTTTTGATTCCATTTCAAAATCCGGCATTACAATCGGGTGGGAATTCCTTGCAACAGGAGTAATCCTTTGGCTGGCTGATGGTGTAAAGAATGGATCTAAGAACTTGGAGTCGATTTCTTTATTTGATGCATTTTTCATCGGGTCCTTTCAAGCAGCGGCTATTTTCCCTGCACTATCCCGCTCAGGCTTGACAATAGCTGCCGGCCTTTTCAGAAAACTCGATAGAGAAACAGCTGCCTATTTTTCCTTTTTATTGTCCATCCCTGCTATTGCTGGAGGAGTTGTATTTCAAGGAAAGGAACTTTTCACCTCTCAAGTGGAGACCGTGACTTTGACCAATTTGATGGCGGGAACTGTGTCATCAGCATTGTTTGGCTATTTCGCTATTGTTGGGATGATCAATTTTCTAAAGAAACGTTCTTTAAAAATCTTCGCCTGGTATGTTTGGATTCTTGGCGCTCTAATCCTTACTCTCCAATATACGAATCTTTTTTAAAAATGATTTAAAATTTTCCCACTTGACGTCTTAAGAATTTGCTAAAATAGGTAAAAACTGCACCTGCTAAGTGAGGATTAAAGATGAAGCGTCTACTTTTAAAAAATGCCCATATCATTCCGGTTACTTATGCCCCCATCCAGAAAGGGGATATAAGGATCGAGGATGGAAAGATAAAAGAAATCGGATTCGACTTAATGCCTAAATCGAATAATGAGACGGTCATAGACTGCGGTGGAAGATACTTGCTTCCAGGGTTCATTGATGCCCATACACACCTTGGACTTTATGATGAAGGCACAGGGTGGGCAGGAAATGATGCAAATGAAACTGTCGAGCCGTTGACACCCCATATCCGTGCCATTGATGGAGTGTATCCATTAGATCCTGGATTCCAAGATGCAATCAGATACGGAATCACGACCGTCGGGATTATGCCTGGCAGTGCCAATGTCATTGGCGGGACAACCTCTGTTATTAAGACCCATGGAAAAAATATTCGAAAGATGCTTTTGAAGGAAACAGCCGGACTCAAACTCGCTCTCGGAGAAAACCCTAAAAGAATTCACAGTAATGGCAATAACGACAGCATTACACGGATGGGAATCATGGGAATGCTGCGTGAAGCCTTTTACAAAGCCAAGTATTGTGACCATCCTGAAGATCTCCGGGTGGCCCCCCTTATTAAGGCGTTAAAAAGAGAAATCCCTGTAAGGATACATGCACATCGTGCCGATGATATTTTATCTGCTCTCCGTTTTGCCGAGGAGTTTGATTTGGACCTTAGGATAGAACATTGTACTGAGGGCCATTTGATCGCTGATGAATTAAAGGATCTCAACTTAAAGGTGTGCGTCGGTCCTACTTTGACGAGAAGATCGAAAGTAGAATTAAAAAATAAGACGTGGAATACCTATCAAGAATTGACTAAAAGAGGGGTTGAAGTATCGATAACAACCGACCACCCTTACACTCCCGTTCAATATTTGCCTGTATGTGCGGCTCTTGCTGTAAGGGAAGGCCTGCCTTTGCAAAAGGCGCTCGAAGGAATCACGATACTTCCTGCCCGCAATTTAAAGGTGGAAGATCGAATCGGCAGCATTGAAGAAGGAAAAGATGCAGATATTGTCCTCTGGAACGGACATCCATTCGACTTTATGTCAAAGCCTGTCATGACAGTCATCAACGGCGAAATCGCATTTTCGGATTTATAGAAAAAGGATGCCGATTATTGTCAAAAATTGGTGGAAAAACTTCAAGAAAAATTAACATTTTCTCTATTCCCATTTCGTGTTTTTTTTTGTATGATACAGAGGAAATAGATTTTAATTCAGCACACAATCTTATACGCAATTGAGGGAAGGCAAATGGTGCGCCACCAGTGGTAATTTTTTTCAGCTGGTCCTAGTGGGTTCGATTCCCACCCCGAAATTTTTTATGAAGTCTATGAAAAATTTCGAGGGTGGGTCCTGCAATAGGACTGCTCTCATCGGGAGGGATTCTCATGCTTAAAAAGCGCGAGATATGCGGACAAGAATGCCACATTCTGTTCGAGTTGATGACGCACCCTGATGTCTTCCCTTTTGTTCGCCAAAAAGCTTACTCTTACGATGAATTTGTCTTTTTAACTAAACAGACAATTGAAGCAGAGGAACAAGGGCAGCTGATCTCAAGAACCATTCTGGATGAATGGGGTGCTCCAATTGGCACAATCAATTTGTTTGATATTGAGGATGGCGCTGGCTTCCTTGGGACATGGCTTGGAAAGCCTGCTCATGGAAAAGGCTACAATGCGATGGCGAAGGATGAATTTTTCAAAGAATTATTCTTTGAACTTGATATTCAGACCATTTTTATGCGCATCAGAAAAGTGAACACTAGATCACGTAAAGCAGCCGAAAAACTGCCTTATGTCCTACAAGCCAATGAATCCAGAAAATCAGTCTATGATCAACTCAATGCCGCTGAAGAAATATATGATTTATATGAAATACCAAAAGACCTCTTTACTCTTCATATCATGCGCCAGCCTGCAGAAGATGAAACTCAGGTCCTGGAAGCATAAAAAGCAAAGCATCCGCTTTGCTTTTTTCATTTGATCTATTTATTCTTTTTCTGCCTCAGTTGGACCGAAATGTTCCTCATATAAATTTCTCACCACAAACGTACGATATAGCTCCAGTTTTTTTCTTTCGATTGGATGTTTTGTCAGTCCAATCGTTTTTAATTGTTGAATAAACCATCCTTTTGAGTATCGATAAGCCATAATTCCCTTCTCCTCTCGTATTGCTTGTCCATACAATATATGATTGGAAAAAGGAAATATTCTACAGGAGTCATATGCACCGAAAAAATTCATTTGCACATAAATGGCCCTAATCATGATATAATTCATTCGTCTTCCGAAATTTTAGAACCGAGGTCAACTTATGTATGAAACACACGCGTTTAAAGATAAAATTCAGTTATTTATAAAAATATTGATTCCCATTTTGGTTACCCAGCTTGCCATGTTCTCGATGAATTTCCTTGATACCATGATGTCAGGGCAGTATTCAGCTAAAGATCTTGCCGGTGTTGCAATCGGGACTTCATTATGGGTTCCAGTTTTTACGGGCCTAAGCGGAATACTGCTTGCCATCACACCGATTGTAGCTCAATTAGCTGGGGCAAAAAAGAATTCCGACGTCTCTTCTTCTGTAATTCAAGGCATTTATGTTGCAATTGTCATGGCTATTTTCGTGTTATTAATCGGCTCTGTGATCCTGGATCCCATTCTTGACCACATGAACGTAGATAATCATGTGAGGGTTATCTCACACGATTATCTCACCGCACTCTCCACGGGAATGATTCCATTGTTTATCTACAACGTATTGCGGTCTTTCATTGATGCACTTGGAAAAACAAGGGTTTCTATGTCGATTACCCTTCTTTCCCTGCCAATCAACGCATTTCTTAACTATGTATTCATCTTTGGAAAATTTGGATTCCCTGAGCTCGGCGGGGTTGGTGCCGGCTACGCTTCTGCCATTACCTATTGGACCATTACAGTGCTCGCACTGATTATCATTCATCTTCGCAAGCCTTTTTCAACCTATAAAGTGTTTTCTAATAAACAGCTCCCATCTTTTCACTCATGGAAGGAAATTTTCAAAATTGGTATACCTATCGGTTTATCCATTTTTTTCGAAACAAGCATATTTTCTGCTGTGACCCTTTTAATGAGTGAATATAGTACGCTGATTATCGCTTCGCATCAGGCCGCCCTTAATTTTGCATCATTCCTGTATATGATCCCTTTAAGCATTTCAATGGGATTAACGATTGTTGTCGGATTTGAAGTAGGGGCAAAAAGATACGAAGATGCAAGAAAATATAGCTGGATCGGCCTTGTTTCTGCCATATTAATGGCTGTGGTCTGCGGTATTTTTCTCCTTGGATTCAAAGATTCCATAGCATCAATATACAGTGGAAATAAGGAAGTCATTGCCTTGACATCCCATTTTCTCCTTTATGCCGTATTCTTTCAGCTTTCTGATGCCATCCAGGCACCTGTCCAGGGTGCACTCAGGGGATATAAAGATGTTAACATAACTTTTGTTATGGCATTGGTTTCCTATTGGGTCATCGGACTCCCTGCCGGATACCTCCTTGCGAATCATACCAGCTTTGGAGCTTATGGCTACTGGCTCGGTCTCATTATTGGACTGGCAGCCGGGGCAGTAACTTTATCCACAAGGCTTCATCTCGTACAAAAAAGAATGGTACGTCGCAATGCATAAACAAAAAGGATATCCGTTTGCCGGATATCCTTTTTATTTCTTCTATTCGGGGCTTTCCAGGTGCTTTCGCTTTTCTATTTATCCCGTCATTACATCTTCACTTGGATATTTAAAGTTGGCTTTGCTTGGCTTCGTGATTAGGTATGCCAGTGTAAGCGGGCCTAACTTCCCTGCAAACATGACTATTATGATAATTATTTTCCCAAAGAAAGACAATGAACCCGTCAATCCCATTGAGAGCCCAACAGTACCGAAAGCCGATACTACTTCAAATAGGATTTTAACAAATGGCGCATGTTCAGTAATACTTAAGAGGAAAACTGCCAAGACAACGATAGAGATGCTTGTTATTGCTATTGATAAGGCTTTAATGACGATAGAAGGTCTCAATGTCCTTCTAAAAATAAAAACATCATCTTTACCGCGTATGAAACTGATTACGGTCAAACCGATTACTATAAACGTGGTTAATTTTATTCCACCGCCGGTTGAAGCGCTTCCTGCGCCAATGAACATCAGGATTAAAAACAGAAAGACTGTGGATTCATTCATACTGCCAATATCTATTGAATTAAAACCTGCCGTTCTTGTCGTTATCGATTGAAAATATGATGTCCAGATTTTATCACCCAAAGACAAATGACCAAGCGTTTTCGGGTTTCCATATTCCAACAAAAATATAAAGAACATAGAAACTATATTAACAACCAAAGTAGATATGATCATAATCTTTGAATGAAGACTCAATTTTGTCCAGTTTCTCTTCTTAAATACGTCCACCAGAACGGTGAAACCTAATCCTCCAATGATAATCAATAAAGTGATTACCACATTTACAGTTGGGTCACCGGCAAATTGCATTAAACTATCACTCCATAAAGCAAAACCTGCATTATTAAACGCAGAGATAGCATGGAAGAAACTGTCAAACAGCCCTTCTTTCCAACCGAATTGAGGAACCCAGCGGATTGCAAGAATCACCATTGCAATAAATTCAATGGATAGAGAAAAGAAAAATAGATATTTCACAAGTTTAATGACTCCACCCATGTTAATTTGATTTAACGCCTGCTGAATGACAATCCTTTGCTTGATTCCGATCTTCTTCCCAAGCATCAGAAAGATCAGAACAGCAAATGACATAATACCGAGTCCTCCAAGCTGTATCAGTATCACTATGATTGTCTGCCCAATTTTAGTAAAGGTGCCAGGAGTATCAACTACACCCAGTCCAGTGACAGTCATCGCTGAAGTACTGGTGAATATCGCATCTAACCATGAAATAGGTTCTTTTACTGAAAATGGAAGTTTTAATAATATTGCTCCCAATAAAATGAAGATGCCGAAAACATAAAATAAGAGCTGTGATGGACTTAATTTTAGAACTTTTTTTCTTAAAATCATCATTTTACCAGCTTTCCATAAAAATAAAAACCCAAAGGATGCCCAATGGATTTTTGGTTTCCTCTGTAGATGCATACGGAGTTAGCTGACGGATTCGGGCCAGAGAAAATTGCCCTACCTAATGAAAGGATTCACCCCTTAGTGAGAACTCACTTGTGGTTCCCCCGCTCCATGAAGTGGATTATGCACTCGATTTTCAAGCCTATTTTACCCCTGAAGGGAATAATAGTAAAGATTTTTTCTAAAGTTCTCACATTTTTATTGGTAAAATACTTTACCAAGTACATCTTTTCCACCCGTCACCGGGATGATGCTGCCAGTGATGAAATCCGACTCTTCACCGCACAAAAAGGCAACTACCCTGGCAACATCCCCTCCTGTGCCCGGACGTCCCACCGGTACAGAAGAATCCTTTTCAAGACGGGCTTCAGTTACTCCTTTTTCCTTCCATTCCCCAATGATATCCCCCGGACAGATCATATTTGCAGTAATGCCATTAGCTGCTTCTTCCAAGGCGATGGTTTTAGTCAATGAAGCCAAGCCTGTTTTTGCAGCAGCAAAGGCTGACCTATAAATCCAGCCGGGTGAAGTTTCAACTCGATCAAAACCAAAAGTGACTATCCTGCCCCAGCCATTCTCCCTCATGATTGGAAGAATTTCTTTCATCAAATAAAAAGCACTATTCAAGTTCCCGTTGATCAGATATTGCCACTCTTCTGCTTCATATTCAGACAGGGATTTTCGTTCTTTCACATAAGGTCCAGCATTATGTATAATGACATCAATCGATCCAAAATGATTCCTGATGGAATTCACTAATTCAACGCAGTCCAGTTGTTTTGAAATGTCGCCTTGAAATGCAGCAGATTCAACACCAAATTCTTTTTCAATCGTTTTGGATAATTCTTCGGCATCATCTTTGCTGGTATTGAAGTTCAATGCAATATTGAAGCCTTCTGCGGCTAATGCAAGGGCAGTCTTTTTTCCGATTCCTTTTGCCCCGCCTGTGATAAATGCTGTTTTTTTCATTATGCTTACCCTCTCCAACTTACCATTTATCTCTTTATTTTCTTTAAAATAATCGACTTTTTCAACTTTTGATATTCCCTCTTTGATAAATAGTTTAACCAATTTTATCATATATGAATTTATTTATCCTTTTTTATATAGAATAAAAAAAGCAGCCTGAAGTATCAGGCTGCTCTTTTTGCTCAGTTGTTAAATTATTTTCCGATGAATTCTTGTGTCCAGTAGTGGCCGTTTTCAACATATCCAACACCAATGTGAGTGTAATTAGGGTTTAGAATGTTTTCACGGTGTCCTTGAGAGTTCATCCATGCGCTCACTACTTCTTGTGGAGTCTGCTGACCCATGGCAATATTTTCACCAGCAGATTTGTAGCTGATGCCATATTTTTTCATCATATCAAATGGAGAACCGTAAGTCGGGCTCTGATGATCAAAGTAGTTGTTTTTCTGCATATCGGCAGATTTGTCGCGCGCCATTTTACTCAAAGCAGTATCTACTTTAAGTGGAGATAATCCTCGTTGAGTACGCTCTTTGTTTGTTAGATCGACTACCTGCTGCTCATATGCACTTAGTGTGCCATTTTGTGCAGACGTATTCTTGGAAGTATCCGCTGCTTTTTGTGGAGCTTGTTGTGCAGGAGCTTCAGCTTTTTGCGTTTGTGGCTGTTGAACTTGCTTTGGTGCTTCTTGTTTTTGTGGTGCTTGTTGTGCCTGAGCCTGTTGTGGCTGAGCTTGCTGTGCTTGTTGCGGAAGCTGAACTTTATAATTTACATTGTATTTAGATAGAATATTTTGAAGCCAAGCATTTGCATCTTGGATATTATTTGTTTGATATTGATAAGTTTGTACTTTAGTAGCTTGCGGGCAATTTGTATTTGAAGCTGCATCAGCTTTCCCGATTCCAGCTAGTGGAGATGCTAATAATGCTAGAGATGCTGCTGCAGAAAGAAGTGTCTTTTTATTCATAATAATGAATTCCTCCCTTAATGTTTGTTGTGCTGTCTTGCTACAACAAAATCATATCATGGGATTCTTGTAATATTATTGGGAGGAATTTCATATACCGCTGAAATTACATAGTTTTATTTGATTTTCATAGAAAAGATTTTCAGATAGGCAGTCAATGTTAGGAGAATACTAGTGTTTGAGATTGTCATGATGCAATGACTTACATTTCATACAAAGTAAATAATACGAAATACATCCAGATTTTAACGAGAATCTAGTATTGACACATTCTCTGAAACGCAGGATATATTACTTATATTACACAACCATTACAAAAGTAACGATTTTTTACGTGTTTTCACTACACCTTCAACATATTTCTCCTAATTTTTGCAAATTATCCAATCCATTTGATTTAGTTCTTTTTAATCTCATCGAATAGATCGATATGCAATGCCATTAAGTCATATTTTTGAGAAGTAATAAGATTCGAATCCTTTACCCTTTTCATTGCAAAGTAAAACTTTTCTTCTTTAGTCTTTCGAATCCGAGGGTGACTATTCTCATCCAGCAATTCTCTTTTTATCGCTTCTTTAAGAATTTCCTCTGCTGAGAATTCACCATTTTCCAAAAGGCGATTGTTCCAAATGCCTCTATATGCCGATAATAGTTCTTCAAAATTCATATCATCATCCTCTTTTCACATAAAAATTTTGTATAGTGAAATACTAACAAAAATACATACAGGAGGTTTTCATATTGTCCACACCTTATCGTTGTCCAAACTGTAAAACAAATAGAACACGCTTCAATATTATACAACAGGTCCCTCACCCGGTTAAACTGGATCCACATACGGGAGATGTCTTACAGCAGTACGAAAACAATGATCTAGAGCCATTCCATATGGTTTATAAAGGACCTGAGAATAAAATTCAATGCGCTGCCTGCGGTCTAGTTGAAGATGAACTCACCTTTATCAAGTTTGGAGAAAACTAAACACGATGAAAAAAGTCCCCCGTTCCATCCAGGAAAGGGGGACTTTCATTATTTATTCAGCTTTTGCAGTGACTTTATTTTCTTCTTCTGCAGGAGTTTCTCCTTTATTGGACTGTCTTAACGGAATTTCCTTCATGAATAATGTCAGGATAAATCCAGCTCCAATGACACAGGCTCCGATCAAGAAAACATGAGTAAGGGAGTAGCTTAATGCTTCCCTTGTTAAAGAAAAGATTTGCTTTAACATTGCCTGCATTTCAGGCGGGAACCCTTCTGTAGCTTTTTTCAGTTTTTCGGGATCCATTAATAATTGAGGATCCTGAAGCGCCTGAATCTTAGCTTTCATCGCTGGTGGGATAGCACCCGCTTGTCCGCCTTGCTGAGCTTCTGCAGCCAGTTCCTTTATTTTATCTGTCATTTTGGAGTTCATGACAGTTCCCATAATGGCAACACCAATAGTTCCGCCAATTTGTCTGAACAATTGGGAGGATGCTGTTGCAACACCGAGGAATTTATAATCCACTGCATTTTGAATAGTAAGAGTAAATACCGGGAAGCTGAGACCCAATCCTACTCCCACTGTAATCATATTTAGAATGGCAGTAGTGTTTGAAGTGTCCGTTCCCATTCGGGATAAATTGAATAATCCTGTTGTCATGATCAATAATCCAATTAATGCAATGATTTTATATTTCCCTGTCTTTGTAATCAATTGGCCGCCTATTGCACTGGCAATAACCATGCTAAGCGTCATTGGCATCATCACAAGCCCTGATTTTGTAGCAGAGGTCCCTATGACACCCTGAATAAACATAGGCATATACATGATAGCACCGAACATTCCGGCACCAAGCAGGAACCCAATCAAGTTGGATAGAGAGAACACACTGTTCTTAAATAGTTCAAGAGGCAAAACTGGATTTTTAACTTTTTTCTCGGTGAATAAGAATAGGAGTAATGCTACAACAGTACCGGCGAATAAACCGATGATTTGAACTGAAGACCACTCGTAGTCTTTGCCGCCCCATGTGAAGGCGAGAAGAAGAGGTACGATAGTCAGCGTCAAGAATAGGGATCCAAAATAGTCTATGGATCCGCCTTGTTTCTTCACCTGTGAAGGGAAAAGCGTCCAAATCATGATCAAGGCTACCGCACCGAACGGCAAGAATACCCAGAACACCCAATGCCAATCAGCATTATCTACGATATAGCCGCCAAGGGTTGGCCCGAACACACTGGCAAGACCGAATACAGCACTCATCAATCCTTGCCATCTTCCTCTTTCACGTGGTGAGAACAAGTCCCCCACTGCTGTAAAGGCTGTAGACATGATCATACCAGCACCAAATCCTTGGACACCTCGGAAGATGATCAATTGAATGATTGTATCCGAAAATCCAGATAAGAATGAACCAATAGTAAAAATACCAATACCAATTAAAATGAACGGTTTACGGCCATATATGTCAGACAGCTTCCCTACCAATACGGCAGTTATGGAGCTTGTAAGCATGTAAATGGTAAAAACCCAGCTATAGTATTTCATCCCTCCGAGATCGGCAATGATTCTCGGCAATGCCGTACCAACGATTGTCTGATTCAATGCTGCAAATAGCATGGCAGACATAATGGCAAGCATGATAAGGACTTTCTTGCGTTTATCAAGATGTTCCATTAAGTGAACCCCCTAGTTTCTTTAGTGTATCAAAAGGTTAACCAACTGAATGATTACCCCACAAAAACGGCCATTATTCATGGCCATCAATTGTAAAATCTAATTTACTGAACAATTCAATCATGTCATCCACTTCTTTGTCAGTCCACATATGGAAAAGTTCCTTGAAGTATTCGGATTTCAATGACTCAATTTTAATAATCAGTTCTTTCCCTTGATCTGTCAAAGAGAGATGGACAACCCTTCTATCTTTAGCTGACCTCTGCCTTGTAATCAATTCCTTCTCAAAGAGGGAATCCGTGATGGTAGTAATATGGCTCGCTGATACATCCAACGCTTTTGATAGGTCAGATGCTTTCACAGCCCCTTCTTTCATATTTTTAAGCACAGCAAACTCATTTATGCTGACATACTTTCCCATGGTGCTGCGCAATTCATTTCTCATTTTCCTGAAGACTCTGCGGAACAAATTCTCCAGTTCAAATATTTTCTGATCATTCACTTTCATCGAACCTTTCCATTATCAAATGCAAGTGCTGAAATACTTAACCTGGTGAACTATTACATGATAGTACTATAACCAGGGTCCGTCAAGAACTTTTTGTTGACTCATTCACTTTTTTTATTGGATTCGAGTGCCGATAATGATGTCTGTAATTGTGTTTGATCTAAATTTTCACCGATTATTACTAAATTTAATGGCATCATCATTTCCTCTTTAAAATAAAGCGGCATCCCATAGGAATATTGAAATAAATATGGTTTTTCCGAGTGTGTGAATAATACATACCCTTTCAATCTGTATATAGTATCAGGCAATGATCTTAGCCAGTTTTCGAAAGACTCCAGTTGAATAGCCCCAGTAAAGGTATAGACAAATGATTGGAGCTTGAACTTCTCCCCGATTGGAGATGGTTCATGTGCCTTTATCTCCGTTTTGGCCATTTTAGAAAGAAGGTCGAAGTCGAATGCAGAATGTTTTGTCAGCACTACAGGTGCTTCAGTATTCAATCCCTGTATTTCATAAACGAAAGTACCGCTTTCCATTTCACTCACTAAATCAATTTTGTTTAGAAGGACCAAGCGTGCATTTCTTATTTGTTCACGGAGTAAATGAAGGACTTGTGGACTTAATTCATTTCGATTTTTCCACCTTAAAGCATCTACAGTTGTAATGATGCCTTCAAATTCAAATTGATGGGCAAAAAGCGGAGACATGATCGAATCGACCACTTCAACCGGATGTGCTGCTCCTGTTGTTTCAATGATGAGTGAATCAAATTGGTAGCGGTAAAGGAGATCTTGAAGTTGAGCTTCCAATTTTTCCTGAATCGTACAGCAAATACATCCATCCAATAATTCAGCGATAGGCGTCCCTTCTTCAACTGCACCTGTATCGATGGAAACACTGCCAAGTTCATTCATTAAAACTGCAGGAGTCCTGCCATGATCCTTTTCGTATTTAATGAAGTTACGCAGCAAGGTTGTTTTTCCGCTTCCAAGAAACCCTGCCAGAACATAAACTTTGATCTTTTTCATGATTTCACCATTTTCATCATAATTTTTTCATTAAATGCTCAAACGGTTATTGTATCCGAAAATTCCCTTTTTGGCAATATCGTCTGCTATAATGTATTTATGTTTAGAGGAGGACGGGTATGGAGTTTACAGGTGAACGAGTCATTCCGGAAAAAATGAAAATTACGAATGGTCTTTTGTTGGAGCATATTGCACGATATCATTTTGCCATGCACTATGCAAAAGGCAGGGTGCTCGACTTGGCTTGCGGAGCCGGATATGGGTCTTCAATTGTCGCAAAAGCCAAAAAGAAAGAGATTTCCGAATTAATAGCTGTTGATATTTCAAATGAAACGATTCAATATGCGAAGCAGCATTATTATCATCCATTAGTCAAATACGTGGTTGGAGATGCGGAAGATCCTGATTTACCAAGTAAAATAGGTCAATTTGATATGATCATGAGTTTTGAAACAATTGAACATCTAGAGGACGAAACAGCATTCATGACTAATTTATATCATTTGCTTAAACCGAAAGGGACACTTGTTATTTCTACCCCATTTGGATCAGGAAGAGGATTGCCAACCAATGAACCTTTCCACATTCATCAACTTACGGAAGAAGAATTTCGCAACCTTTTCATGGTGTATTCAGGTAAACAATTTTATTTCCAAAAAGGCGTTCTTGTAGAACCGAAGAGAGATGGCATCCACTACCCTATTGGAATTGCAGTCTGCACAAAATAAAAAGGAGGGCTTTGCCCTCCTTTTTATTTATTATTTGCCGTTAACCAATGAATCTGTTCCGAGGAACTGTTGAAGTGCTGTTTTGTTCAGTTTTTCATCATATTTCAGTACTAATCCCGCATGATCTGTCATTTTATCATTAAAGCTATTATTCACTGGAATCCGAAGCGATTGAACATCTTGGATTGGATGAAGCATGATATTCATACCATATTCAATCATATTAGGAAAGGAAATATCCGTTTCAACCACCTCTTTTCCGCTTCTTATCATAGAAAGTGTAGTGGAGACCCCTTTTCCGTTTTGCATCTTTTCCATGACTTTATCCTTTATTTTGCTGATGACTTCCTGCTGCCTGTCGACCCTGCCGAAATCATTGTTTCCATCGTGGCGGAACCTTACATATTGAAGTAATTCAGCACTATGAAGATTCTGCTCACCAGGATTAATTTTCCAATGAAAATAATCAATCATTTCAGGCGAAACATTTACTTTGATTCCCTCAGGTATCAATTCATCAATAAGTTTTGTGAACCCTTCAAAATTGATCAAAGCTACATGATTTATTTTTATACCGAAATTTTTTTCAATAGTTTCTTTCATTAGATCCTTTCCGCCCCAAGAGTAAGCGTGGTTAATTTTACTATAGCCGTATCCAGGGATATTCATGTAGGAATCACGCATGATCGAAACCACTTTCATTTGATTACGTCCAGGATCATACCGGGTAAGCATGATACTATCGGATCTCGCGGCTTCTTCTTTTCGCTGGTCTGATCCTAATATAAGAATTGTAATTGGCTCTTTTTTTTGAGGGAGGAGGGTTGTATCTTCAAGGATTGTCGGGATTTTTACGAAAGTATTTTTTTGTTCATCGAGCTTGTCAGCTCCTGCTTCCTTTTCTCCAAAGTTGATGAGGCCTGGTTTCCAAGATGTATATAGGCTGGCTAGACCGATTAAAATTAAAATCAAATAGACTTTGCGCATTTCTTCACCGCTTTCTTTTTTACCTATCTTCATTGTAGGAAAAGAAGCGGGTTTCTATTCAGGACAGTATCAGGAAGGCATAAAAATGCCCCGGCATTATTAGCCGGGGCACGTGCTTCTTTATTTCTTTTCTTTTTGCAATACTTCAACTGCTTTCTTCACTTGGGTATCGTTTTGGAGAATCTTTTCGCGAACCTTCTCCATGAGGTCCATTGTGGACTCGCCTTTTAGTACCCCATCAGCAGACAATTTATTATTTTCCTGGAATTTCTTCACCGCATTTTCGGTGTTTTCATCAAAGTAGCCATCTACTTTTCCTGGATCGAGTCCGATTGCCTTGAGCATTTCTTCAGCAGCTTTTACTTCGCTTGAGACCATCTCTTTTTTCAATTCCTTATCTGGATTCAGATATGGCAGATTGGCGTAATCCGGAAGCTTAGCTTCAACATCAGGCATGATGCCTTTCGTATGGATCCAATCACCGTTTGGCGTCAGCCATTTAGCTGTGGTGAATTTAATATTAGAGCCATCATTGAAATCGGAAGCAGTCTGAACAGTCCCTTTTCCAAATGACTTTTCACCAACCAATGGTATGTTCGCCGATTGGCTGACAGCAGCTGCAAATATTTCAGATGCACTGGCACTTCCTCCATCAATAAGGACAGATACAGGAACATCAATTTTCTTCCCGCCTTCAGCAGCGATTTTCTCCCTTTTTCCATTCCTGTCTTCCACTTGCAGGATCAATTTGCCTTCTGGAACAAATAGGTTGGAGATTTTGATCGCTTGATCCAGCAGACCGCCAGGATTTTGCCTTAAGTCAATGACAAGCCCCTTCATTCCTTGTTTTTCCATATCTGCCAGGGCATCCTGTAATTCTTTATAGGTGTTTTCAGAGAAGCTTGTGATCTGGACTTTGGCAATGCCATTATCCATCATTTCAGCATTCACTGTATTTAATGGGATATCATCCCTGGTAATTTTAATTTCTGTTGGTTCATCGCTTCCAGCCTTCTGTACAGACAATGTTACATCTGTACCTTTCTTGCCACGAATCAGCATGACTGCATCTGTTGCACTCATGCCATGAATGGACTTCCCATCCACCGCAAGGATGATGTCATTTGGCTTGATGCCTGCTTTTTCAGCTGGAGAGCCTTTGATTGGAGAAACAACTACAATATTTCCATCCTTCTCCTGAATTTCAGCTCCGATTCCCTGAAATGAGGAGGAAATGCTTTCATGGAATTTTTCTGCTTCTTCTTTTGTCATATAATCAGAATAAGGGTCGTCCAAGGATTCAATCATCCCGTTAATGGCGCCATTCACTAATTTATCCTGATCGATGTCTTTGTAATAGTCTTTTTTCAATTCATCATATGTGTCATAAAGTTTTTTAAATTCGGTTCTCTCCGGAACCCCTACATTCACTGCTTTTTCATCACCGAATGCCAATGCGAATGTTGTTATGCCTGCCGTAGCAAAAACAAGGAAAAACATTAGCATGACAAAGGAAAATTTCCGCATTTTTATAAAACCCGAGTGGTTTTCCTGGGCTGATTCTACTTCCTTTTTTTCATTTTCCATGACGTTCACCACTTTCGTTCCTGTATACAATGATGCGAAAAACGGTCGTTCTTTTGCAAACATCGTTTTGTATAGAATAGCATGTTTCATTTCACTTTAACAATTAAAAATGGATTAAATTCTCTATCTATAGCAAGTTTATTGCAATTTCATCGACATTAAAGACGTAACACAGCCGACAGAAGAAACTGCAAGCAATGAATATAGGAACGCATCTTTTCCTATGAGAAAGGCACCTGTCGTGATAATGGCAGCATCCATCGTAAAAATGATCAAACCTATATTCCAGCCCTTTTTCCTTCCGATTATCTGAGCAAGCAGATCAACGCCGCCTGAGGCAGCCTCTGCCCATAATAGCAGTCCTATGCCTATTCCTACACAGATCCCTCCGATTACTGCACTGATAATAATGGGGAATCTCACCCAAGCTGAAACAGGTAATAATAAATCAATCAAGAAAGAGGAAAGCAGCATTCCGTGAAGGCTGTTAAAAAACAATGGACGATATGTAAACCATGCGATGATGTATAGCGGAATGCTTAGTACTATCATGCTCAGCCCGGGCTGCACATGAAAAACATAGTGCATGATCAAGCCCACCCCTATCATCCCGCCATCCAAAAGCTGATGCGGGACAAAAAAACCATTGATCCCAAATGCTATAAATAAACTGCCTGCTAATAAAAGGAGTATTTTTCGAATGTTCTTCATCCCCTAAATGTTTGTCCATATTAACAATGTATGTTCGTATGGGACAATTAAGAAATGAAACATTTGCGTTAGATATATCAAAGGAAAAGGACAGGGTACCCTGTCCTTTTTAATAATCGGTCTTTATACTTTCTTTACATGCTGAAAATATTCTTCCAGTGTCCAGTTGTGAGAATAGATTTCCGTTGCGGCTTTTTCCCCAACATAACGGAAATGCCAAGGTTCATATTCATAGCCTGTGATATTTTCTTTCCCTTTTGGATAGCGAAGGATGAAACCATATTCATGGGCATGTTCCCTTAGCCATTTCCCTTCAGCCGTTTGTTCAAAGTGTTCAGTAAGGAGCATATTTTCTCCCTTGCTCGTTATATCCATTGCAAGACCTGATTGGTGCTCGCTTTCGCCAGGGATAGCTACCGCCTGTACGGCTTTTTCTTCCCCTACACTTTTAATCTCAGCTTTTAGGAGTGCATCCTGTCTGCTGTAGGAACGATATCCTGATGCAGCATACAGTTCAATCCCTTCTTTTTTTGCAGCATTGAACATTTTTTCTAAATGTGAAGCTGCTTCTGCTCTCATATGGCTTTTTTCGATGTCCTGGTCACCAAATGAAAAGGCAACTTGCGGGCGAACAAGATCTGCTGGAATATAAGTAGATGGAAGTGTATATTCTTTGTTCACCAATGCAAGAACATTGGAGGAATTTTGAATGACCTTTTTGCCATCAACTTCTTTGATATCATTAAATTGTTCTTCATTTAGGACCAAGCCTGCCGGCATCTCTTGATTATCATTTTGATTTTGTCCATCTGCAGATCCTTGTGAAGGGACATTTTGATTGGGATCTGATTTTGTTTGGGTTGCTGGAGTTTCCTGCGGTTCTGCTGAATGCTCTCCGGTAAGCTTGTCCAAGTAAGGTACGCTGCATCCGCTTAAAAGCATTGCAGCTGAAGTCAACATGATTATGCGTTTCATTACCATTCACCTTTTTTCTCTTTCAAATTTCAACTATACCATCATAACATGGCCGCCAAAAAAGAAAAGCATGAAAAAGGACCCGTCCATTGGACAGATCCTTTCCACTTTACTTAATCGCTGCTTCTAATGCCACTTCAATCATCTCATTGAAAGTCGTTTGTCTTTCATGGGCAGTTGTTTCTTCACCTGTGATGATGTGATCGCTGACAGTCAAAACAGAGAGAGCATTTCTGCCGTATTTAGCGGCAAGCGTATAAAGGGCGGAAGTTTCCATTTC
Source organism: Falsibacillus pallidus (assembly GCF_050990905.1). Taxonomy (GTDB): domain Bacteria; phylum Bacillota; class Bacilli; order Bacillales; family DSM-25281; genus Falsibacillus; species Falsibacillus pallidus_A. Next base: position 2,339,801 of record NZ_CP158866.1, read on the forward strand.
TAATGCTAAAATCCCATACTGCGCCCATTTCTCATGATCTGCATTATCGTTATAGAACATATCTGCAGTGAATACATTACCCACTTTCAGATTTAGTCCTTTTTCCATTCCAGCATCGTAGGCACGCTTCAACAAGTCAAAGTTAGCTGTAGGAGAATAATCAATTCCTCCAAAAGTCAGACGGTTCATTTGAGAATCTGTAGATGATGTCATTGCCAAAATGACGTCTCGAACCTTAACGTCTTTTTGAATAGCTCCGCATGTACCTACACGGATAAGATTTTGCACATTATAACTCTGCATTAATTCATTGATGTAGATGGAGATGGAAGGCACACCCATTCCTGTCCCTTGAACCGAAATGCGCTTTCCTTTATATGTTCCGGTATATCCAAACATATTCCGTACTTCATTGTAGCAGACTGCTCCTTCAAGGAAAGTCTCAGCAATGTATTTTGCACGTAAAGGATCTCCAGGAAGCAAGACCGTTTCCGCAATTTCATTTTCTTTTGCACCGATATGTATACTCATTATTTATTCCTCCTTGAAAATGATCAGCAGGACAATTGTAAGCTTTTTTCGTTCGACATGCAATATTTGGCGGCGAGTTGTCTCTATAGACCGGGTACAATAATAAGGCAGTGCATCAATAAATGTTTGGAGGAATCGTTTTGGGAAAAAAACACCGTAATCGAATCAATGGTCAAAAGAAAAACAACCATATACCTGCTGATCAAATCGTGGCTGAACATGAAGCACATGCAAAAGAAAATACTTCTGATAAACGCAAAAATGGCCCTGGACATCAACTTTAATTCGAAATAAAGCCAGAGAAGCAATTGCTCTCTGGCTCTTATCGCAGGTGCACGCGGTTTATCTTCTTCCATCCGCCTGATTTCAGTTGAAAGTAATGCTGACCTCCCCTATATTCATCAATTAAAACTATATCCCCCGTCCCCATGAACCTTCCATTAAATTCATTTGGCATAAGATCAGGTACACTGAATTTCTTGAACAAAAAATTTAGGGCCTCTTCATGGCTTCTTGATAAAATGATTGTCCTGAACACTTGGCTGTAACCTTTTTCCTGTCCATATTCCGGTGTTTGGAACAAGGTTAAATCCATTTCCTTTTCCAATGACTTCCGGATCCTCAACTTTTCCATCAATGCCAATTTCAGCACCTCCAATTTTCCTCTTTACAAAACAATTCAAAGCGGGCAGCGTCGAATCCTTTATCAAATCCACACTAGTTTTGTCGAAATAATAAAAAAGGCGCCTCCCCTTAAATATGGAGAAGCGCCTTGACTGTTTTTATCCTATTTCTTCCTCTTCATCTATGATGCACTTTTCAATCAAGTAATCGAACGTAATATCTGCAATCTCTTCCAGTTCCTCTTCTGTAGGGACATAGCCCCTCATTACAAGTTGATGAAGGAAGAATTCTGCAATTTCTTCTGTATCAATATACACTTCAATTTCCCGCATCATGTCGCCCCCTATGATTACTGGATAAGATTTTTTAATATTGTTGCCAAGTTTCTATAAAATGTATGTTCAAGCCATGTTGGTTATGCAGAAATCAGTCATTTTTCCCTTGTACAAGCATATTGTATAACATCACACTTCTTCAGGAGGAATGTTGGATGAAAAAAGCTGCCATAACAATCGATTCCATTTGCAATGATCTTGGAAACCCGGAAGGATACATACTCAAATTTATGGAGAAGTTCTTATCAATCCTGTTTAAGATCTTTCTGGCAGCATCCATTCCTGCTGCCATTTATATAATCAATGCTTTTCTTGCCCTTCATTAAAAATGGAGGAAAGATTCTTTAACTGCTGCAGGGTATTTTTTTGTTTCTGTTTATATGCAGGATCTTTGAACATGGCATATAATATTTGATAATCATTATACGTATCCAAGAGCCTATCAATATTAACCTGGTGGTTTTTCGGCGGCGCTGGCAGCAGCGCCGTTTTTTTCTGCGGGTAGATCCATCCATATTTTTTTACGACAGCATCGGCATGTTCCGAATCAGCAATCAATATTAATTCATCTTCATCTGCTTCAAGCCATTCTCCATCAATCAACCTTGTGAGTTCATAAATGATATCTTCCCATGCGTCTTCTTTATATCGCCAGATTTCAGTCCTGAAACCCACCACTTTAAATAGATCATTTCCATATCCCTTTACTTGGACAAGGTCTCCGAAAAAAAATTTATATTCGATGTCAATTTGTTCGGCATCCACAACATTGCCTTCATACTCTGATAAAAGGATCAGACTCTGCTCCGTAAATAGCCCTTCATTATAATTCACTTCGTAAAGAAATTGATTATCCAATTCCTTGATGTTCGTTACTTTTCCCACTGTGCCGTATAGAGTGACAACAATCGTATCGCCTATTTTGAATTTTGGCGGCTGCTGATTATTCATATCCTCCCGTCCCCTTTATGATTCCCGACATAAAGATATTTTTATTTATTATATGCAGCTAGAAAAATTCCGCTTACTGAAAAGGAAAAAAACTATAGTAAAAAAAAAGACCGCCTTTTTGGACGGTCCATAAGAAATCATGATTCTGAAAGAATATACAATTCCCAAGCTTCGTCAAAGATGGACATAGATTTAAGATATTGGCCATTCAACTCCAGATAGCCGCTTAATTCATGGTAATCTTTTGACCCTTTTGGGAATGCATGGTCGTCGTATGCATCATTTGCAAAAACAGAGATGTCATCCTTCGGTTCTGGATGCCTATATTTCAGTAAAAAATGATAAAAAGATTTATTCATATCAAACGCCTGCCTAAAAAGTTCTTTCTTTTTATCCTAAACTATAACGCAATGGGGGCTTTCCGTAAAGATATGTGATCACTGCGTAAAATCGAAGTAGTTCCTTTTTAGGAGTCTAGGCATTTGCATTAACTCTTCATACAATACTTCTTTTCCAAGCTTCGACCGATCAATCAGGAACAATTGGTCCTCAATTTCTTTGACCATTGCTTCTTTTTGATATTCCATTCCGCATGATACGCAGCATGCAGTTGGCGTCTCTTTTATTTCAACAGCCCTTGTTCCTTCCGGCAGTTCCCAATATACCGATCTTTTCTCCAATTTTACATCGTCGCTTCCGCACCATTCACAAGATAATTTTTCACTCATTTGCAGGCTTCTCCTTTTGATCCATTTTTGCGAGCTGTGCTTTGTATTTCTTATCCTTCAATACATCTCTTTTCTCGCGATAATCTTTCAATGAAGCATGCTCCGGATTTTCTACATAGGTTTTCCTGCGGTGAATTCGGTTTATCCCTTCAGGTATGAGCGTCATTGCTTTGTCTTTCATCAAACCTGCAATGCCAGCTGTTGATTCGTATTCATCCATTTCCGGGTAAATTCCCCTAAAATAATCATCTGCCCGCCCTGGGGTATAATCTTCAGGTTCTGGATAAGTCGTAATGACCCCTTCAAAATTCCTTAGAACCACTTTATCAGCACTTTGAGAAATCAAATAGTTTGGCTGAAGTGAGATTTTCCCTCCTCCTCCAGGTGCATCAACGACGAACGTAGGGACCGCATACCCGGACGTATGTCCCCTTAGCCCTTCGATGATTTCCAGCCCCTTTGAAACCGGAGCACGAAAATGACCGATTCCCTCGGATAAATCACATTGATAGATATAGTATGGACGCACTCTGATTTTAACTAAATCATGCATCAGTTTTTTCATGATGGCAACGCTGTCATTGATGCCTGCAAGTATAACAGATTGGTTCCCTACCGGCACTCCTGCATTTGCAAGCATTTCACATGCCTTTTTAGACTCTTCTGTAATCTCTATTGAAGTATTAAAATGTGTATTGAGCCAAACAGGATGATATTTTTTCAAGATATTACAGAGATTTTCCGTAATCCTTTGTGGAAATACAACTGGAGCACGTGTACCGATTCTGATTATCTCCACGTGATCGATTTCCCTCAAATTCTTTAATACATATTCAAGGATCTGGTCATTGATCAAAAGCCCGTCTCCGCCGGAGATTAGGACATCCCTGACTTGAGGTGTATCCCTGATATAAGATATGGCTGCATCCAGCTGTTTTTTAGGAACCCCCATCCCAATCTGTCCGGAAAATCTTCTCCTGGTGCAATAGCGGCAATACATTGAGCACTGATTTGTCACAAGAAACAGGACTCGATCAGGATACCGATGTGTCAATCCGGGCACTGGTGAATCCTCATCCTCATGCAGAGGATCTTCCAAATCATATTTTGTCTTGTGGAGTTCATTGGATACCGGGACAGACTGCATCCTGATCGGGCACCTGACATCATCCGGATCCATTAACGATGCATAATAGGGCGTGATGTTCAACGGAATCGTTTTGGTGGAAATCTTCACGCCTTCTTCTTCATCTTCAGTCAAGTTGACTACTTTTTTTAGATCATCCAGCGTGCGGATGGTATTGGTCAGCTGCCATAGCCAATCATTCCACTGCTCTTCTGTTACATCTTTCCATAATTCGATATCTTTCCAATGCCTCTTTGGTTTAAATAAATTGAATTTCATGCCCATCCCTCCAAGTCCTTCTTGCTTATTAGTATGCAAGTTTCATGCCAACACATCTATTCCGTTGAAATTAAACTATGTAGGCACAGAGAATTGGGTGAATAGGAAGAAAAAGAAATAAGACCGCCGAAAATTCGGCAGCCTTATTTCATCATTTGATATTTTTTTATTTTGTACTGAAGGGTCTGACGAGGTATAGCCAAAAGTTCTGCAGCTTTAGAAATATTATGATCTGAATTGTCGAGAGCCTTCTTAATATAATTTTTTTCAGCTTGCTGCATGTAAATATTCAACGAAGGCGGTTCTTCCATTTCCATTTTCAGAGCGTGACTCCCCTTATGGAATGTCGGAGGCAAATCCCTTACAAGCAATATACTTTCTTCTGCAAAGTTCATCATGTATTCTATTGTATTTTTCAATTCGCGGATATTCCCGGGCCAATTGTAATTCAGGAATTTCTTTTCAAGCCCGGGGTCAATCCCACTGATTTCTTTAGTAAAAGAAGAATTGAACATTTCAATGAAGGCATTTGTCAGCATTTTAATATCTTCTTTTCGATCACGAAGCGGAGGAAGAAAAAATGAAAGGACATTTAAACGATAATAAAGATCAGGTCTGAGTTTCTCCTCTTCCATTGCAGCAAGGGGCTCTTTATTCATCGCTGCCATTACTCTGACATCTATTTGAATTGTTTTGGCTGAACCCAGTCTCCGAATTTTCTTTTCTTCCAACACCCTGAGCAGTTTTGCCTGCAATTCCAGCGGCATGGCATGCAATTCATCTAAAAATATGGTACCTCCATTAGCCAGCTCGAATAATCCCGGTTTTTCTACAGCCCCGGTATAGCTTCCTCTTGAAGTGCCGAACAAAATGCTGTCAAGCAGAGTTTCTGGCAAGGATGCACAGTTTTGTGCAATAAATGGACCTTTTGAACGGGGTGAAGAATGATGGATGGATTGCACAAACAATTCTTTTCCTACACCACTTTCTCCATAAACCAATATAGGGGAGTCAGACCAGGATGCTTTTTGCGCCAATTGTATCTGATGTTGGAAATGGGGATCACTGGTGAGAATATCATTAAATGTATAGAGTCTATTGGAAGATGGGGCGATTGCTTTACGACCATTCTTCTTTATCGTTTGAAGTTCCATCAGCTGTTCAGCCATTTTCTTCAGCTTCGTATAATCTTTTGAAATTTCAACGGCTCCGATAAGTTGATCCTTTATATATAATGGAAACGTCGTATTGACGGTTTCAATTCTTGTTCCATGGATATTTTCATAGGATTGAGGAACATCTTTTATTATTTGACCGGTTTTGATGACCTTTAACAATGTGCTGGAATCTTCAGATAAAGTTGGGAAAACCTCAAATATGTGTTTGCCGATTACTTCTTCAGCCCGCACCCCATCATTGGAGGCAGCTATTTCATTATAAAATATTGTTTTGCCTGTAATATCAATAGCGTGGATGCCTTCATCAATGCCATTGATGATCGATTGAAATATTCCATGCCAGCTTGTCTCCATAATGAACACCTGCCCTTTTTAAACTATATGAGCAGGTGCCGGATTTTAGTCATGTTCCTGCCGAAATTCCGGCAGTGCTTAAGTCTTTCACCCATACATTCATATCTTCAAGCTTGTCATAGATATAGCAATTATTTTTCAGCCTACCCCTATATCCATACCCAAGCTGATAAAATGCCAAATTCATTCCAAAGGATAACGATCTGGCAATCGTGTAGCTGCAGAAAATCTGGCTGCTTCTCAACTCTTCCTCCAATGCAGATAAAATGTATTTCATCAGGCCACCCTTCCGATGATCGGGATCTGTCGCACAATCGGTAAGCTCCGCATTATGATAAAAGTGGTTGATTTCAGCTGATGCAGCACTAATGATCGTCCCATTCTTTTCAGCACAGTAAAAGGTGGTTCCATCCCCCATGGACTTTCTTACATATTCGGGATCATGGATGGGAACAGGATAGATGGAAAAAACCTTCTTATATAAATTTGAAAGTGATTCAGAATCCGATAGATCAGCTTTCCTGATATTGATGGACAAGTCAGGCAATTTGGTTATAGGCTTAACTTCTGAAGCGAGGACTTGCTGGACGATTTTCTCTTCTTCTTCCCAAAAGAGTTCACGCTGCCGCTCTGCCGAATTATATTTCACAAAAAAATAGGCGGGACTTCCATTAAAATAGTTATCTATCATTGCTTCGAGTACATATCCATGGGCTAACATTAACTTCATGTCTTCCTGTTTTGCTTTAATGATCAATTTTTCATATTTGGTCCCATCCTGTGAGGACAGGTATGTCAAAAGTGAAGCTGTTTTCCCAACATATTCATCGACACGGATCCTTTTATTCACTTCATCAAAGTAAACAGACGCACCAAAATCTATGTCTGCATGCCAAAATGATATCTGCTCCATTCTCCCCATCCCTTCAAAAAAAACTGACCCACTTTGCTAAAAATGATGGTTTACAGTTCAGAAGATCTGCAATTCCCGGCAGTCATTTTCAACACAGTGAGTCAGTCTGAATCATTATTATAGTTTAAAGCTGACTAATTTCAGCTCCATCATCTCTTCAACGGCATATTTAATGCCTTCACGGCCCATACCGCTCAATTTTACGCCTCCGTATGGCATTTGATCCACACGGAAAGTCGGGATTTCATTGATCATAACACCGCCCACATGCAGTTCATTGGCTGCTTTGAAAGCCTTTTGGACATCCTTTGTAAAAACCCCTGCCTGAAGTCCATAATCGGAATCATTGACCATTTCAATTGCCTCATCAAAATTCTTGAAAGCATTGATATGGACGACTGGTGCAAAAACTTCTGCACATGAAACCTTTTCATCAAGTGGTACATTCAGAAGTAAAGTAGGCTCCAGGATTTCATCATTTACTTCCCCGCCTGCAGCCAATTCTGCACCTTTAGCCAGTGCACTGTCGATCCACTCTTTTGCCCGTTTTACATCATCTGGTGAAATCATGGCAGATACATCCGTTTCATCTTCAAGCGGACTGCCGATTTTTAACTTCTTGGTTTCTTCCTTGATTTTTTCTACGAACTCCTCATATAGAGATTCATGGACGAACACCCGTTGAACTGAAATGCATACTTGCCCCTGATAGGAAAAAGCACCTGTGACAATTCGGGGTACAACCTCATTCAAATCTGAATCTTCATCTACAACTACTGCAGAATTCGATCCCAATTCAAGGGTCACTCGTTTCAAACCGGAATTCTCCCTTATCCACTGGCCGACGGAAGGACTCCCAGTGAATGTGACCATTTTGATCCGTTCATCAGATATCAAAACACCACCGATTTTCTTCCCGCTGCCCGATATGACATTGAGTGCTCCCGCGGGCAGGCCAGCTTCATGAAAATATTGAGCAATCTTATAGGAAGACAGCGGTGTTTGGGTTGCAGGCTTCAGGACGACAGCGTTGCCAGCCGCAATAGCCGGCCCAACCTTATGGGCCACGAGATTCATCGGGAAATTAAATGGGGTGATGGCAGCGATCACTCCGAGAGGCTCTTTGACCGTATAGCCCATTCGTCCTTCCCCGCCAGGTGCAGCATCCATCGGGATAGTCTCCCCGTAGATTTTCCGCGCCTCAATGGCTGCAAATTTATAGGTCATAATGGTGCGGTCTACTTCAGAACGGGCAGCTTTCATCGGTTTGGAAGCTTCCCTGGCTATAATCTTTGCACATTCCTCTTTATCTTTTTCAATCATTCCTGCCACTTTTTCAAGGATTTCAGCCCGCTGATGAGCAGGCATCTTTTTCATTTTTTCAAATGCACTTTGAGCAGCAGCTACTGCAGATTTAACTTGTTTCTCTTCTGCCACAGCCACTTCAGCAATCTTGGACTGTCCATATGGTGACAGCAAATCAGAATATTGGTCAGTCTCTACCCATTCTCCGTTAATCCATAAATCTTGTTTCATCTTCATCCTCCTCTTGCGAAATCTAGAATAGAATCGATAATGAAAAAATTGATATTCCTGGTTAAATCATATCATGAACGAAGGCAGGAGGTATTTCTCCACGCTTACTGTTTACCCATTCTTTGATCATTCATTCCTCACTTGCACCAATGCCAAATCGTCAAGGCTATGACTTCTGCAGCTTCAAATACTTTTTTCAGTTCAATGAATTCATTTGCTTCATGTGCCGCTTCGGTTGTCCCGGGACCAAATACAATCACTGGTATGTCTCCGCCTTTCGAGAGGATGCCTCCGTCGGTCCCCCATGGGGAGGCTTCAATGACAGGTTTGACTCCATATATATTGGAGAAGGCATCTTCCATACAATGGAGGAAGGAATGATTGATATCAAGATCTCCCGGCTGCCACCTCCCGCCAAACCATTCAAGTTTAGGGGGATGTGCCAGCAGCCACTCATCTTCTTTTATAATGGAAGCGAGGCATTCTTCCATTTCCTGTTCAGCTGCTTCCATCGATTCAGATGGCGCCACGCCCATCCTTCCTTCGATGATGGCCGTATCAGGAACGGATGATGGCCAAGATCCGCTATTGATTTTCCCAATATTGATTGGTATCGGTATCGGAATGTCCTTAAAGAGGGGATCATTTATCCTGCCATTTCTGAGAGTTTCAAGATTTTGCAAAGCAGAAATGACCTTCATGGATTTTTCGATGGCATTTACCCCTTCATATCTCGTGCCGCCGTGGGCGGATTTGCCTTTAATTGTAATCCTGAACCACATAGACCCCTGCTGCTTAATGAACATTTTCATGTTTGTCGGTTCAGGAATGATGGCACCTTCCGCTTTATAGCCTCTTAAGAGCGCTGCAAGAGTTCCTGCCCCACCGCTTTCTTCCTCTATCACACTCTGAAAAATAACATCGCCCTTCAAGGTCACGTCCAATTCTTTTAAAGCTTGAATAGCCAGTAAAAGTGAGACGCTTCCCCCTTTCATATCTGTAGATCCCCGTCCGTATAGCTTTCCATCCTTTATCATCCCGCTATACGGATCATCCGTCCAATCCTTTTCATCACCCTCAGGCACTACATCGATGTGGCCATTTAAGATGATAGACTTCCCGCCGCCTTTTCCTTTCCAAACAGCACAAATATTTGGGTTTCCCTCAAAGCTGTCTCTATCACAGCGGAAAAATGCATGATGTTCCAATTCTTTTCGATTGATATCCCATATATCCAATTCCAGGCCCAATTCCCTGCATTTTTCAATCATTACTGCTTGTGCATTATATTCATGGCCCCTGATGCTTCTTTCCTGTACCAGTCTCTGCAGAAGTTTTGTACCCATGGCCTCATGTTCTGACATCCATTTCTTAATTTGAAGCTGCACTATCTACACTCCTTCTATATAAGATTCTGGAATATATCGGATCTGTTCCGAAAGTGAAAAATCAGCATCGGTTTTTCCTTTAATTTCATCTATTGAATATGGTTCAAATATATCGGTTAAGACAAGCCCCTCATTGACTAAATGGAATACGCCTAAATCTGTTATGATCATGTCCACACATTTCCTCGAAGTCAATGGAAGCTTGCATGATTTAACCAGCTTGCTGTTTCCGTATTTATCGGTATGAGTCATTACGACAACCACCTTTTTAGCTCTTGCTGCAAGTTCAGTTGCCCCTCCGATTCCCGGCACCCTTTTCCCCGGGACGATCCAATTGGCCAGATCGCCCTTCTCGCTGACTTCTAAAGAACCAAGAATGGTCATGTCTATATAACCTTTACGGATCATTCCAAAAGCAGTGGCAGAATCAAAATAGGCACCACCTTGATTGAGCGTTACAGGAAAGCCGCCTGCATTACATAGATTTTCATCTTCCTGCATCAAGGGCGGGCTTGACCCCATGCCGAGTATCCCATTTTCCGCCTGAAACATGACAAACCTGTCAGGATGCAGGAAATCAGGAATTAGAGAGGGAATGCCTATTCCTAAGTTGACGATCATTCCATCCTTGATTTCTTCCGCTGCCCTTTTTGCCATTTTGATCTTCATTTCTTTTCCCATGCCCATGTCCAGTTCACTCCCTTTGAAGGAACAACCATATCTACAAATACACCAGGCGTTATGATTTCTTCAGCACATATACTCCCGAAAGGTACAATTTCTTCCGCCTCCACTATTGTCCATTCCCCTGCCATTGCTACGATAGGATTGGTGTTCCTGGCACTTTTGTCATAAATTAAATTGCCGAATTCATCCGCTTTTTTGGCATATAAAATACTGACTTGTGCATTCAAAGCCGTTTCAATCACACACTTTTTTTGCCCGATGGTGATTGTTTCTTTTCCTTCTGACAAGTATTCATTATCTGCGCCGATTTCAGTGACGATTCCTTCAAGCCCTACTCCGCCAGCCCTCATCCTTTCAGCAAGGATCCCTTGAGGCGAAAATTCCACTTCCATCTGGCCATTGCTCATCAGTTCCCCTGCAATTGGATTGGATCCAATATGGGAGGCTATTACTTTTTTCACTCTCTTGTTTTTGATCAATTGACCAATCCCGATATCAGGAAATCCGGTATCATTTCCGATCAAAGTAATATTTTTGATTCCCTTTTCTAATATCGACGTAATCAATCCCGGTGGTGAACCGACCCCTCCAAATCCGCCGAACATGATCGTCATTCCATCAAAAAAATGCTCCATTGCCTCTTCCATTGAGACAACTTTGTTATATGGTTTCTTCATGTTCATCTCCGCTTTCAACGTGATTCTTTTCTATGGATTCAAATGTTTTTCTGAGTCTTCTGACCAACTCATCAATCTCTCGTTTAGTTATATTAATAGGAGGAGCGATGATCACAGCATCCCCGCTCCGGCCATCAATCCCCGAAGCTGCCGGATATAAAAGAAGACCATTTATGTTCGCAGTCCACACAATTTTGTTTGTAAAGGCACCTCCAGGGGAAAAAGATTCCTTCGTCCCACAATCCTTTACGAATTCCACTCCGATAAGCAGACCTTTTCCCCTGATTTCTCCTATAAAGTTAAATTGCTTGGACAATTTTTGAAGAGCTGCCTTCAAGTACTGTCCTTTTTCCTCTACCATGTCCATCCAATTCTCTTCATCAATCAACTTAAGGACAGCTGCAGCCGCTGCACAAGAGAGTGGATTTGCACTGAATGTATGCCCGCTCATGATGGATTTAGTTCCATCCCATATTGGTTTCATTACCTTGTCGCTTACAACCGCCGCGGCAATCGGAGCGTAGCCAGCACCAAGCCCCTTTCCCAGCGCTGCAATATCCGGTTTGACCCCCCAGTGGTCAAGTGCAAGCATTTTCCCTGTCCTTCCACACCCTGTCATAACTTCATCAGCGACAAATAAAATGTCATAGTTATCACAGATTTCTTTAATTTTTTCATAATAGCCTTCTGGCGGCGTTATGGCTCCCCCTGCCGCTCCAATGACAGGCTCTACAATGATGCAGGCAATATTCTCAGCACCAAGCCGTTTGATAATGGTTTCCAGATAGGAGGCACAATGCAGCTGACAACTCGGGTATTCTTTCCCATATGGACATCTATAGCAATAGGGCGGTTCGAAGACTGGCCAATCCTCCAATATCGAACTGAACTTTTCCCTCCTTGCGGGGTGACCGGACATAGATAGTGCCCCCATCGTAATGCCATGGTAGCTCATCCATCTTGAAATGACCTTTGTTTTTTTCGGCATACCTTTTTCAAGCCAATATTGAAGGGCTATTTTAATAGCAGTTTCAGTTGCTTCTGATCCGCTATTGACAAAAAAGGACGAATTTAAATGACCATCCGTCTTCTCAGAAATCAATGATGCCAATTCTTCCGCTGCCTTGCTTGTAAATTGGGAACGGTAAACGAAAGCAACTTTTTCTGCCTGATTTTGCATCGCCTGGATGACTTCTGTCCGGCCATGTCCGATATTTGCCGTGACTGCCCCCGAGCAGGCATCCAAATACTCTTTTCCTTCCACATCATAAATATAGATGCCTTTACCGTAGTCGACTTCTGCATACTCTCCGTCAAGAAGTGGTTTGATTAAATGGGAACGAGGCAACTCCATCCCTCCTGCCTTTCAAACATTTACGTTCTCCTATAAGTCTATGTCACTCTCTATTTATTCTTTCTAGGAATTTTTAAATACTCTAAGAGGAAATCATTCTAATTTTTTCTAAACTTTGGTTTTTCGACAAATATTATGAATATTTAGTAGAAAATTCTCAAAGGAATGTATAGAATGAAAATAAGTCAAAATTGACTAGGGATATTGACATATAGGGGGAGGACAAGATTGAAAAAAGAAAAGCAGATTTTCTCTTTTAAGAAGTCGAAAAAGATACAAGAGAAAACAGAAAAAAAAGAGAGAAAACCTAAAAAACAAAAAGAAAAACAAAGAAGCGTCAAAGGCATTTGGCATTATACACAAACCATTCGTGGCCGCGTCGTACTTTCTTTTGGATTTTTAACCATCCTATTAATTGCACTCACTCTGATTTCCTATTTCAATATGAGGGCCCTAGAGCAAGAAATCAATAGAGTAGTCAGTCACGATATGCTTGTACATAGCGATATTCAAGATCTCTCCAAATCCCTTGTGGATATTGAGGACGGGGCAAGGGGATATGTACTGACTGGGGAAGAAGGCCAGCTCGCACCTTATGGAAATGGCAAAAATAATGTAGAAAATCAATTGAAGGCACTTGAACCATTATTAAAGGACCAGGCAGCTCAATCAAAAAAATTAGAAAATGTAAAAAACTATTATAATTTCTGGATAGGCTGGATCGACCGCATCATAGAATCAAGAAGATACGGAACTCAAAAAGAAGCCACTCTGCAAATCTCTACTTCTCAAGGAAACAATTATATGCAGTACTTGAGAAAAGATATTCAATCCATGATTGACGAACAGAAGAGTTTTACAAAAGAGAGAATCGACTCATTACACAGACAAGTGCTTCTCTCACAGGCTGTGACACTCGGTGTTTCCATCCTGGCTGTCGTACTGACAGTATTATTCTCTATCGTGATATCCAGGAACATCCGGGCAAATACACGGAAAATCAGCAAATCCATACTGGAAATTGCAAGCGCAGGCGGGGATCTTACAAAAAGAATCCAGGTAAAATCGAATGATGAGCTTGCCGGTCTTGCAAGGGATACAAATGTATTGATCGACGGAATTGCTTCCTTAGTAAGGGAAGTATCCAAAATGGCCGAAAATGTATCTGCCAGCAGCGAAGAGCTCTTGGCATCATCAGAAGAGACTTCAAAGACCATCATGTCAATTGCGGAAACATCTACTGAAATTGCTGTAGGAAGTGAAAAAACCACATCACAGATGGAAGTGTCCGTCAACAAGATGAACTTGTTAGAAAAATCTGCAGGCAGATTGAATGATAATGCTGAAAAAGTGAAATTGGCAGCCTCCCAAATGCGCTCTGCTGCAGAACATGGGGGTTCCTCGGTCAAGTCTTCTTCACTGAAAATGATGTCAATTGAAGAAACAATGGCCAATACTACTTCTACAGTAGAATCATTGGGCAAAAAATCAACTGAAATCACGAAGATCATCAACACAATCACTGATATATCAGAACAGACCAATTTGCTTGCATTGAATGCGGCTATTGAAGCGGCTCGCGCAGGTGAACATGGAAGAGGATTTGCAGTAGTTGCAGATGAGGTGCGGAAGCTTGCGGAGCAGTCGCAAAATGCTGCCAAAGAAGTGACGGGAATTGTCCGCTCCATCCAGCAAGAGGTTAAAACAATCATTACGCAGAACCAAGAAGGCGTCAAAGCAGTTATTGAAGGTGTGGAGATCTCAAATGAAACCACTTCTTCCCTGGATAACATTTTGAAACAATCACAGGATACATTCATAATCATTGATGAAATGGTTGAACAGATTCACCAGACTTTGCATCTGAGCCAAGATGTAGCAGAAGCATTTGCATCGGTTAGTGAAATTGCTGAAAGTACAGCTGCCAACACTGAAATGACTGCTGCCGCCTCAGAAGAAGGATCTGCCGCAATGGAGCAAGTGACAGCGTCTGCTTCAGAATTATCTAAACAAGCAGAAAATCTAAGGGATTTGATTTCCAATTTCAAAATCTGATTAGAATATATCTATTCTAAAAAAAGCTGGCCTTCCTGTTTATCAGGAAGGCCAGTTCATTTTATCCATTAATTTTATTATCTAGGGCAGTAGCAGACTGCGCCAATGATGATCAACAAAATAAACAACACAACGATCAACGCAAACCAATTGCCTCCGCCGCATGGATATGCATAACCAGGCGTGCAGCATCCAGCACCATAACCATAGTACATATCTTTCACTCCTCAGTGATGAATAATCATTCTACAATGCTACTTTATGATAATCGTCCATTGTCTGTATGTGCATTCGCCCAGTTCTTAAATTTTTTTTTATGACATTTGCCCCTGCTCCCACTTCTTTTTGCAGCTAGATTTATCTTTTCACTTAAGCATCCTAAAGGTATAATGTCTTTATGTTTGTTTTTAGAGGAGTGGAAAACATCGATGAAATCCTTGGCAAAAAACTTTCTAAATGGCGTGTTGACTGTAATCCCCATTGTCCTCGTCATCTATGTAATTTATAAACTGTTTGTGTTTTTTGACAGTATATTAGGAAACGTCCTCCGCCCCCATTTTCCACATTATATTCCGGGCATTGGACTTATCGCTACACTCATCATCATCACGATTCTTGGATGGCTGTCCACAAAGCTTGTGACTGGGACCATCATAAAATTAATTGATAGGCTTTTAGCAAAGATCCCATTAGTCAAGACCATTTATTCCGTGATTAAAGACACAGTCAATTCTTTTTTAGGCGATAAAAAATCATTCTCGAAAGTTGTGACATTCACTTTTCCAGGGACAGCAGTAAAAAGCATTGGCTTCATCACATCTGAAAACCTGGAACAATTCTATAGCCCATTTGAAAATTATTGTGCAGTATACATCCCTCAAACGTTCCAAGTTGCTGGCTTCACTCTCCTGATCCCAAAGGAAGATCTCGAAATCATCGACGTAAAGCCGGAAGAAGCAATGAAATTTATCCTTTCCGGAGGAATGACATCAAAAACAGATTAGCTTTAAAATAAAAAAGCCCGCTTTGGGCTTTTTTATTTTACCTTAATATCCATTACCACATCACTCTCGGCTTTGACTTGATCAACTTCTCTCATCTTCAAAACTTCAATATCATCACCATTGGTCACAATGATCGGAGATATGATGCTCGAAGCCTTTTCATTGATTAACTGGATATCAAAGGTTACCAGGGAATCCCCTTTTTTCACTTTATCCCCTTCAGAGACCATTGCTTCAAAGCCCTCTCCATTCATCGAAACTGTTTCCAGTCCGATGTGAATCAATACTTCTGCACCATTTTCAGCTTTTAATCCAACAGCGTGCTTTGTAGGGAATAACTGCATGACTGTTCCATCAAATGGTGCAACAGCCACCCCTTCAGAAGGTTCGATTGCAAAACCATCTCCCATCATCCTTTGGGAAAAAACCGGATCAGGCACTTCTTCCAAAGGGAGGATCTTACCTGTCATTGGAGCAAACAAATCTACATTTTTATCAGCTTCACCTTTTTTTCCAAACAATTTATTCAGCATTTTCGTCACCATCCTATATACCTCTTATAGACCAAAATCATAGGGATAAAACCTAATAAGAAAAGCGCAAGCGCCCTGAAAAGCCCCGACCAGCATAAGACGGAACTCAAAGGAAATCCTGATTTCCGTAGAGTTATGGCTTATGACTCGAGGGGCTGGGGGCTGGAGCTGGACAGAGATTCACCCTGATTTTTTATGCTTTCTTATCATTCTAAAAAAGAACAGCGATTATCGCTGTCCCTTTTCGAATAATTTCATGTATTCCCCGTAGCCTTCTTTTTGCATATCCTTCAACGGGATGAATTTCAAGGCTGCAGAATTAATGCAGTAGCGAAGGCCGTCCGGTCCTGGACCATCATCAAATACATGTCCCAGATGCGACTCCCCTTTATTGCTCCTTACTTCTTTCCTGACCATAAAGTGGCTGAAATCATCTTTCTCGTATACCTCTTCCTGCTTCAACGGTTTTGAAAAAGATGGCCATCCGCATCCTGCATCGAATTTATCCTTTGAACTGAAAAGTGGTTCTCCGGAAACGACATCAACATAGATCCCATCCTCAAATACGTTCCAATAAT
This sequence comes from Falsibacillus pallidus, assembly GCF_050990905.1. Taxonomy (GTDB): domain Bacteria; phylum Bacillota; class Bacilli; order Bacillales; family DSM-25281; genus Falsibacillus; species Falsibacillus pallidus_A. The sequence goes on from NZ_CP158866.1 coordinate 2,356,632, forward strand.
CATTTTGAAAAGGAGGCTCAGTACCATTGTTCTGAGTCACTTCATATTGAATGGGGGTCAATTTCACTTTAAGTTTTTCCTTATTTTTGTTCATTCTTGATCACTCCAATGGGTTTTAATAAATGATTCTCTCCCCGAACCTTTATGATAGGCATTGTAGTGAGAAGGGTTTTTTTTATAATATTTCTGATGGTATTCTTCTGCAGGATAAAAGGCCTTGGCAGGCAAAATCTCTGTGGCAATCGGTTTGTTAAATCTGCCGCTCTTTTCAAGCTGCTCTTTTGAATTTAAAGCAATTTCTTTTTGCTGATCTGAATGGTAGAAAATCGCTGTCTGATAAGATTTTCCACGATCATAGAATTGACCGCCGGGATCGGTCGGATCAATCTGCTGCCAATATACCTCCAACAGCTTTTCATATGGAAAGAGTACAGGGTCAAAAGTGATTTGCACGGCTTCGAAATGACCTGTCGTTTCTGAACATACTTCTTGGTAAGATGGGTTTTCAGTATAGCCCCCAGTGTACCCTGATACAACCTTTTCAATGCCGGGCTGTTCATCGAAAGGCTTGACCATGCACCAAAAACAGCCGCCAGCAAATGTTGCAAGCTCGAAATTCCCCTGAAGAGACATAGCCTATCAATCCTTTCAGATAAAGTCTATTTTCTTTATTGATGGCATTTTATCGCTTTTTTATGCAGAAGTAAACGATAACGCTCAGTATTTATCGTTTTCTTGGGGGATTCGAACTTTGGCTGATTTTTTTCCACTTCTTCCGTTCCTCGCTCTGTGCTCGTTTATCCGTTTTACGGTCCAAGTAGGCTAATTCCCTTTGAAGCTTCAAATAGCTTTGAAAACGGGATTCATCGAGCTCCCCTTCTTGGATCGCCTCCCTGATGGCACAGCCCGGCTCGGATTGGTGTGTGCAATTCCTGAAGCGGCACTTGTCTGCAAGAAGATCTACATCAGAAAAGCCGGAATGGAGCCCCTCGCTGCTTTCCCAAAGTTGTATCTCTCTCATTCCAGGAGTATCAATAATGCATGAGCCGTTTTCTAAAACAAACAACTCTC